>NZ_CP172056.1:875937-1206875 GCF_049860565.1 Desulfitobacterium nosdiversum
ATGCGAGAAGGAATCGGACTGCGTGCCTATGGCCAAAAAAATCCGCTCGTCGAGTACAAACATGAAGCGTATGATATGTTCCAAGGAATGATCGATTCTATCCAAGAAGACATTGTTCGCTATATGATGAGAGTTGCACCTCAAGTTACGGAACAAGTGCAGGAAGAGCCTCAGCATGTGCGTACGAATCGTGATGAAGAGGAAGCAGCACGCCCGGTGCACAATGAGGGCCCGAAGATCGGCCGTAACGATCCTTGTCCGTGCGGAAGCGGGAAGAAATATAAGAATTGCCATGGGGCAAATGAATAAACGGTTAAGGAATAGGTTCAGACAAGATGCGCTCGCCGATCAAACTAGGATTCAAACACCTGTTTTAAGAGGCAGGATTCCCGCCAAAATCGTCTCCTGACTCTGTTGGCGGCGGAACACATCGTATGTTCCGTCCTGCGTATGCATGTTGCGTTTTCATCAAGTTTGATTATTGCTCGTTTTAAAGTCTTTACCTATCTCCTTAGCCTGTTTAAGGGATTTTTGAAAAAAGTTTTGAAAGGGATGAAATAAGTGTTAGTAGCTGACTGGAAAAGAGAGCTAGAAGGTTTAGAAATGCGCTTAGCAGATTTGAGGGTTTCTCTTTGACGTCGCTCAGCGCAAGGATAAGATTAGTATTTTAGAGCAGGAACTGGGCCGTCCGGATTTTTGGGATGATCCCAATTCCGCTCAGAAATTTATGCAAGAGCTTTCTTTTCAACAAGGAAAAGTAAAAACGTATGATGATCTTCGGGTTGAATTGGATGATTTAACTGCACTTTACGAACTGGCGATGGAGGAGGAAGATGATTCTCTTGAACCGGAAGTTGAAGAGGGAGTTAAAGCTCTGCAGGCCAAATTTGAAAAGTTAGAACTGGAAATTCTGTTAAGCGGACAGTATGACCGCAATAATGCGATTTTAACGCTTCATGCGGGGGCAGGCGGAACTGAGGCGCAAGATTGGGTTTCGATGCTTTACAGGATGTATATCCGTTGGGCCGAACGACGCGGTTATAAAGTCGAAACGATGGATTTGCTGCCAGGTGATGAGGCAGGAATCAAGAGCGTAACGATTTCAATTGCGGGCGAGAATGCTTATGGCTATTCTAAGTCAGAGAAAGGTGTTCACCGGCTCGTACGGATTTCGCCGTTTGACGCTTCTGGACGCAGGCATACCTCTTTCGCTTCAGTTGACGTTATTCCTGAAGTGGATGAGGATGATTCCGAAATTAAAATTGATCCGGATGATTTGAGAGTAGACACGTACCGTTCCAGCGGAGCAGGTGGACAACACGTTAATAAAACAAGTTCAGCTATTCGCATTACGCATATACCCACAGGAATCGTAGTTGCATGTCAAAGTGAACGGTCTCAAATCCAAAATCGAGCCTATGCAATGCGTGTTCTGCATGCAAAACTTTTAGAACTAAAGCGTCGGCAGCAGGAAGAGGAAATTTCGGAAATTCGCGGTGAGCAGCAAGAAATTGCCTGGGGCAGCCAAATTCGCTCCTATGTCTTTCATCCGTACAATATGGTTAAAGACCATCGGACGAATGTCGAGACGGCGAATGTTTTGGCGGTCATGGACGGCGAGATCGATGATTTTATCGCGGCTTACCTGCAGAAAACCAAAAATGTTCAATAAATCTGCACTAATCTAAAAGCATGATTTAAGAACTCATTAATCAAGGAAGATTAATGAGTTCAAACTATACATAAAACAATAAAGGAAATGACAAAGCATTAAATGCGGTTTAGGAGGAATTTTACTGTGTCGGTCCTTGATTTAAAGCGTAAGGCGAACCAAATTCGTCAGGATATCATTACGATGCTCGTTTCTGCAAAGTCGGGCCATCCAGGGGGAAGCTTATCGGCAACGGATATTGTGGCTGCTTTATATTTTCATGAGATGAAGGTTAAAGCCGAAGATCCGCAATGGGCCGATCGCGATCGTTTTGTTTTATCGAAAGGCCATGCTGCCCCTGTTCTTTATGCAGCCTTAGCGGAAAAGGGATTTTTCCCTAAGGAAGAACTATTAGGATTAAGACATACTGGGCGTATGCTCCAAGGGCATCCTGACATGAAACGTATTCCTGGAGTCGATATGTCCACAGGTTCTTTAGGGCAAGGCTTATCTGCAGCCAATGGAATGGCTTTAGCGGGTAAGTTGAATAAAAAGGATTATCGTGTCTACGTATTGATGGGCGACGGCGAGATGGGTGAAGGACAGATCTGGGAAGCCGCAATGGCTGCAGCTCATTATAAATTGGATAATGTTACAGCCATCCTCGATAATAATGGCTTACAAATCGATGGCCCAACGGAGCAGGTTATGTCGACAAGCCCTCTTCTGGATAAATGGAAGGCTTTTGGTTGGCATGTCATTGAAGTGGATGGACATGATATTGAAAGTTTATTAGCTGCCTTTGAGGAAGCAAAAGCAACCAAAGGAAAACCAACTCTTTTGCTGGCGAAGACGATCAAGGGTAAAGGCGTTTCTTTTATGGAAAACCAGGTCGGCTGGCATGGAAATGCACCCAGTGCTGAACAGGGTGAACAGGCATTGAGTGAATTAAGAGAGGAGGCATCACATCTTGGCTAGGCAAGCAACACGGGAGGCCTATGGTAAAGCTTTAGTGGCCTTAGGAGCAGAGAACTCAGATATCGTCGCTTTAGATGCGGATTTGTCAAGGTCTACGAAAACTGCGAACTTTGCTAAACACTATCCTGAACGGTTTTTTAATATGGGAATTGCTGAAGCAAATATGATGGGAACAGCGGCAGGACTTGCAGCAGCGGGGAAAATTCCCTTTGCAAGTACCTTTGCGGTATTTGCAACAGGTCGGGCGTTTGAACAAATTCGCAACTCTATTGCCTATCCGAAATTGAATGTTAAAATAGCGGCGACCCATTCCGGCGTTACTGTTGGCGAAGACGGGGGTTCTCACCAAGCAATTGAAGATGTTGCGATTATGCGTGCTCTGCCTAATATGACGGTCCTTGTTCCGGCTGATGGAGAAGAGACACGGCAGGCTATCTATGCGGCAGCTCACCATAAGGGACCTGTTTATATCCGCATGGGACGCCTTGATGTGCCCTTGCTTTTCGATGAGAATTATACGTTTGAAATCGGAAAAGCAAATGTCCTTCGTGAAGGTTCAGATGTTGTTATTTTTGCCAATGGAGTTATGGTGGCTGCAGCTTTGGAAGCGGCGGAAGAACTGGCTGGAGAAGGGATTAACGCTGCAGTTGTTAATGCAGCGTCAATTAAACCGCTTGATGAAGAAACGATTTTGCGGCTGGCAAAAGCAACCGGTGCTGTTGTAACAGCAGAGGAACATACGATTATCGGCGGATTAGGAAGTGCTGTTGCTGAAGTGCTCGCAGAAAATGCACCGACTCCTATGGTTCGAGTAGGAATTAAAGACAGCTTTGGCGAATCCGGACGCCCCTACGAGCTTTTAGAAAAATACGGGTTAACTTCAAAAGACATTCGTGAGGCAGTCGCTCAAGTTCTCAAGAAAAAGTAATTTGGAAAATATATCCTTTGTTATCTTGCCCTGAATCTGTGACAATAGATTCAGGGTTTTCTTTGCCTATTCTAAAAGGAAATCTATCCCTTATGTCGAATTGAATTATAGGTTAGGGGAAAAAAAGGGAGCTGACACAGAAATATTAGGAGGAAAGGGCTAAAATGATCCAATTTACGAATGTATCTAAGATTTATTCAAACGGTGCCAGGGCCCTTGTCGATATTAATCTAAAGATTGATAATGGAGAATTTGTTTTCTTAGTTGGGCCAAGCGGAGCCGGAAAGTCAACCTTGATTCGGTTACTCTTTCGGGAGGAAGTTCCGACTCGCGGACAAGTTTTGATCAATGGAAAAAATCTGCTGCGCATGAAGGAACGTGAGGTTCCTCATCTTCGGAGAAATATTGGAGTTGTTTTTCAGGATTTTCGATTATTGCCAAGCAAAACCGTTTTTGAAAACATTTCCTTTGCCTTGGAAGTTATCGGCGTAGGCAAAAACGAAGTCAAAAATCGGACAAGATCAGCCTTGGATTTAGTAGGTCTTGCTTCGAAGGAAAATGTTTTTCCCAATGAACTTTCCGGCGGGGAGCAGCAACGGGTTTCAGTTGCCAGGGCGATTGTAAATAACCCGGCTTTACTTGTAGCCGATGAGCCTACAGGCAATCTGGATCCGGATACGGCGTGGGGAATCATGGATTTGCTTTATAACATCAATAAACGGGGTACTACTGTAGTCATGGCAACTCACGCTCGGGATATCGTTGACCAAATGCAAAAACGTGTTGTGGCTATTGAAGATGGAAAAATTGTTCGAGATGATCAACGGGGAGGATATGGGTATGTCGATTAACTCCCTTAAATATATTTTAAATGTTGTTTTTAAATCGATACGCCGTAATGTTTGGTTGAGTCTTGCCTCGATATTAACCGTTATGGTTTCATTAGTGATATTAGGGGCATCCGCATTTTTCCTGGTGAATGCGAATAATATGGCCAAAGATTTTGAATCCCAACTGGAGATCGCTGTCTTTACTCAAGATAAATTAAGTCAAGCCGAAGTCCAAACCTTGCAAAAACAGATTGAAGGTATGGATGGGGTTGCGGGAGTTGAGTTAGTATCTAAAGAACAGGCGCTGAAAGACTTTTCACAATCAATGGGCTCAGGTAATTTAGTTTCAGACCTTGGCGGAACCAATCCTTTCCCTGATAAACTTACGGTGAAAACCACTGACCCACAGCAAGTTAAGACGATTGCTGACCAGATTCAAGGGCTTAAAGGGGTAGATAAAGTCCGCTATGGTCAAGGTGTTGTTGACAAGCTTTTGAGCTTTACGCGCTGGCTGCGCTGGATTGGGATTGGGATTGTTTTAGCTTTTGCAGTTGCTTCACTCGTTTTGATTTCACTTAATATTAAAATGAATGTTTTCTCAAGAAGACGGGAAATACAAATCATGAAGCTTGTAGGTGCAAGCAATAGCTTTATCCGTTGGCCGTTTTTAATTGAAGGAATGTTTCTTGGTTTTATTGGAGGGATATTAGCTATTTTCCTTGTTGGCTTGGGTTATCATTGGCTTGCAGGATATATTAGCTCAACTTTAACTTTTATGCCGATTGTCCAAGATACCTACTTAATAAACCAAATACTGAGTGCACTTCTATTTGTCGGGATGGCCATTGGAGCCATGGGGAGTGCGATTTCACTTCGCAAGTTCTTAAGAGTGTGATATTCAAAATATAGTTAATGATACTTTATTTGATGGCTAACAATGCCCACAGGGGGCAGGTTGGCCATCTCTTCATTGCCATCAAGTGGAGAGAAGGGGGGAAAAAATGCAGAAACAATGGGCAATGTCCCTTATTTTAACGGCTGTATTTCTCGGAAGTTCAGTTATGCCGCTCCGAGCTGGAGAACTCGGTGACACGATTCAGCAGCAACAAGATTTAAAGCAGGAACAGAGCCAGATCCAGGGAAAGTTAAACCAACTGACTTTTTCTGAGGATAAACTCAAAGCACAAATCCAAGATTTATCCAAACAAATCACTACTGCCCAAACAACTTTGAGCCTCACCCAAGCATCATATAACAAAGCGCAGACGGATGTTATGAATTCACAAAGAGATCTGGACGAGCGAATTAAGGAACTTGAGGCTCGACGTGAAGTTCTGAAGAAACGAGTTCGAGGAATTTACGAAGAAGGTCAATTAAGCTATTTAGAAATTCTTTTTCAGTCGACAGATTTAGGCGATTTTATCAGCCGTCTCGAATATTTTTCAAAGCTGGTTGGAAATGACCAGCAAATACTAGCTGAAATAAAGACTCAAAAAGATCAAGTGGAACAAAAGACGAAAGAATTACAAGCACGCCGCGATCAAGCATCTCAGCTTCAAACTCAGGCTGCTAAGGCCAAGGCTGATTTGGATGGAAAGAATCAACAATATCAGGCTGCTTTAGCTCAAAATAAAAAAGCGCAAGACGATTTATCTGAGCAAAATGCGCGCTTAGCAGCGGACTCAAATGCAATTGCTGAGAAAATCCGAAAATTGACCGCTGCTTCGGCGGGAAAGGTTTTGGGTACGATTAGTACTTATCCTTTACCGGGATATTATGAAATTAGTGATCCGTACGGTTGGCGGATTCATCCAATAACCCAACAAAAGAGTATGCATACGGGGACCGATATTCCAGCTCCAGGAGGGACTGCAATTTTAGCAGCAGGTTCTGGCGTAGTTATTATGGCCGGTTTGTACGGGGCTTATGGTAATGCAGTTATTATCGACCACGGAGGAGGATACACTTCACTATATGGACATCAATCCCGAATTGGAGTTTCTGTAGGAGATAAGGTAAAGGCTGGTGAAGTTATCGGCTACGTCGGCAGTACAGGCTGGAGTACCGGAGATCACTTGCATTTTGAGGTTCGTGTCAATGGAAACCCTACCGATCCGCTGCAATTTTTTCATTAAGTATGAGTGGGATGGGATGAGCATATAATATCACCAGGTTTGTCTATTAGATGAACAAGCAAGCATTAAAAGATGGAGCTTCAGTGCAGAGGTAGGAAGGGGTTAGGACATTGCAGGACAGAGATTGGAAAGCAATTTTGAAGAAGGTTGGGATTTCCTTCGGAGTCATCAGTATTATCTTTACGGTTACCGTAGGCGGATTCATTGTTGCGAACCTCCAGCATATGGGAAGGCTTGCTCGAGTTGTCCAGCTTGTACAAGGGGATTATTTAGAGAAAGCTTCATTTGGCCAGCTCATTGACGGGGCGACTCGCGGAATCGTAGATTCTTTGGGAGATCCTTATTCTGTTTATATGGATGCGCAGGAAAATGCTCAGTTAATGGAACAAATCGAAGGAAAATTTGGGGGAGTCGGCATAATTCTTAGCCTTAAAGACCCGAAAAAACTTACCGTTCTTCGTCCTATAAAGAATACACCAGCGGCAAAAGCGGGACTTGAACCGGGTGATGTGATTATGAAGATCGATAGTCAAGATGCAACGACGATTGACCAGGAAAAAGCAGTTTCTTTGATGCGCGGTGATCCAGGCACTAAGGTAACTTTAGTTGTTTACCGCGATAGTGCAAAGAAAACGTTGACAGTACCTTTAACACGGGAACCTATTTCAGTACCGACGGTTGAAGGTGAAGCCTTGCCTGGAAATTCTGATCTTGCATATATTGACATCTCTCAATTCTCAACAAATACAGCGAATGAATTGGCAAGCGTACTCAAAAACATGGATATGTCAAAATACAAGGGTATCGTTCTTGATCTTCGGTACAACCATGGCGGGGAACTTGATGCCGCAGTAGGGGTTGCCAGTTATTTTGTCAAACCGGGTCCTGTTGTTTACATTGTGGATAATCAAGGACGAACAGTGACAAAGTCGGCGGAAGGTAATTTCTTGGGAAAACCGTTTGTTGTCTTAGTCAATGAGGAAAGCGCTTCTGCTTCAGAAATTGTTTCCGGTGCAATCAAAGATGAGGGGACGGGAACACTCGTTGGGGTGAAAACATTTGGCAAAGGGATTGTTCAAACCATTTTCCCGCTTGATTCCGGAACAAGTGTAAAATTGACAACAGCAAAATACTTAACCCCGAATAAAGTGGATATTCATAAAAAAGGAATCGAACCGGATGTGAAAGCCGAACTGAAGAAGGGCGAAGAGGCCACGATTTCACCGACGGATAGAAATTATGATTCCCAATTAACCCAAGCGGTTCAAATCCTGCGGAGCAAAATAAAGTAAATAAATAGATAACACAAAAGGGGTTATTGCGGGTTGCTGCTAATAACCTCTTTTGTATTATCAAGCTATAATAATCTAAAGGAATATCCTTCAAACAAATGTTATAATATGGAATAAAGCGAGGATAAGAATAATTAAATATAAAGAAATTCGAAAAATGGAGGAGAGAAAAAATGCCGAGCTACTTTTATATTGCAATTTTGATCGCTTTATATGTTTACCCTATTATCCGAAGTATTTACTTATTTCAAAAGGGAAAGTATGCCCCGTATTTTCAAAAAGGTACGAATAAGGATATGCTTTTAGCGTTCGGATGGAGTATCCTGTATATTTGGTCTTTAAATAATGCCGCATTATCTCATTTTTCCTACCTAGTTATTTCTTTGGTTTTTATATTTTTTTATATACTTTGCATCAGTATACTTGGCTATTTATCATATAGAAAAATGAGAGAGCGCAGAGTAATTTATTCTACAGTAATACTTGATATTTTTCTTATTGCGGTTAGCTTATTTATCGTAAATTTATATCTGCATCACCAATAAAGGCAGTAAGCATTCAAGCAACAAATATTTTATCTTTGATTAAGCCTATGTGAAACATTAGTTGTGGAAAGAGTGACCCTTCCACTTGTGCCTGCATAAACTACGGCGAGCAAAAAAATGGGAGGGAAGGACATGGTTCAAAAACCGGGGGTACGTCATTATTTTGCAGAAGGTGTTACTAACCGTGGCTACATATCTTTTTTGCCAAATATGATGTCGGAATGGGAACGTACTTATGTCCTCATGGGTGGGCCTGGGACCGGAAAATCGACCATGATTAAAATGATTGGTTTAGAAATTCTTGATCGGGGCTATGAGGTCGATTTTATGCGCTCCGCACGCGATCCAGACTCTATGGCAGGTTTTAATGTTCGCAATAACAATTTAGCAATGCTTGATCAGTATGAGGTTGCCCCACTTAGATGGAGAGCGCCTGGGATTATTGAACATTTTGTTGATTTTACCCCTTTCTGCGATACTCAAAAACTAGAGCATCAGCGTGAGCGTATCTTAGGGCTGGAAAATGAAGAGAAAAAACTTCAGCAAGAAATTGGAGTGCGACTTGCTGAAGAGTTCGGTGAAAAGGCTAGGGGAAAGAGGACTATTGAGCCTGAACCCCAAGGTCGCTCTTGGCTTAAGAATATCTATTTGTCTATTGATCAAGATGAAGAAAAAGACGGACCTTGGAGTAAGGTGCAAGGGGCTTTGCGTCAACTACAAAAAAGCAAGGTAACATCATTTTTCCTTCACGGACTGGACAGTGAAGGCTGGCTCAATTTCGCACCGCATTATTTAACGGATTATGACCAAATCCGGTTGGAGGGTAAGGAAACATCGGATGCCATGGATTGGGTACTTAAAGAGGCAGAGCAATTGGGGCAGGTTATCGACATCGTACTTCATCCGCTTTATCCGGAAGTAATTATCGGGATTATCTTTCCGCAGAGAAACCTTGCAATATGGCAAGGCAGCCCTGAACAATTGACGGATCAAGGGTTGGATCGTCCATTCAGCGAAGAGCTAAAATCCTCTCTTATCAAATTCCAGGATGCAAGGCAGCTTTTAAAATCTATATATATGGAAGTGAATGATTTTTCACGCGTTGATCAGCTGCGTGATGAATTATTGACGAAAATTTTAAGAGATCTCGAGGGCCTGAAATAAGCTAATAAGAGTAAAAATTGAGCTCTTACATTGTAAAGAGCTCAATTAAAACTAAAAGTATCAGTTTAAATAAAATGGAGAAAATAATTGGGAACAGATCTAAGAAACACATTTTTGATTACACGTTTATTTTATTTAAATAGGTGAGTTAGGATCATGCTGACAATACTTAAAACAATGGCGCCAAAGAAAGCTGATGAAAAACTATAAATATTGAATCCCGAAACAAGCTTTGCAGTCAGAGCTAACATAAGCGCATTGATGACTAATGTAAAAATGCCCAAAGATAGAATTTGCAAGGGAAAGGTAAAAAAAGAAAAGATTGGCCGGATAAGGGTATTTACGATACCCCATACCAAGGCCGCATAGATTGCTGCCGTTACACCGGCAAGATGTAGCCCGGGCACAAAAAAAGTCGTAATAATTAAGGCTAAGGCGTTAATTAATAACCGAATCAAAAATCCACTCATTATTGATGTCTCCTTTAACGCATTTTTAAATCGAACAGGGGAAAACTAATCTTGGATTCGAGCCTGGAAAGGAGCGTGTCCCATGAAAAGAATTCTCCTGATTATTTTTGCTTTTCTTCTTAGTTTAACCTTAACAGGATGTAGTCTTCAAGACTTAATGGGAAAAAAGCAAAAATCTCAAAGTACTTCACAGCAAAAGCAGGTCATTGCCGTAGCCCTAAATGAACAGGATCCGAATAAGGCACTTGTTCTAAGAGGTATAGAGGATATGGCCCAAAAAGAAAACATGGATGTTAAAGTTCTTTCTTCCGGCTCTGAGGGAGGAGGACAACTTTCTTCCGGCTCTGAGGGACAAACCTCGAAGGGAAGCAGCAGTTCGGGTTCAAGCTCAGGCAGTCAAAGCCAGGGACAGAGCTCAAGCGGGAGCAAGCAGGGATCATCTTCTGATCTGAAGGGGGCAAAAGTGCTCATTTATCAAGGCGGAAACCCTGAAATCTTGCAAACTGTCCAGTCCAGCAACATTCCTGTTGTGGCTTTAAATGAATTGCCAGGTGGAGTTAAACCGGCAGGGATTATATTACCTGATCCACAAGAAAAAGGTAAACTGATGGCTGAACCAGTGTTAAGCAAAGCAAGCGAAGGGCAGATTGTTGTTATGCAAGGGGATCCGAGTGATAGTTCTTCCCAGGAAATGTTAGCTTCAATCAAGCAGGCCTTAAGCAAGAATTCAAAGCTAACTGTTCATGCGATTTCTAGTCCTTCAGGTTCGGAGGTGGCCGCTGGACAAAGTTTAACAGATTTCCTTCAAAAAAATTCGGGCAAGGTTCCGGCAATTATTGCGCAGAATGAAAAGCTGGCGGTACAAGCGGCAGAAGTACTTAAAAGTCAGCAATTAGAAAAGAAAGTCTTGTTGATTGGAGGACAGGCTAATCTTCAGTCCTTACAACGGATGTCAACAGGAATTCAAGCTGCAGATATTGATACTTCTCCTTATATCCAAGGAGTCAATGCTTTTCAGTGGGCACAAAAGATTCTTAATAAGTCAGCGTTAGATATTAATGAATCTGTGACAGGCGATCAGGGAGAAGTTCCGGCAAAGATTATCCCTGTAAAGTCCGTAACTCCTGAAAATGCAGCAGTAGTTCAAAAAAGTTATGCTAAGGCAGCGGAAACAGCTGCAAAAGCGGAGACCCAAGCGAAAAAGGATCAAGGAACTTCGGGCAGCAATGATCCAAAAGGCCAAGGATCGCAGGACCAGGGACAAAGTAAAGGACAGGATCAAGGAAGCAGCTCCGGCCAGAGTCAAAGCCAGGGACAGAGTGGAAGTACAGGAGCAAACATTCCTCAGGGGGCGCAAAAAGTCACTGAAAAAGTACAAACTATTATTACAAGAGAGTATCTTGACTCACAAGGTAAGGTCCTGGGTACAGAAAAAAGTACGAGTGAGCAAAATCGAACCATTCCTCCTGAAATGCTAAAAAAAGAAATGCAGCAGCAAAGTCAGCAAGGACAACAGAGTAAACAAGGTCAGGAAGGCCAGAAGGATCAAACAGAAAGCCAGAGTAAAAAATCCTAAATTTTTTCGTCACCTCGTATCAATAAAGATACGAGGTTTTTTTGTGCGTTGATTAAATCGACCATCAAATATATAGGATAAGGATAAGCAGAAAAAAAGAGGGCCGTAAGAAAACAAAGTTTCTACACGGTCCCATAAAGAAAAGTAGTTTTGCGACATTCCTTTTATGTATGGATTTCCAGACACAAAATCTGGAGTTTAGGACAGATTTATAAAGTTAAATTAGGAAAGTTAGCACAATAGCTTGATTCTAAAATATGGCATGAAATTTGCAAATCATAAAAGAGAACGGCCCCGCCTGGTTAAGTAAACTCAATAACTTTGGAAAGAGAGGAGGGTAAACGTGCGTAAATGGATGTCTTTAAAAGCACTCATACTGATAGGGGTAGTCGTTATAGTAATTCCAATAGCTGGATGGAAAGGGGTTGAATATACCTCGACAGATACGTTCTGTACAAAATGCCATGTCATGAAACCACAGCAAGAAAAGGCGTTTCATACAGTTCACCGATCACCCCAGGCTAATTGTAAGGACTGTCATCTGCCTAATGATAATGTAGTGAAAATGCTCGCTTACAAGGCGTACTCGGGGAGCAAGGACATTTATTCTAATGTGGTCGGGCCACCAGATAAAATAAGAACAACAAATATGAGCAAGTCCATTATTCAAAACAATTGTATTCGCTGTCATAGTACAACCGTACAAAATATCAAAACTTCTGGTGGAAAACAGTGCTTTGAGTGCCATCGCGACATACCACATGGAAACTAAAGGAAAAAGGAGGTTAACAAATGAATAAGAAAGTCTTGCTCTTCACGGGAGCGGCCGTCCTTGTGCTCGCATTAGGACTAGCAATTGGTTATGGCATTAAACCGTCAGCCCCGGCAGCTAATATGACGGTCAAAAGTATTCCTGAGGGAGAACTGAACCCAGAGGTTTGGGGGAAGTACTATCCAGATCAATATGCGAGTTATTTAAAAAACAAAGAAATGACTCAGGGTAATAGTAAGTATGGAGGATCCGCAAAATTTGACCGTTTGGAACGGGATCCGATGCTTAAAACTTTATTTTCCGGATATGGTTTTGGTCAGGACTACACTAAGGATCGTGGCCATATTTATGCGATTCAGGATGTCCTCGATACAAAGCGTAAAAAACCCAGTGCCTCCTGTTGGACGTGTAAAGGTCCAGAGGTCCCCGGCCTTATTAATCAAATGGGTGATGCTTATTACACCGCTTCCTTTGACTCCTTAAAGGACAAGATGCATTACTCTGTTTCATGTGCAGATTGCCATGATCCTAAAACTATGGATCTCAAGATTACACGTCCGGCCTTTATTGAAGGACTAAAAGCAATGGGGAAAGATCCTAACCAATTGACCCGTCAAGAAATGCGGAGTGCAGTATGCGGTCAATGTCACGTTACTTATTACTTTGCCCCAAAAACCAATAAAGTCATTTTCCCATGGGCGAATGGCATGAATGTTGATCAAATTTCAAAATATGAAAATGATCAAAAGTTCTCGGATTGGACTATGCCGGATACAAAGACTCCGATGGCAAAAGTCCGTCATCCCGAATATGAAATGTTTTCGAGTAGTGTTCATGCTGCAAATGGAGTATCCTGTGCAGACTGCCATATGCCATATGTTAAAGAGGGACAAAGTAAAATTTCCTCGCACCATTGGGAGAGCCCTCTAAACACGATTTCCCAGTCTTGTCAAAGCTGTCATAAACAATCTGAAGATTACCTCAAAAAACAAGTCATCGATGTTCAAGACAAAACCAACCAAACACAGATGGCTGCAGAAAAATCAATTGTAGCAGCGATTGATGCCATTAAGAAAGCAACCAATGACCCAAAAGCTGATCCAAAGCTGTTAGAAGAAGCACGTCAACTTCACAGGGATGCAAGTTTCCGTTGGGATTTTGTTGCCTCTGAAAATAGTACCGGCTTCCATAATCCGACCGAAGCATTAAGAGTCCTGGGTGAAGCGATTGATCTAGGACATCAGGCAGAAATGAAAGCAACTCAAGCTATGAGCCCAAAACAATAGCCCCTTCCTAATTTAACATAGAGGATGAGATACCTTTCGAAGAAGGAGAAGGGTATCCCTTCCTCCTTAAAAACGACAGAGGTGGAATTCAAATGGAAAAGCCTGTTAAGCGAATCTGGAACTTTATCATCTCTATGAAGGTCGGAGTGTTCCTTCTCATCCTCTTTGCCGTTTTTTCTGTTGTGGGGACAGTTATACCTCAAGAGAGTTTTGCGCCGGATAAGGTTGAAGCACTCAACCCGGTTTGGCAAAGATTAGGGATTACGCATTTATACAGCAGTTTCTTTTATCGCTTATTGGTATTTGCCTTATGCCTTAATCTCGCTTCCTGTACAATCCACCGTTTCCCCAAAGCGTTAAAAGTCTTTAAGCAGGTTCCCCTATATAAAACAGCTGCACAAATCGAAGAACTCCCAGTCCATCATAAAATGACCGATATGCAGCAAAGTCATTTTCAGAAAAACCTTGAGGCGGCCTTAAAGGCAAAACACTTCCAATATCAGCTTCAGCCGGAGGAAGAAACCTTAAACGGTTGGGCGCAAAAGGGACGCATTGGGGTTTGGGGATCATTTATTGTCCATCTCAGTTTCCTTATTCTGATTTTGGGTACGGTAATCGGGCATGTGTCCGGTTTCAAAGGATTCTTTGGAACATATGAGGGAGCAACCTTTCCCTTAAACCAAATCAAAATGGAAGAGGGAAAGATCCAGGAGGACTGGACACTTCGGATTAACTCAGCAACCGAGAAATTTGATTCCCAGGGATTAAGAGAAAATTGGTATACCGATTTGAGCATCCTTCAAAACGGGAAAGAAGTTAAACGTCAAGTCCTCAGTGTCAATCATCCATTAGTTTATAAGGGGGTTACGTTCTATCAATCCTCATATGGGCAGGGGGCGTTGTTTTTTACAACGGCTCAAGGTAAGAAGGTTAATTTTGCCTTGCAGGAGCACGCCCAAAATTATTTTCAACTTCCCGGCACGGAGCTATATGTTATTGCGGACTCGATAACAGTATCCTCGGGACGTATATCAGTGAATTATCAAATTTTAGGTAAAGAGAGTCCTACGCCATTACAAGCGGGAGCTTTAAATCAGGGAGAAAAAGCTACGATTCCAAATTTCGGGGATATTGTCCTCACAGGGCCTGTTCAATTTACAGAACTTGTTATAAAAAAGGATCCGGGAGTTCCTTTGATATGGCTGGGTTCGGCACTTCTCGTTTTCGGCTTAATTCTCGCCTTTTACTTTAAGTCATGCCATATCTGGTTTGTGATTGAAGGGGAAGGCCAATCTAGAATCGTATTGGGGGCAACGAGTGCTGCCGGTCTGGAAGGAGCTCAGGAATTACTGGATGACCTCGTACAGGATATTCAAAAAGGACCTAAACGCAAGATAATCCATGGGCTAGAGGAGGATTGGCAAAATTGAGCATGACGCAGTGGGAGCAAATTGCTTTTTATGTTACGTTTGCAGGTTATTTCATTGCTATGGTTGCGTATATTCTCTATCTGCCGTTTTCAAAGCAAAACTTCGCATTATTTGGCCGCTATGCAGCAATCACTGGATTGATGGCGAATTCGGCTGCTATTCTACTGCGCATGGCGATTGCCCATCGCCCCCCTTTAGCGAACGGCTACGAATTCATTCTCACGTTTGCTTGGGGAATCGTGATGGTTTATCTCCTCATCGAGAATCGCTTCAAGCTGTCTCTGGGCGGTGCCTTTGTCATGCCGAGTGCCTTTTTCCTTTTCGCCTTTGTCGTGTTCTTCATGAGTGGGAACGAACGCGTCATGACTTCGATTCAACCCGCTTTAAAAAGCAACTGGCTGACATTTCATGTGATTACGGCAATGATGGGTTACGGGGCGCTGGCGGTTTCCTTTGGAATTGGAATTCTTTATTTGCTTAAACAGCGGTTAGAGGTACGGAAGCCTCAAGGGCAGTTAAACGCCCGCCTTCCCGAACTCCAACGTTTGGATTATCTCGGCTATAAAATGATTAAGCTCGGTTTCCCGCTGCTCACCCTCTGCATCATCACGGGTGCAATTTGGGCGAATTATGCGTGGGGGACCTATTGGTCATGGGATCCTAAAGAAACATGGTCCCTTGTCACCTGGATTATATATGCGATCTATCTCCATGCCCGACTCATGTATGGATGGAAAGGTAAGCGTTCTGCATGGCTGTCGGTATTGGGATTTTTGGCGGTACTCTTTACGTTTATCGGGGTTAATTACCTTTTAACAGGACTTCATTCGTATGCCTAGACTCAGTATTTCAATAAATAGTGACTAAGGAAGGGAAAGGAATGAATAACGATTTGGATCGAGTAACAAAAGCCCTTATCTATTTCGGGGTGTTGGCCGTTCTGGCTGTTGGCTTTTTCATCCAAGGCGCACTATTTGCGGACACCCGGGCCATGGCTTTGTTCATGGGAATTCTGCTCATGGTATCCGGTCTATCCCTTTTCGTCTGGAAAAATTACTTATGGCCAAGCCGGGGGGGAGAGGAGGTATTCGAGGATGGACAATAAAGAAAAGAATCAGGGAGTCAATCGCCGGCATTTTATTGGGTTGCTGGGACTTGCACCTGTTGCGGCAGCGTTGACAATTCCTTTGGGGGCAACAGGTAAGTATTTGGAACCGCCTGCTTCGTTAACGGCCCCGCCTCAACCGATGCTTCTAAGCGGGGTAGCTGAGTTAGAAGCCGGAAGTGTTAAAAATTTTAATTATAATAATACCTCAGCCGTGCTGATGAAGAAAAGTGATAAAGACTATATTGCGTTTTACCGTCGGTGTACTCATTTAGGGTGCACGGTGGAATGGGAGCCAAACGAAAAGATTTTTCTCTGTCCCTGCCATGGGGGTAAGTTTGACGCCGAGGGAAAAAATATCGATGGCCCGCCTCCTAAACCCCTGATTGCGCTGAAAGTCACTGTACAGGACAATGACAAAATTCAGATCGAAGAAAAGGAGGCCTAAGGAATGTCGCAATGGCTTAATGAGCGTTTTGAAGTCGGTGATTCGATTGAGAGATTCAAGAATCATCCGGTGCCTCAACATGCCTTAAATCCGATGTATTGTCTCGGAGGTTTGACCTTTCTAAGTTTTTTGCTGCAAGTGATTACCGGGATTTGTCTCGCTTTTTATTATCGCCCGACGCCGGAGGCAGCGTATACCAGCGTCCAATTTATCATGCAAGAGGTTTCCTTCGGGACAATCATTCGCTCGATCCATCATTATACGGCAAATATCATGATTATCCTGGTCTTTCTGCATATGTTTCGTGTTTTCTATACAGGGTCCTTTAAAAAGCCGCGTGAGCTTAACTGGTTAGCCGGGAGCGTTCTCTTATGCCTGACCTTGGCTTTTGGTTTTACCGGATATCTTTTGCCCTGGGATCAGCTTTCCTATTGGGCATCCGTGGTAGGTACCGAAATTGTGGGGGGAATCCCTTTGATCGGTCATCCGTTAATGCTCTTTTTACGGGGCGGCTTGAACGTAACGGCTTATACATTGACCCGTTTTTATGTTCTTCATATTATGGTTTTGCCGATTCTGGCGGGAATCTTTATGCTCGGGCATTTTATCATGATTCGCATTCAAGGAATTTCCGATGAGCTGTAGGAGCGGTAATAACCGTAGGTTGAAAGGAGATGTTATCGGATGATCGTTGAAGAAAGACGAATGATTCTGGAAAAGAACCCGCACCGTGTGCCGCTAAAACCCATTCCATTTTTCCCGAACCATGCCTTAACGGAATTGGCCTTAGCTTTATTCTTCATTGGAGGGATTTTTGTTCTCGCGGCACTTTCCCCGCACGGTCTGGGAGCAGCCGCTGATCCTCTGGTTACACCGGAACATATTAAACCGGAATGGTATTTCCTTTGGATGTTTGAAATCTTGAAGCTTGTCCCCAGCAAACTCGCAGGAATCCTTATTGTGCTGGCTATTTTTGTCGCCTTGATTTTAGTACCCTGGCTTGACCGTCAACCGTCAAGGCGTTTTGCCGATCGTAAAGTTGCTTTTGCCGTATTAGCGGGGATTATCATCCTTTGTGCTATTTTAAGTTATCTTACGATTTATTAACTTTTAACCATAATTATCCCGAACGAAATAAAGAAGGTGAGATTCATGGTATGGTTACGTGCTGCATGGGCACTGCTCGGGGGTACTACAGCCTATGCCCTGATGGAAAATGAAAAGAAAGTTGTCCAAAAGGAGCTTCTTCGTCC
Source organism: Desulfitobacterium nosdiversum (assembly GCF_049860565.1). Lineage (GTDB taxonomy): Bacteria > Bacillota > Desulfitobacteriia > Desulfitobacteriales > Desulfitobacteriaceae > Desulfitobacterium_A > Desulfitobacterium_A nosdiversum. The sequence continues at coordinate 893,801 of NZ_CP172056.1, forward strand.
TCCGGGGGCCCTCGAGGAAGAGCAGTTTGCTGGAACATGTATCCGTTGTGGGCGTTGTGAAAGGGATTGCCCTCATCAGGCGATCAAAATGGCCACAGATGTCGTGGGACAGGCGGCAGGGACACCTTATATTGTCGCCCGGGAGAATCCCTGCCAGCTTTGCGGTGACTTTCCCTGTGTAGCGACTTGCCCAAGTGGTGCCCTGCAACCGATTCGGAAAAATCAGGATATTCACATGGGAACCGCGGTTATTGATGAGCAGGCTTGCCTTTCGTGGAAGGGTATGCGCTGTGAAATATGCTATCGTAAATGTCCTTTAATCGATAAGGCTATTTTTTTAGAGATTCTGCATAATGAAAAAACGGATTATCATGCTGAGTTCCGTCCCCATGTTAATCCAGAGGAATGTGTAGGGTGTGGAATTTGCGAGAAAGCTTGTCCTGTTCAGAACGCGGCAATCAAAGTTCAGCCCCGGAAAGGGTGACGCTCATGAAGAGAATGTGGTCGTTGATTCGGCATCTTGTACAACTTGCTGTCCTTGCCTTGTTTTTAAGTTCGCTTACAGGATGGCATGGGGTAATTGGAACACTCAGTGCAAGCCGAATTTTTGGCATCTCGTTGGCCGATCCCTTTGCTGTTCTGCAAATTGTCTTCGCCCAACATCGACTGACCTCGACGTTAGGCTTTGCAGCGCTCTGGATTTTGCTTGCTTATTGGATTCTGGGAGGACGCACCTTTTGCGGATGGATTTGCCCTGTCAATACGCTTCTTGAACCCATTGATTATTTACGAAAACGTTTCAATTTACCGGATGTAAGCCTAGGCGTTCGGACAAAATACTGGGTTTTAGTCATTGTGCTGATCCTGAGTTTAATCTTGGGAATCCCCGCTTTTGAAGCGATTTCACCGATTGGGATTTTGCTTCGGAATCTTCTTTATGGCTTTGGACTAAGCATTATCTTTATTTTCATTCTGATCGGGTTTGAATTAACGGTCAGTCGCCGCGGGTTTTGCAGATACCTTTGTCCCTTAGGTGCCTTTTATGGACTTATTGGGAGGATCAGTCCTCTCCAGGTCAGGCTCCAGGCCAAAAGCTGTATTCATTGCGGCCAATGTGCTGCCGTTTGTCCCATGGGGGAGGCTCCATTGCAAAAGGCACTGGAGGGAAAATCACCTCGACTGGATGCTTCTGAATGCATCAAATGTGCGAAATGTATTGAGATCTGCCCTACGAAGGCAATTCAGCCTGAAATTATAGGAATTCAGCCGCAAAAACCCGAACAAACCATTGATTTGAAGTGAGGTGTTCTTATATGGATTTAACAAGGCGGTCATTTTTAAAGGCGGCTGCGGCAACGGCAGCGATGTCTACGGTCGTCGGCTGCGGAACGCAAAAGGCGGCAACTGAACAATTGACCTTCGGTACTGAACAGACCGAAGTTGATAAATGGGTACGGGCAACGTGCCGCTTCTGCGGAACAGGCTGTGGGGTCATGGTTGGAGTCCGCAACGGCAAAGTCGTTGCCAATAAGGGAGATGTCGAGAGCCCTGTGAATAGAGGGCTGAACTGTGTCAAGGGTTATTATGTTTCGCGCATCCTCTATGGGAAAAATCGTTTGACTAAGCCTTTGATTCGTAAAGAGGGCAAGTTAGTCGAATCAAGTTGGGAAGAGGCCTTAGACCTTGTTGCTTTAAAATATAAAGAATCGATTGAAAAGAACGGTAAGGATTCGGTAGGGATGTACGCCTCCGGTCAAATGTATATCTGGGAAGGATATGCGGCCGCTAAATTATTTAAAGCGGGGATTGGCACGAACAACCTTGATCCCAATGCGCGTTACTGTATGGCGGGTGCTGTGACCGGGTTCATGACGACGTTTAATAAGGACGAACCTTTTGGCTGCTATGAGGATATCGAGCATGCCGATGTCATTATCCTTTGGGGAAATAATATGGCTGAGACGCACCCGGTGCTGTTCTCACGGGTGACAGACCATAAAATCAGCAAACCGCAAACGCGGCTGATTGATATTGCGACCCGGAAAACCCGTTCGACCGAAGTCGCGGATACCCATTTGGAGTTTATTCCCGGAACCGATTTAGCAGTTTTGAACGGAATTGCGAATGTTCTCATCACGGAGAATTTAGTCAATGAGGATTTTGTCAGCAAACACTTTAATTTTAAAAAAGGTCTGGAGAATATTGGTTACGGGTTGGAGGATAAGTTTAAATTTGCCGATGTTGCTTCCCCATTGACCTATGAAGACTATAAAGCTTTTATAGCTAAATATACTCCGGAGTATGTTGAGAAAATCAGCGGTGTTCCGGCGGATAAAATTCGCGAACTGGGCCATTTGTTTGGCGATCCCAAGAAAAATGTTCTCTCGTTCTGGACAATGGGCTTTAACCAGCACGTTCGCGGAACTTGGGCAAATAACCTTTGCTATAATATCCATTTCCTTAGCAAGCAGCTGGGGAGACCTGGCGCTACAGCCTTTTCTCTAACCGGTCAGCCCTCTGCCTGCGGAACAGCGCGTGAAGTTGGAACGTTTGCCCATCGCTTGCCCGCTGACATGGTGGTTAATAATCCTGAGCATCGGGCGTTTGCCGCGAAGATTTGGAATGTCCCCGTCGATCGGATTTCGCCCAATGTCGGACTTCACGCCTTGGAAATGTTAAGGGCTGTCGACTACGGCAAAATTAAAGTGCTTTGGATCATGTGCACCAATCCCTACCAGTCTTCTCCCAAGCTTGCACGTTATCGCAAGGCAGCTGAGGATCGTAAGGCCTTTATTATCGTCTCGGATGGGTATCCCACACGGACGACTGAGCTGGCGGACGTCGTCTTTCCTTCGGCGATGTGGGTTGAAAAAGAGGGGATGTACGGGAACGCGGAACGCCGTACTCAGCATTTGGGCAAAGCAACCGTACCTCCCGGGGAAGCTAAGGACGATTTATGGCAGATTATCCAGATTGCCAATCGCTTGGGCTATGGGGATATGCTGTTCCCTTATCCGGCAGCCAAAACCTATGATGGTCAGCGTGCAGAAACCGGTGAATCCGAGTTGAAGAAGGCGCTTTGGGAAGAGTACCGCCAGTTCACGGTTAACCACGGCAAAGACTTGGCACACTATGAAGACTATATGGGGAAAACAGGACTTATCTGGCCGGTCGTTGATGGCAAAGAGACGGTTCGGCGATATATCGAGGGAGTCGACCCCTATGTGAAGAAAGGGATGGAAATGGAGTTCTACGGTCAACCCGACGGCAAGGCCATTATCTGGGCCCGACCCTATGAACCGCCCGCAGAAGTTCCTGATGCTGATTATCCATTCTGGCTTTGTACCGGACGGGTTTTGGAGCACTGGCATACAGGTACAATGACCCGGAATATTCCCGAATTGAATAATGCAATGCCAAACGCTTATGTCGAAATTAATGAAGCGGATGCCAAAACGATGGGGCTCAAACGCGGGGATAAAGTCAAGATTACCTCTCGCCGCGGGAGTGTTGTGGCGCCGATTGAAGTTAACGGTCGCGGCAATCCACCCAAAGGCTCTGTTTTTGTTCCCTTTTTCGATGATCAGATTCTAATTAACGTTGTATGTATTGATGCCTTTGACCCTATCTCTTGTCAGCCTGACTTTAAAAAATGTGCTGTAAAAATAGAAAAGGCTTAAGGGGGGAGTAGTTGTGAGTAAAGTGTTTTCTTGGCCGATTCTTTTGGGAACGGTCGTTGTAACCGGCTTGTTGGCAGCCTTTGCCTTTTTCAGGATGGATCCGATTGTGGCACAGGCTGCCGGTCCTATGGTCAGTCCTCCGGTAATCCCGCATACCTTAGTTAACCGGGAAGGAAATTGTTTGCTTTGCCATCGCGACATTGGGACAGGGTATGGAGTACCGCAAACGACTCATCCCGAACGGCCGAATTGCTTGCAATGTCATGTGCCTAAAGATGTAAATTCCTAATTATAGTGGCAATAAGAAAAGGAACCTATCCGTCATATTCTTTCGGTTTAGGTTCCAATTTCACGCTAAGGAGAAGATTATGGTTATTTCGAGTGTTGTTGTAACAGTTAAGCGTGGATGTTTGCCTGTTGTTTCAGAGGCAGTAAGCAAATTATCGGGGATCGATGTTTTTGCACATGTGGAGCAGGAATCAAAATTGATTCTGGTTTTAGAAAGTGAGACGCTTGAGAGTTCTCATCATTTAGTCACTAATGAAATTGAGAAAATTTCAGGTGTTTTAAATGTACAGCTGGCATACTGCCATTTTGAGGAGAATACTCTTCAACAGGAGGAAATGCAACCTCAATGAAGAATAGAAAAATAAGACTACAAATGTCGTTTTATATTATTTTATGGGTTTTTATTGCAGCGATATCTATTGATGAATTAAAGTTGGGATTTATCCTTTTGAGTAAAGAATCCTATTATTCAGCGAGCGTATCTATTATTATTGGACTTACTGGGATCGGAGTCGGTATTTGGCGTATCCTCAGACATACCTACCAGTGGGATCTTGAGAAAGGTCGGGTTAAACGATATATTAAGTTGTTGCGATAGGAGTTTTGCTTCATGGAGCCTAATTGGCAACAAGAGATTCTCGCAACCTTTAATTGGCAGCCGCTCTTAGCAGATATTATTCTTGCAGTCGATCAAACCGGACAGATTATCTATGCTTCAAACCGTCGGAATAATCCTTTTGGTGAATTATTTGTAAACATTGAAGGGCGAAAAATTACAGATATATTACCCAATACGAAGATTTTGAATGTTTTAATATCGGGTGAACCGTTAGTTTGCCCTGAAATTGGGCCGCAAGGAGATCGATGGGCCGCACACTATTTTCCATGGCTTCAAGAGAATAAGCTAGTCGGGGCTATGGCCTTCTTTGTTCGCTCAGAGAGTATTGCAGGCGTTCGCGACGAACTTGAGGCTTATAGTTTAGTTAATACAATGTATGAAGCAGCACTTGACGATGTAGCAGTAGGGATTTTATTGATTAATCGTGAGGGAAAAATCATTTTCGCCAACCATGTAAGTTTAGAGCTTTTGAATTTAAAGAATCAGGGTTCGATTCTTTTTCATCATTTAGCTGATAGTTTTCCTCAAATTGATGTGCGAAGAGTTCTTAAGACGGGACTCCCTAGTGAATTAAAGCTGATTCATTTAGCTGAAGAGGAGGTTTTTGTTCGGATCACTCCTTTATTTCACAAAGAGGAGTTACTGGGAGCGGCCATAAAGTTTATACCTAAAGATAATGCCGAAAGAACTGAACTTATGGATCAGCTGCATTTGCTAACCTCTCGATTGGATGCCTGTAAGCGCGAGCTGCGGGGGAGGGCTGCTGATCAATCCCCTTTTTGGTCAGTTATCGGCGAATGTGGATCCATGAAAAAGTTAAAACGTTTAGCTGAACGGGTTTCCAAAGGCGAGGCGACCATTCTTTTGACAGGAGAAAGCGGGACGGGAAAAGGTGTATTTGCCCAAGCTATTCATAACAGCAGTTCACGAAGTGAGCAGGCATTTATCCCGATTAACTGCGCAGCAATTCCGGAAAATCTACTTGAGTCAGAACTATTTGGCTATGAGGAAGGCGCTTTTACAGGTGCAGTTAAAGGGGGCCGAGTAGGTCGTTTAGAAATGGCTAACCATGGGACACTCTTTTTGGATGAAATTGGGGATATGCCCTTAGCTATGCAGGCAAAAATTCTGCGAGTACTCCAGGAGCGTTCTTTTGAGCGAGTGGGTGGACGTAAGACAATTCATGTTGACGTACGTGTTATTGCAGCAACGAATAAAGATCTTCAGCAACTTATTCAAGAAGGAAAATTTCGCCTGGATCTTTTTTATCGTCTTTCTGTAATTAATATTCACTTACCCCCTTTAAGGGATAGAGGTCAAGATGTTTTACTGTTAGTTAGCCGGATTATCGAAAATCTTAATCAAAAATATGGGATGGAAGTCGATGGAATTCATCCCAAGGTTGAACGCCTTTTTTTGGAGAATTCTTGGCCCGGTAATATTCGTCAACTCGAAAATATTTTAGAGTATGCCTTTAATATGTTGAGGGAGGATGAATTTCTAATTGACTGCGAACACCTTCCCGATGAGTTCTGCCGCGATTCTAAACACTCTTCCCGAGTTTGTATGGTGGAAACAATCGCCCAGGCTGAGAAGGAAGCCATTATTCGCGCGATACGTCAGAGCGGGGGAAATAAAAAAGAAGCAGCAAAGCTTTTGGGAATTCCGCGTTCCAGTCTTTATGAAAAGATTAATAAACTTGGACTGAAGGGATTAGAAATATGAATGCTCCCGAAATGTTAAAGGCAATGCATGAATTACTCGATGAAGAAAATAACGTTACGTACGAAGGAATGGAATTCCCTGAACAAATTGATCAATGGATTTTATCGACATGCGGCTATTGTGCGGTGGGATGCCGTTTATACCTTGGAATCCGGAATTCTCAGATTGTCAGTGTTCGCGGAGATAAGAATTCCCCTGTCAACAAGGGACGTTTATGCCTTAAAGGTCGCTATCAGTGGAAAGCGCTGACGGTTGAACGCGCGACTGTCCCCATGGTTCGGCGTAATGGAGAAATGGTTAAGGTATCTTGGGACGAGGCTTTGGATATTGTGATCGAGAAAATGCGTGAGGTATTACTGAACGAAGGCCCGGAGGGACTTGCGATTTACAGCAGTGGACTCTTACCGCTTGAGGAACAGTATGCAATTGGTAAATTGGCTAGGGGTTATATTGGGACTCCCAATCTCGATGCAAATACCCGCTTGTGTATGTCGTCTACAGTAAGCGGCTTCATTCGTTCTTTTGGTCAAGACGGGCCGCCTGGCTGCTATGAGGACTTAGATATTGCTGATTTTCTTTTGCTATTTGGCTGTAACCCAGCCGAAATGCACCCTAATCTTTGGTTCCGCATTTTCCGGAACAAAGAAAGGCGCGGTGCCTATTTGATTACCGTAGATCCACGGGCAACGGTTACGGCAAGACAATCCAATGCTCATTTGGCAATTTTGCCCGGAAGTAATGTGGCTTTTCTCAAGGGGCTTACTCATATCCTAATCCGTGAAAAATGGATTGACGAAGGATTTATTGCAGAACATACAGAGGGATTTGATAAGTTAGCAGAGAGTGTTCAGGAGTGCACACCTGAGGTAACATCACAGAAAACGGGTTTGTCAACGATAGAGATCATGGACTGCGCCAAACGCTTTGCGCAAAGTGCGGCCGTAACGACGATATTTGCCCAAGGGGTTAATCAAAGCAATCAAAGTACGGAAGTCGTTAATTTAATCTGTAATCTTCACTTAATAACCGGGAAAATAGGGAAAACCGGAAGTACACCGCTATCCTTAACAGGGCAGGTAGGGGCAATGAGCAACCGTGAGGTCGGCGGGGGAGGATCTCTAGTCGGTTATCGCAGGTGGGATAATCCGGAGCATCGGAAGGAAGTTGCTCAGTTATGGAACATACCCGTTGAACGATTGCCTCAATTTTCAAAAAGTATTCTTCAAATTTTTAAGGATATTGAGCTGGGAAAGGTTAAGCTCTTTTGGAATATTGCTACGAATCCTGCCGTATCCCTCCCTCACCAGGAATGGACGCGTAAGCAGCTGGATAAGGTCTTTTGCATCGTCCAAGATGTTTATTATCCTATGGAAACAGGAACGTATGCCGATGTGTTTTTGCCCGCAGCTCAATGGGGTGAAAAGACGGGTACATTCACCAATAGTGAACGGAGAGTGAGTTTGGCAAGGAAAGCGTTAGACCCGCCAGGTGACGCAAAAACGGATTTATGGATCATCCAGGAAATTGCTAAACGTCTTGGTTTTGATGATGGGTTTAATTGGTCAGGACCGGAAGCTGTTTTTGAAGAATGGAAACGCTTGTCCCGAGGGTGTCCGGTCAATATGAGCGGTATGAACTATCAAAGGCTTGAGTCAGAACAAGGCATACAGTGGCCCTGCCCTGACTTAAGCCATCCAGGTACATCCCGTCTGTATGAAGACGGAGTCTTTCCAAGGAAGTCCGGTCGGGCTTTACTTTGGGCTATTGAGGAAGAAAGCCTTGATTGCCCTGAACACCTGAGAAATCCTGAGAGCAGGGTCAAATATCCGTTTATTTTAAATACAGGCCGCATTCGGGAACAATTTCATAGTCGAACGAAAACGAAACGTATTGCCGAACTTAATCTTCTTTCGTCCGAAGGTTTTGCTGAGATTTCAGAAAGAGATGCCATTAAACTTGAGATTCGGTCGGGGGATTGGGTCCGAATTATTACAGAAAACGGTTGGATTCGTGTAAGGGCAAAAGTGACATCTGATATTGCACAAGGTTCCATCTTTGTCCCATTCCACTTTGGAGATTTAGATCCCAAAGAGCGGCATTTGAAACAAGCTGCCAACCATCTTACATCATTTAGAGTTGATCCGATTAGTATGCAGCCTCGTTATAAACTAGAGTACTGCAGGGTTGAAAAGGATGGTGAGTGGTAAGACTTGAACAGTTAGATTTAGAAATATGGGGGAAGGATAATTATGCGGATTGGACTAAGATTTAAACTCGGATTTATTTTTCTGATGTTTCTGGCTCTCAATGTTTCAGCTTTTGGTGTTATGCAGACGTTTCTTAAGGCACAGGAACCGGATGCGGTTAATATTAACCTAGCCGGCAAGCAAAGAATGTTATCCCAAAAGATGAGTAAAGAAGCGGCCCTTATTATATACGATGCAGATACTCCGGAATCCCGAAAAATCTTAGACGAAACAGCAAAATTATTTGACCGTACTTTAAAAGGATTTAGCCAGGGCGATACAGGACTAGGCTTAATACCAACAACTCAGAGCAACATTTTAGCGGAATTAAAGAAAGGACAAGAGGCCTGGCAGCCTTTTTATGAAAAGATTCAAATTGTTGCCGGAAATAATGCAAAAGAACAAAAGTTTGCTGCTTTTGATTATATAAATAAGCATAATCTGGAGCTAGTTAATCAAATGAATACGGTTACGGGATTATATGAAGCAGACAGTAAAGCGAAAACGAAGCGATTAATCTATATTCAGCTCATCCTTGCTTTTCTCAACTTGCTTTTGGTAAGCATAGCCTGGATATTAACGGAATCCCGTATTATCCGACCGATTCGCAATCTATCACAAAAAACGAAGGAACTCGCTGAAGGGAACCTGGTGATAGAAGTCAGCCAAGTTAAGGATGAAGATGAAATTGGTGTTTTATATCAATCCTACCGACTAATGTTAGAAAAGTTAAAGGCTTTGGTCAATTCGATTCAAATAAATTCCAAGCTCGTCGAGAATGCTGCAGGGGAGCTGAGCCGAAGCGCCGACCAAACCAGCAGCGGAACAGAACAAGTGGTGAAAACGATTCAAAACATTGCAGATGGATCTAAAAATCAGGTTGTAGAAATTGAGTCTATTCAAACTACGATTGAAGGTATCGGTGAGTTTATCGGCAATGTGTTTGAGTCAGCACAAGAATTAACAAGTACTGCGAATAATGCAAGCCGAAAAGCAGAAGACGGCAATAAAATCTTAGATCAAGCGAATCAAAAAATGGATTGTGTTGCATCTAAAATCAACTTGGCAATGGAACAAATACAGGAGTTAGGCCAAAAAACAGGAGAGATCACGAATATTGTTTCAACCATCATGACAATTGCCGATCAAACGAATTTGCTGGCCCTGAACGCAGCGATTGAAGCGGCAAGAGCAGGGGAAACAGGCCGAGGATTTGCCGTTGTCGCCGACGAAGTGCGCAATCTCGCAGTGGAGTCTTCGAATGCAACTGTGGATGTTCAGAATATCATTACTGAAATTCAAGCGAGAACGAAGGAAGTTATCGATTCTATGGAAACCGGGAATCAGGAGTTTCAGGAAGGACACCAAATTGTTAAGTCGGCAGGAGAAGTCTTTGTTCGACTCTTAGATGCAAGTTCATCTGTTGATGAAAAATCCGTGGGTGTAACAGAAGCAATTCGCCGAGTAATCGAAGGTACTCAAACAATTCATAACAAAGTAAAACAAGTTCAGGAAGCTGCTGAAAGTTCAGCGGCAGCAGCTCAGGTCGTTGCTACCGCTTCGGAAGAGACTTTGACTTCCATGGAAAATGTCTATGAGTCAACCTCTAATTTATCGCGATTGGCTGGGGGCTTAACCCAACAGGTAGCTCACTTTAAAGTTAGAGCTGATTCCTAAGTTTCTGGTTTAAGTAAAGTGAAAGTAGAGCAAAAATGCTCAAGAAAATAAAATTATAGGCATAAGTATCAAATTGATCTTTACATAGACCTAGAATTAAAGGAGGAAAGAAACCTCCTAGCCCGCCGGCAGCTCCGACAATTCCCGTAACAATTCCTGTATATTTAGGGTAATAAAGAGCAACCAGTTTAAAAACGGCTCCATTGCCTGTTCCCGCAGCACAAGCTATGACGAATAATAGAATGGAAAATAGAGGTAGAGAAAGATCAAGGGATAGAACGATGCCAATCGTACTAAGAATGGCAAAGACGATCGACAGAATGGTTTTCGCATCGATATGATCAGACAGCCATCCTCCCAGCGGTCGGGTTAAGGTAGCCAAAATTACAAAGATACCGGCAAGAGAGCCGCCGTAGGTCTTTGGCAAATTAAAGACGTCTGTGACTAATTTGGGAATATAATTGGAAAAAGCGACAAAGAGACCAAAGGTCACAAAATAGAGAAAACTAAGAATCCAGACTTTAACATCTGAACATAATATCTGTTTATAGGTTAACCAGGAAATCGTTTCAGATGACGGCCTGGGTTCTTTTTTTATGGTGAGAAAAAGAAAGAGAGCTAGGATGATTAGGAGTGAAAACCAGAAAAAAACGAAATGCCAATTTGTGTTTTGAGCGATTTGAGGCGCTAAGAAGGAAGCAATAGCCGTTCCTCCATTACCCATACCAAATAGACCAAGTGCTAATCCCTGGTTTTCAGGAGGAAACCATTTAGACAGGTAAGGAATGCCTATGGCAAAAGAGGTCCCGGCCGCACCAAGTAATAAACCCCACACGAGAAGCTGGGGATAGGTTGATACAAAGGTTTCAAGGGCAAACATGGGTATAAGAGTATATAATAAGAGGGCGGCAAAAATCTTTTTGCCGCCGTAACGGTCAGTTAATATACCTATGGGAATTCTCAAGATTGACCCGGAAAGAATAGGCAAAGCGATAAGAATACTTATTTCAGTATGAGTGAGGTGTAGATCCTGTTGAAGAATAGGTGCTAAAGGTGAAAGCGCAGACCATACAGCAAAAGTAAAAGCCATACTTAAAGTTGTGATAGATAGAACATACCAACGATAAGGCGAATATGGAGATTGTTTTTTTGCTTGATCGTTCAACTTAAGCAATTTCATGCAAACTCCTTCTAACCTTGATTTATTGTATTATCATAGAATTCTAGATTAAAATTTATATTCCTTCTCAATTCTAATGACCTAAAATGACGTTTTTTCTGTTATATAGCTCATATATTGAAAATACTGTTTTTTGCATTTTTTTATTTTTATTAATGATTAGTGGTATAATCTTTTCTATAATTAATGTGAAAATGATCAATGGTTTACGATAGAATATTTATTTTAAATCGAATGAAAAGAGGAGATCAGAGGTCATGGAGTTTCGTTTACATGCTCCTTACCAGCCTTCCGGTGATCAGCCTCAGGCGATAGACGCCCTGGTCGCCGGTGTACTGGAAGGAAAACGCCATCAAACTTTACTTGGGGTAACGGGTTCAGGCAAAACATTTACGATGGCTAATATCATAGAAAAAGTTCAAAAACCAACGCTGATCTTGGCGCATAATAAAACACTCGCTGCACAGCTTTATAGTGAGTTCAAAGAATTTTTCCCTGAGAATGCGGTCGAGTATTTTGTCAGCTATTATGATTATTATCAACCGGAGGCTTATGTCCCTTCAAGTGATACCTATATTGAAAAAGACGCTTCGATCAACGATGAGATTGAGAAGCTTCGCCACTCGGCAACCGCGGCTCTTTTCGAACGCCGTGACATTATCGTCGTTGCCAGCGTATCCTGTATTTACGGCTTAGGTTCTCCGGATGAGTATTATGATTTAGTCTTATCTCTTCGACAAGGACAAGAGATTGACCGCAATGCTATTTTACGAAAACTCATTTCGATTCAATATGATCGCAATGATGTTGCATTTCAGCGGGGAACCTTCCGCGTAAGGGGAGATGTCGTTGAGATTTATCCGGCCTCTTCTTCAGAACGGGCTATTCGCGTTGAAATGTTTGGAGATGAGGTTGAGCATATTTATGAGGTCAATGTCTTAACGGGAGAAGTACTGGGGGAACGCAAACATGTTTCCATTTTTCCGAACTCTCACTATGTCACAGAACAGGACAAATTGATGCTGGCCTGTGAAAATATTGAGGCTGAACTTGAAGAGCGTCTTAAGTTTCTCAAATCTGAAAATAAGCTTTTAGAAGCGCAGCGATTGGAGCAGCGTACGCGGTACGATCTGGAGATGCTTCGTGAAATGGGTTTCTGCAACGGAATTGAAAACTACTCGCGGCATATCACTTTCCGTGAACCGGGGGATACCCCCTTTACTCTGATTCACTATTTTCCGAAGGATTTTCTATTCATGGTCGATGAGTCCCACGTGACCTTGCCTCAAGTGAGGGGAATGTATGAAGGGGATCGCTCGCGCAAAACGACTCTGGTCGATTTTGGTTTTCGTTTACCTTCGGCTTTGGATAACCGCCCCCTCAAGTTTAATGAATTTGAGCAGTTAGTACCTCAGCGGCTTTACATCAGTGCAACTCCAGGCCCTTACGAGCTGGAACACTGTCCAAATGTCGTTGAACAGATCATTCGTCCGACAGGGCTTCTTGATCCGGAGATTTCTGTTCGTCCTTCAAAAGGTCAGATTGATGATCTGCTCGGTGAAATTAATGAGCGTATTGAACAGGACGAGCGAGTTTTGGTTACGACTTTGACAAAGAAGATGGCTGAGGACTTAACCGATTATATGAAAAACCTTAATATTTCGGTTAAATACTTGCATTCAGATATTACGACTTTAGAGCGGGTGGAAATTCTTCGTGAACTCAGGCTTGGAGAGATTGATGTAGTCGTTGGCATCAACCTTCTCCGGGAGGGCTTGGACCTGCCCGAGGTTTCCTTAGTGGCCATTCTCGATGCCGATAAGGAAGGCTTCTTAAGGGCTGAACGTTCTTTGATTCAGACCATTGGCCGGGCGGCTCGAAACGCCAAGGGACAGGTTATTATGTATGCCGACCAAATTACGAAATCCATGAAAATAGCGATTGATGAAACAAACCGTCGTCGAGCAATACAACAATCCTTTAATGAACAACATGGAATTACTCCTCAAACGATCCGTAAAAAGATTTACGAGGTGCCTGAAGCTACAAAAGTTGCGGAGAAAAAAGCGGCTTATGGCAGCAAGCTTCCGCCTGAGGAATTATCTAAACTCCTTGAAAGTCTGGAACACGAAATGCGCTTAGCGGCTCGCGATATGGATTTTGAGCGGGCAGCGGAACTCCGGGATGCAATCATTGAGCTTAAAGGCGAGGAGAACAAATATAAACGTTCTGTGCAAACTCGGGGCAAGAAACGGGAAAACAGTGGAAGTAAGGCTGGTAAATCGGGTAAGGCGAGAGCAGCTTCAGGAAGGCAGAAAGCAAAACGATAAGTATTTTGCTAGAATCCAAGAATGATGAGAAAGTAAAGCGAAAGTGAGGAGAAAGATGTTTCGGGAATTGCGAAGGCAAGACTTAAAAATGGACAATAGTACGGTGGTGGAACTTCTCCAGAAAGGGGAGTTTGGAACGCTATCAACCGTGGATGTCGAAGGTTATCCTTACGGTGTCCCGCTGAGTTATGTCTATAACGAAAAGACCCATTCCATCTATTTTCATGTTGCCCGTGAGGGGTACAAGCTGGATAATATCGCAGCGAATCCTAAGGCCTCATTTTGTGTAATAGGCGAGGGCCAAACCTTGCCTGAGCGTTTTAGCGTTAAGTTTCAAAGCGCTATTGCTTTTGGGCGGATGTCTGAAGTCGATGAAGTGGAAAAAAGAGAGGCTCTTGTATCCTTTTTAACGAAATATTCCAAAGCGTTTATGGAAAATGGGTTGAAGTATTTGGAAGTTGACGAGATGAATTGCCGCGTGTTTAAATTAGAAATCGAATATATGACAGGAAAAAACGCTTGAGTTAATCATCCAAGGAGGAAATATGACCCAGGATTATATCAAGGTACGGGGTGCCCGTGCTCATAATTTAAAAAATATAGATGTAGATATTCCAAGGGATAAACTTGTTGTTGTCACAGGCCTGTCTGGATCAGGAAAATCGTCTTTAGCTTTCGATACGATTTATGCGGAGGGACAGCGTCGGTATGTTGAGTCCTTATCAGCTTATGCCCGTCAGTTTTTAGGGCAAATGGACAAGCCTGATGTGGATTATATTGAGGGGCTTTCCCCGGCGATTTCAATCGATCAGAAAACAACGAGCCGTAACCCGCGTTCTACTGTTGGAACGGTAACCGAAATTTATGATTATTTGCGCTTGCTTTATGCTCGCGTTGGGCATCCGCATTGCCCGCATTGCGGTCGGGAGATCAGCCAGCAGACCGTGCAGCAGATGGTCGATCAGATTTTAAAATTTCCAGAACGCACAAAATTACAAATTCTGGCTCCTTTGATTAAAGGGAAAAAGGGAGAGCATGTTAAGGTTTTTGAAGAAGCGCGTAAAGCGGGTTATGTCCGTGTGCGTGTTGATGGAGAAATCCATGAGTTAAGTGAAGAGCTTAAATTGGAGAAAAATAAGAAGCATTCCATTGAAGTCGTTGTAGACCGGATTATTGTCAAGCCTGACAGTGCAGGACGTTTGGCAGATTCTATGGAAACAGCCTTAAAGTTGAGTGAAGGAAATGTCATCGTTCATGTTATTGATGGAGAAGAGATTCTTTTTAGCGAGAATTTTGCCTGTCCTGAATGCGGAATCGCCCTTGAAGAGATTTCGCCCCGCCTTTTCTCCTTCAACAGTCCTTTCGGAGCTTGCTCAGCATGTACGGGCTTAGGGGCAAACTTAGAAGTGGATATCGATTTGATCATACCTAACCGAAAATTATCACTGAACAATGGTGCTATCGCTCCTTGGGCCAAATCCCAGTCCAATTATTATCCGCAAATGCTTCAAGCGGTTTCCAAGGCGCTTGGATTCAGCATGGATACGCCCTTGGAAGAGTTAAACGAAGAACAGTGGGAAGGCCTTTTGCACGGGACCACGGAACTCATCAAATTTCGTTATATCAATGTTTTTGATCAGGCGAAGATCTTTAATGCCCCGTTTGAAGGACTTGTTCCTTACTTTGAACGTCGTTATCGCGAATCATCTTCGGATTATGTTCGTTCAGAAATCGAAGGTTATATGAGTGAACGGCCTTGCCCAGAATGTCAAGGAAAACGGTTGAAGCCAGAGGCACTTGCCGTTACCGTAGGAGAAATATCCATCGATGACCTTACACACATGCCTGTATCCGAAGCCTTGGACTTCTGCCAACACTTAGAACTGAGTGAAAAGGAACAGATGATTGCTCAGCAGGTTTTGAAGGAAATTCGAGAGCGGTTAGGTTTTCTGGTCAATGTCGGCCTGGATTATCTGACGTTAAGCCGGGCGGCGGGAACCCTCTCGGGTGGCGAAGCACAGCGTATTCGCTTAGCTACGCAAATCGGATCCAGCTTGATGGGAGTTCTCTATGTTTTGGATGAGCCCAGTATTGGACTCCATCAGCGGGACAATGCCCGCCTGTTATCCACTCTGGAGCATTTAAGGGATCTTGGAAATACCCTTCTCGTTGTTGAGCACGATGAGGATACCATGCTTGCGGCAGATCATATTATTGACATCGGGCCAGGTGCGGGGGCTCACGGAGGATATGTAGTTGCTCAAGGGACCTTAGATGAAATTAAGGCCAATCCGAATTCCATCACAGGTCAATATCTAAGCGGCAAGCAAAAAATCGAGGTTCCCAGCGAGCGTCGTCAGCCCAATGGCAATTGGCTCGTTGTTAAAGGGGCTAAGGAGAATAATTTAAAAAACATCACCGTTAAAATCCCGCTTGGAGTATTCACTTGTGTAACAGGAGTTTCTGGATCAGGTAAAAGTACACTGGTCAATGAAATCCTTTATAAAGGATTGGCAGCTCGGCTGAACGGCGCTCGCATTCGGCCGGGAGCCCATAAGAGTATCGAGGGACTG
The DNA here is from genome assembly GCF_049860565.1 of Desulfitobacterium nosdiversum. Lineage (GTDB taxonomy): Bacteria > Bacillota > Desulfitobacteriia > Desulfitobacteriales > Desulfitobacteriaceae > Desulfitobacterium_A > Desulfitobacterium_A nosdiversum. The sequence goes on from NZ_CP172056.1 coordinate 910,119, forward strand.
GAATATCTTGAAAAAGTCATCGATATTGACCAATCTCCTATTGGGCGGACACCTCGTTCTAATCCGGCAACGTACACAGGCGTGTTTGATTTTATTCGTGAGCTGTTTTCTCAGACCCCTGAAGCAAAGATGAGAGGATATGCCCGGGGCCGGTTTAGTTTTAATGTTAAAGGCGGTCGCTGTGAAGCTTGCCGTGGTGACGGAATTATTAAGATTGAGATGCACTTCTTACCGGATGTTTATGTTCCCTGTGAAATATGTCATGGACAGCGTTATAACCGCGAAACGCTCGAGGTGCGATATAAGGGGAAAAACATTGCCCAGGTTCTGGATATGACAGTTGAGGAAGCACTGGAGTTCTTTAAAGCGGTTCCGCGAATTGCACGGAAACTGCAAACCTTGCAAGATGTCGGATTAGGCTATATCCGCCTGGGACAACCTGCTACAACTCTTTCAGGCGGAGAAGCTCAGAGAATCAAGCTTGCAACCGAACTCAGCCGCCGCAGCACGGGTAAAACGATTTATATTCTCGATGAACCGACAACAGGTCTGCACATGGCAGACGTGGATCGCCTGCTTCAGGTTCTCCACCGTCTCGTGGATGGAGGGGATACCGTGCTTGTCATTGAACACAATCTTGATGTGATTAAGACCGCCGATTACCTGATTGACCTTGGCCCGGAAGGCGGAAATCGCGGGGGGCAAGTGTTGATTGCAGGGACACCGGAGGAAGTTGCGGCAGATCCGTCTTCCTATACCGGAGAATTTTTAAAGGGATATTTGAATTCGAAGGATAAGGATTAAGGGTAAGGTTAAATCCATAATCAAAAAGACATTTAGTTTCACACAAAAAAGAGGCTGAATTGTGTTTAAAATGGCCTCTTTTCCTTATGCAGTACGATCTTTTTAACAATAAACCGAAGATAGTTTATTTAAATAGATGTAACACTATGGAATATATGTAAATCATAAGTTAATACACAGTTGTAGTATAATGCGAAACAAGAATCTACACATTATAGTAAAATTATAATCTTTAATTTTCTTGCCCTAAATGTAAAGCTAACTTGACATTTAGGGCATTTAAGAACATAATGAAGGTGTAAAGTTAACTTTACATATTCTTCAGAAAGGAGCATTTTAGTGACCAATAACATTAAACAATTGAGAGATCAATTTAATATTACTCAACAGGATTTAGCGGAAAGAGTAAATGTATCTCGACAAACGATTATTTCACTTGAAAGTGGAAAGTATAATCCATCAATTATATTGGCTTATAAAATTGCCAAAGTTTTTGATTTGCCAATCGAAGAAGTTTTCATATTTGAGGAGGATTCATTATGAGTTTTGAAGGGTATATAAAAAAAGAGCTTCTATACTCACAGATATTTATTTTGATAGGGGTAATTGCAGGAATAATAGGCTTTGTATTTCAGTATCAAAAAGAACTTATGTCTGGTCTTACAATAGGATTTCTTTGTACGGGTATTGGGCAAATCTTGGTGTATAGATATGCTATGAAGAAACCCGAACTAAAGAAAAATATAGAACTTCAAAATGAAGAAAGGAATTTATTTATCAATACAAAAGCAGGCTATAGTGCATTTTGGGTTTCCTATTGGTATATATTCATTGCTGTAATTTTAAATAAGGCTGTTAGAATATCATTAGTACAATTTTTAGTTGTAACACTGTTCTTTATGCCGATTATATATTTTTTGTTTGTGTTTATTTATCATAAAAAGTTTTGATTTTTTTACAAAAAATTGTCTAAACTATGCATTTTTCTTAACAAAAAGAGGAAGACCGCGAAATAAATATTATAATTTCTCGGTCTTCCTCTTTTTGTGGTCTACTACACCTAAATATTTAATATAACCTAAATGATATAGAAGAAGCGATATTAGCGCAGCTCAAGTGCTGCTTGCCACAGATTAGATAATAAAGGGGAAGGATTAATTTTAATTTTGTCGAATAAAAACGCAGTGTGAGGAGATGATTATTTGCCTTTACCAATACGCTTAGTGGCAATGGATATGGATGATACCCTTCTGCAGGATGATTGGACGATTTCGGAACGAACCATAAACGCGATTCGACAGGCCCAGAAAAAAGGAGTTTATGTCACGTTCGCCACCGGAAGAGCAACGACTTCGGTCCGGCCTTATGCAGAACAGTTAGGCCTGAATGTTCCTGTGATTACTTATAACGGCGCAAAAATTCAAGAGGTTTTAAGCGGTGAAATTCTTTATCGAAAAGTAATTCCAATCGAGACTGCTAAAGATATTTCGGCATGGCTTTTAGCTCAAGATATTCATTTTCATGTTTATCTTAAAGACCATATTTTTGTCGAGAAGATGAATGAGTGGTCAAGACAATATGCTCGAGCAACTCGGGTTCCGGTAGAAGAGATAGACTTAATTGAACGTTTATCAACCGAACAAGAAGGCGTGGAAAAGATCCTCTTAATGGGCGAGCCTGAAATGACGATCCTTTGGAACGAAAAAATTCATCAAAGGTATGAGGGAAAAGTAAGAAGCACCAAATCTAAGCCGCATTTTTTAGAACTTATTCATCCCAGCGTAAGCAAGGGAACAGCTTTAGCTTCATTAGCCGAACGATTAGGAGTTAAACGCGAAGAGGTTATGGCGATTGGTGATAGTCTCAACGATATAGAAATGATCCGTTATGCAGGTTTAGGGGTAGCCATGGGTAATGCCCGTACAGAGGTAAAAGAGATTGCTGATAAAATAACGGCAACCAATCAAGAAGATGGGGTAGCCCAAGCGATTGAGGAATATGTTCTAAGATAGAATTCGGAAGCCTAGAATTCAGTTCCCCAATTCAAAGTCGCAGCAGAGTATAGTCAGAAAGAGGGGAGCAAAATGTTAACAGGAAAACCATTGGGAAAGCGGATTAAGAAAACATCGATTGCCATAATCATGGTCATTACGCTTATACTCGAACTTTCGGGATGCACCCGATCCCCTTTAGTTTGGTTTCAAGACAAGGGAAAAAATGGAGTGTCAGCGGTCCAAAGCGTTGGGGTTCAAGGCTCAAGATCTGATGAAGAAAATAAAAAGGAGCAAGATAAAAAGGATACAGTGAAGCAGGAAGAGACAGCTTCTGATGATGCTCCAGTACCTATGAACCCGCCCCAGCCTGATCCTCCTCAAACTCCTATTCGGCCTTTTTATGAGTTATCAGGTACTCCGCCGATGGCCCCCGGTTTAGCGATGCGTAACCGTGTTTTCAGTGAAGAACCCTCGAAAGTTGTTTACTTGACTCTGGATGACGGTCCTTCCCCAAATACACCGCAAATCCTGCAAATTCTCAAAAATGAAAGTATACATGCAACGTTTTTTGTTATTGGACGTCAGGTCGAAAAATATCCCGAGTATTTAAAGCAGGAAAAGGCTGAAGGAAATGCGATAGGAAACCATACGTACTCGCATAATTATGCCGAAATTTATCAAAGCCCGCAGGCATATCTGGCAAATATTAAAAAGAATGAAGACCTAATCTATAGTCTTGTCGGAATCCGCCCACCGATTATTCGAGCCCCAGGCGGGACTCAGGGCCATTTCCATGTAAGTTACTATAATACTTTGGATGCGGCCGGCTATCTAGTTTATGACTGGAATGTCAGCACGGGGGACGCAGCTGCGGCTGTTGTTCCGACCGACCAACTCGTGCGTAATGTGATGAGCCAAGTTCCTGGAAAAGATCGAGTGATTATGCTTATGCATGACGCGCCGGGTAAGACGACAACGGTCGAAGCCTTGCCGCGTATCATTCAATATTTAAAAAAAGAGGGCTATACCTTTGGAATTCTAAGGCCAGAAGTAGCACCAATCCTCTTCCCGGGAGGGTTTAGAAGTTAGTTGGCATAAGAATTGCAATATGGCAGGCTAAAGGATATACTTATTAAGAAAGGGGTCGATTTTTTGCATATCCTTTTAGCTTGTCTCAATGCAAAATTTGTGCATACTAATTTGGCCCTGCGTTACTTGCGGGATGCTGTTCGGCTTGAATTCCCGAAAACTGAACTTCGTGAGTTTACCATAAACGAACGCGTAGAACGGATTGCGGCAGAAATATTTGAAGCCAAGGCAGAGGTCGTTGGCTTTTCCTGTTATATTTGGAACCTTACTGAAACTTTAGCGGTCATACGGCAGCTTCGTCCCGTTTGCCCGGATAGCCGATTTGTCCTGGGGGGGCCTGAGGTTTCATATGATGCTGGGGTGTTCCTGAGTAAGCATCAAGAGGTGGATGCCGTAGTTTATGGCGAGGGTGAAAGAACGTTTTTAGAACTGCTTCAGACCTGGCGGGAGAAACAAAAGCCTGAAAATGTTTTAGGCCTTGCTTGGCGGGATTTTACTGCGGAAGGGATGAAGATTCGATTAAATCCTCCCCGCCCACTGCTTGCGATGTCTGATCTCCCAATCCCCTATCAAGTTAAGGAGGACTTTCATGGGCGATTGGCTTACGTCGAGACGACAAGAGGGTGTCCCTTTAATTGTCAGTATTGTCTCTCTTCGACGATTAAAGGGGTTCGTTACTTAGAGCCAGAAAGGTTCCGCATTATTTTTAAACGCCTTTTAGAAGATGGTGCACGCACGATCAAATTTGTCGATCGCACCTTCAATGTGCAAAAGAGACATGCGTTTCAGATTCTCGATATTGTAAGAGAGGAGGCAGAAAAATACCCTCCGGAGGAGGGGATTAGGGCTCACTGTGAGATTGCTGGAGAACTTCTCGACCAGGAATGGGTGAATTATCTCAAGGATTATCCTGCGGGATTGCTTCAATTCGAAGTCGGTGTTCAATCCACGTATCGGCCAACGTTAAAAATTATCGATCGGATGCAGCATTTTGAACAATGGAAAGGCTATATTCAAGAATTAAAATGCTGGGGGACATTGCCGCTCCATCTTGATCTCATTGCCGGCTTACCTGAAGAAGATTGGGAAAATTTTCGGATGTCGTTTAATGAGGTTTATGCTGTTCAGCCCGATATGCTTCAACTTGGCTTTCTGAAAGTATTAAAAGGTTCGGGCTTAAGGGAAAAAAGTCAGGAATACGGACTTGTTTATTCTCCAGACCCGCCGTATACAATTCTCCAAACTCGTGCGATGAGTCACGACGAGCTGCTTAAACTTCACCGTCTGGAGGATGTTCTCGATCGGTATTACAATTCAGGGAAGTTTCAGACAGTTCTTCCCATAGCGCTTTCACTCTTTGCTTCACCGTTTGACTTCTACCATGAACTGGCGGAGTTTTGGCAAAGGCGGGGATGGTTTAAGCAAAGCTGGTCCGGTAAAGCACTCTTCGATAAGCTGTGGGAGTTCCTTGAATCCTGTTTAATCCAGAGTAAGCAACGAACGCAGACCATAAATGACCTTCGGAAATCTCTAAGGGATCGGCTGCGTTTCGATTATTATCGATGGGAACGGCCAGGGGGGATTCCAAAGCTTCTGCAGATTCCTGAGGAGGAACTTCCTGAAGATTACGCAGCGGATAAGGTTAAAATTCAGTTTGACGAGCGCTGGCAAGAAAAAATTCCTGAACGAAGAAATATGGATCGGCGTCAGTGGGCACGGGCAACGGCTGTAGAGTATTTTTTAAATAAAGGATGGGTTTTATTTTTCTATAAAAATGGACGAGCAGAAGCTTATCCTTTGCTTGATGATAATTTCGAAGGAGTATAATTATGAGACAAGGCTCTTCTTCACGGATGCGGCTTGGGTTAACCGTACTTATATGTATTTTATTTTTAAGCTTTTCGGTGGGCTGCAGCCGGGCCCCACAGCAAGGAACACCGGGTGGCGTTGCACCTGCAGTGATTGAGATATGGCATACGCTGCAAGGCAGTGAGGCAGACAGCCTGAATAAGCAAATTCAGCATATTATGGATCAGCACCCTGAGGTATTAATCCGGACAAAGTCGATTCCAGAAGCTCAATTTGCAGGCTTAATATATCAAGCTGAGGCTGGCGGAGAAGGCCCCGAAATTTTTATTGCTCCCCAGGATATTTTAACGAAGCTTTATACGCAGGGCGCATTAGCACCCGTTGCAGGGAATGCGGAAGTATTTCCGGGATTAGTCGCACCGTTTCATTACGGGGATAAAACTTATGCTCAGCCTTGGCTTACAGATTCTCCGCTTCTTTTTTACCGCAAAGACCTGGTTCAGCCTCTGGGAAGTTTGACCGATTGGCTCAATTCCAAGGGAACTATGGTTTTGCCGGAGTTAAACAGCCGGACTTTAAGTACGTGGTGGAGCGGCCAAGGCGGAAAGCTTGTCAGCAGTGGCCGGCCGGTTTTAGATGATCCGGCGAATCTTCAGTTTCTGCAGCAGCTTCAAACATGGCGCGATAATAAAATGATAACGGTTGACCCCAATGCGCTTATCCCATTTGCAAGCGGTCAGGCAGTATATACCATTGCCCTTGCAAGTCAGGCCCCGGCTATGACTCAGGCCAATATTCCTTGGGGGAGCATCCCCTTGTTCAATGTTCTTGGAGGCCAAGGCCAAGGATTGCCGGGAGTGACTCTGGGAATAGCGAATTCTTCGATCAAAACAACAACCGCACTGCAGCCTTCAATTAAGATAGTTGAGGAAGCGCTTTTAAGTTCAGAGGTTGAAGGGGCTTTTGCTCAGAACGGAACTCGTTTCCCGGCGAGCACAGCTTATTATTCAACAGCTGATGGTCAAAAAGGTTTAGCTCCGCAAGTTGCCCAAGCTTTAGCTAAGGTTTGGCCTTTAACCGGGGATTCTTTAGAACGCAAGCTGCTCCCTTTACAGGATGCAGCCTGGCAGAGTGCCTGGGGAGGAACAGCCCCCCAAGATGCGCTGACTCAGGCACAGACCGAGGCTGTAAAGGTAAGTACGGCGAAGTAGTACTGAGTCTTTAGCCTTTAGTAATGCGGAAAAGACACTACAACTTCGGACTGACGTTAGGATGGATGTTTCAACAGACGCTCGGTCATACTCGGACGTATGGTTGAAGAGAAGTGAAGTGTAGAGCTTACTTGCTCCTAAGAGTTTCTCGAGCAAAAGTCCCAAGAAACCACCCAAGGATTTTGATTTACAAGAGGGAACGGCTTCTAAGCGAGCGGCTACCAGACTTCGCGAAAGCACGCAGCGGAGATGGGTTGGAAACAGGACGTTTTCAAATGGCCAGTTGAGGCAAGGATGCCGAATTGGCCATGCGATGACACATGGACGTGTCAAGTGTCGCATGTGCCATGGATGGCAAAACATGCGACCCCCATCGTAGCGGAGTACTTGAGCGCTAGTCTGGTCCGCGCAGCTTATTGAGTGACCGATGTAAAGCAAAATCCTGGAGATTAAGGCTGCTTTATAGAAACTCAACAAGAGCACTATGTCTCAATTGATAAGTAATACACGAGTGCCTGTATCAATAGGATTTATAGACAATAATCTTTAAGGAGGTGGATAAGATGGACCGAAAACCCATGCGGTTACTTGTGATTACGGGCTTGTCCGGAGCAGGAAAAACTCAGGCCCTTCAGAGCCTTGAAGATCAAGGGTATTTCTGCATAGATAACTTGCCTCCCACATTTATAGTCAAATTTGTTGAGCTGTGTGCCCAATCTCAAGGCAAGGTATCTAAAGCGGCTATTGTTTGCGACTTAAGAGGCGGAGAATTTTTTACGTCGTTAACTGAAGCACTGAGAGACCTGGAGGGAGAAGGATTTCATTATGAAATGCTTTTTCTCGAGGCCTCGGATGAGACTTTAGTCAGACGTTATAAAGAGTCCCGCCGCCGGCATCCAATGTCACCCCAGGGCCGGCTGCTTGAGGGGATTTATGAGGAACGGAAGCAGCTTGAAGAGTTGCGGGGTCAAGCTCACAATATTATCGATACTTCAAATATGCTTTCTCAGCAGCTCCGGCGAAAGATTATCGAACTCTATGGAGAAGAGCAGGGACTGGGACAGCTTGCAGTTTCTGTTATTTCTTTTGGATTTAAATATGGTGTTCCTCTTGATGCGGATCTGGTTATTGACGTCCGTTTTCTGCCAAACCCGTTTTATGTTGAGGATCTTCGTCCTTTAACAGGTGAACATCTTCTCGTTCAAAAATATATTTTTGATAACCCGGTTGCTCAAGAGTTCATGAAGAGGTATCTGAATTTATTGGAATATATACTTCCTTACTATGTTAAAGAAGGAAAAAGTCATTTGGTTATTGGCATCGGCTGCACGGGTGGGCAACATCGATCAGTAGCAATCGCAGAAAGGGTCGGTTCCTTTTTGAAGGAGCAGCATTTTACGGCAAGTGTAAAACACCGTGATGCATCGCGCAACCGAAAAGGTGAGAAGTCACAATGAAAAAGAAAGCAAGCGGATTCCCACCAAACAATATGAAATGGCTTTATCCGAATCTCGGTGTGAAACGATGGTTCCTTTTAGCCACAATAGGGATATTTTTATTCGCTGCTGGTTTTTCTGTCATGAATTATGGGGTTGCTTTAGGCTATATTGAGCTGCAATTCCGGGAGACTATTTACCATTTAACAGGAAGCGCTCCACAAACTGCTGTACCTGTGGGAATCATTATCAGTGTGCTCGGGGTTATTGCAATTATTGTGGGCTTCAAACGTATGCTGAATTCAATTATCTCAGTGCTGTTGCCTGATGATGAGGAGCCGAAAATAGTTGATGTAATGTATACACGCCAACACCTTCGGCGCGGACCCAAGATCGTTGTGATAGGCGGAGGAACGGGTCTCTCTGCCCTACTCAGGGGTCTAAAGGAATATACCAATAATTTAACAGCCATCGTTACGGTTGCTGATGACGGCGGAAGTTCAGGAAAGCTGCGCCATGAGATGGGGATCTTACCCCCGGGAGATATCCGCAACTGTCTTGTCGCTCTAGCTGACACGGAAAATATCATGGAGAATCTCTTTTCCTATCGGTTTGAGACGGGAACCTTAAAGGGACATAGCCTGGGGAATTTACTGATCGCCGGTTTATCGGATACTTTTGGCGATTTCCAAAAAGGAATTGAATCTGTAGGTAAGGTTTTTTCCCTGAGGGGTAATGTTTATCCTTCAACGTTAGAACAAGTCGTTCTCGCGGCAGAGCTTACGGATGGAACGGTGATTAAGGGTGAAACAGCGGCACGGAATGCAAAAGGACGAATTAAAAGAGTGTTTTTGGAGCCGAGCGAGTGCCATCCAATATCAAAGGCTTTGAATGCCCTTGAAGAGGCGGATTTAGTTGTGCTTGGACCTGGGAGCCTTTATACGAGCGTACTCCCTAATCTTTTGGTCAAAGGACTCAGTGATAAGATTAGAGAAGTTAAAGCTCCGTGCGTCTATGTTTGTAATATTATGACAGAGCCGGGGGAGACTGATGATTATCAGGTATCCGATCACTTACAGGCAATTATCGATCATTGCGGTACCGGGTTTGTTGATGTGGTTTTGGCCAATAGTCAAAGGGTTCCGCAAGAGCTTCTTGAACGTTATGCTGATGAGGGGTCTTTCCCTGTAGTCGGCGAAGCCCGAAGCGTGGAATGGTTAGGTGCTAAATATGTAGAGCGGGATCTGCTGCAAGCGGAGGGTACGATTCGGCATGATTCTGAGCGTCTGGCTCGGGAGTTAATTCGTTTGCTTTTCCGCTTAAAGCCTATGGGAGAGCGGATTGCACTCGTTGATTCTTACCTTTTGAATCAGAAGTTAAGAGAAAAGCCATAGAAAGGGCTGAGGTCCGTGTCGTTTAGTGCGGTGACAAAAGAGGAATTAGCTCGGATTGAAGCGCCGAAGGAATGTTGTAATTTAGCAGAACTTGCAGTGTTAGTACGCATGGATGGGACACTGCAAATTTCGAATCAAAAATATGCCTTAAATGTAGTGACGGAGAGTGCTCCGGTTGCACGAAAAATTTATCGTTTAGCCAAAACCGTTTTAAATTTACCCGTAGATATCGTTGTAAGGCGTAAGCTGCGGTTAAAAAAAAATAATTCCTACCTGGTTAAAATTTATCCCAAAGGGACTTCGGATTTACAAAAGCTTGGTTTATTTGATGAAAAGGGTGAAATCCTTCCAGGAATTTCGGAAAAATTGATTAAACACCGATGTGATCAAAAAGCGTATTTACGAGGGGCTTTTTTAGCGGGAGGATCCATTAATAACCCTGAAGGCACATATCATCTTGAGATCATCACGAATGATGAGCATCATGCGGAAGGATTATGTAAACTCTTAAACCGGTTCCATCTTGGAGCAAAAGTAAGCATCCGCAAAAATTGGCATGTTGTCTATATTAAAGAGAGTGAACATATTGTTGAGTTTCTCGGTTTGATCGGAGCCCATCATGCTCTGTTGGAATTTGAGAATGTCCGTGTGTTTAAAGATATGCGGAATCAAGTGAATCGCTTAGTGAACTGTGAAACGGCAAATTTAAATAAAACTGTCGATGCTGCAGTACGCCAAGTTGAAAATATCAAACGCATTGCAAGTACCATCGGCCTTCAAGCGTTGCCAGACCCCATACGAGAAATTGCTGAGCTCCGGCTGGATTTTCCGGATGCAAGTCTTAAGGAATTAGGAGAAATGCTGCATCCCAAGGTCGGAAAATCCGGTGTAAACCACAGAATGAGAAAAATAGATGAACTTGCAGAAAAAATCCAGGAACAAAACAGCTGAACAGGATCATGGAGCATTTTCGGGGAGGGAATAGTTTGCGGATTGGTTATGGTCTTAGACTAGAACAAACTCAAAAGTTAATTATGACTCCGGAACTTCGTCAAGCAATTACGATTTTGCAGCTCTCAGCACTTGAGCTATCAACCTTTGTGGACCAGCAGCTGTTGGAAAACCCCTTGCTGGAAGTTGTTGAGGACAGTGCGGCCGGCTCAAACGCTGAAAAAGAAAATGAATCGGGACAATCTGAGCAACGAACTGACTCAGACAGTACCTGGGACATGGACTGGGAGGAATATTTTCAGAGACAAGAAGAACGGATAACTCGTGAATATGAACCGGATCCTTCGCAAAAAAATCGGTTGGAGCCTTTTGTGGCTATGGCCCCCACGCTGCAGGAATACTTACTGGAACAGCTTCATGTTCAAAAACTAACCGTTCCGGTAAAGTATATGGAATATATTATTGGTAATCTTGATAACAATGGATATTTGGAACTTACGCTCGAATCCATTGCAAAGGAACTAAAGATTTCCATCGAAATGGCGGAAAAATCACTTAATATTGTCCAGGGACTTGATCCATTAGGGGTAGGGGCGCGAAGCTTAGAAGAATGCTTAAGGCTTCAGCTTCCATTGATACCAAAGGCGCCTGCCAAAATGTCAGAATTTCTTAAACATCTTGAGGATTTAGCCGCAGGACGCATACAACGGATTGCTGCGCAGATGCAAATAACAACGGCAGAGGTCCAAAAACTAGCAGACTGGGTGCGTCAGCTTGATCCTAAACCGGGAAGGCGTTTTTCAGAATCAGGAGAAATTCGCTATATTGTGCCTGATGTAGTTATTGAGGAGATAGCAGGCGAATTTATTATTTTGGTTAACGATATTACCGTGCCGCGTCTGGGCATCAATCAGGCATACCGCAAAGCCTTAAGTCAGAGCGGGGAAGATGAAACACGGAAGTTTGTTGAGCAAAGACTGAATTCCGCCGCCTGGTTAATCCGAAGTATTGAACAACGGCGAACGACACTCTATAAAGTAGCCAATGCAATTGTCAAGCGGCAAGCAGAATTCTTGCGTAAGGGCGTGCGCTATTTACATCCTTTAAATCTTAAGGATATTGCCGAAGAAGTGGGTGTCCATGAATCGACAGTGAGCCGGGCCACGGCGAATAAATATGTGCAAACACCGCGGGGAATTTTTGAATTTAAGTTTTTCTTTGCTTCAGGAATTAAAAATGAACAGGGCGTTACCACAGAAGGTATTAAACAAGTCTTAAAGGATTTAATTGCAGGAGAAAGTTCTAAAGCTCCGTTTTCCGATCAAAAACTTTCAGAGTTGCTGAAGGAGAAGGGGATGGAGATTTCGCGACGTACCGTTGCGAAATACCGGGATGAATTAGGAATTCCATCAACGGCGCTGCGGAAACGCTATTAAAGGACTTATCAAGTGAATTAAGAAGCCATTGAAGGAAGTGTTCGCACGAGCGGTTCTTTCAGTGGCTTTAAATCTATGATCAATAGGTTTGGAGGAGAACGGGATGTTAGCGTATTCCACTGAGGTAATTATCATCGGCGGCGGGGCGACAGGGGTTGGGATTCTTCGTGATCTCAGTATGCGGGGGATCTCGGCCATCCTTTTTGAGCAAGGCGATTTGGCACATGGGACAAGCTCTCGTTTCCATGGGTTGCTGCACAGTGGAGCACGCTATGTCGTAAAGGATCCTGTTTCAGCCGAGGAATGTATTCAGGAAAATCGGATTCTAAAGAAAATAGCGTCAAATTGTATAGAGGATACCGGGGGATGGTTTGTTCAAACCAAGGATGATGATCCGGATTTTGTTCAGAGATGGTTAGAGGGATGCCGTGCGTCAGGAATTCCGGTTAAGGAAATATCCGCTGAGGAGGCACGTATAGAAGAACCGCTTTTAAATCAGGAAACAGTGCGCGTTTTTGAAGTTCCTGATGCAGCAGTGGACGGGTTCAAGCTTGTCTGGGCTAATGCTCGCTCAGCACAGCATTATGGGGGCCAATATAAAACGTATCACCGAGTAACCCAAATCCTCCGGGAAGAGGATCGAATTACAGGAGTACGGGGGATCAATACTTTAAATGGAGAGGAATTTATTGCACAAGCTCAGGTTGTGGTCAACGCGGCAGGGGCTTGGGCTTCTCCTATTGCTCATTCCGCAGGTATTTCACTTGAAGTGATCTGCGATAAAGGGACACTTCTGGCTTTTAATCATCGTCTGTTTAAACGCGTGATCAATCGGCTTAGAATACCAGGAGATGCAGATATCTTTGTTCCCCATGAGACCATAACGATCTTAGGGACAACTTCAGAAATTGTGGATTCGCCTCTGGAAAACCAACCGAATAAAGAGGAAGTTGAGAGACTGATGAAACTTGGGGCGCAGCTTCTTCCCGGCATAAATCAGCAGAGAGTCATTCGGGCGTTCTCCGGCGTTAGACCTCTGCATCGTGAAGATAGTGATGTTCCAGGATCAGAAGAAGCAGGACGTGAGGTTAGTCGAACGTTTGCCCTCATTGACCATGAAGAACAGGATGGAATCCAAGGCTTTGTCAGTATCGTCGGTGGAAAATTTACAACGTATCGCTTGATGGCAGAAAAGGTTTCAGACTGGGTTGCGGAAAAGTTGGGGAATTCAGTTCCTTGTCGGACTGATCAAGAAAGCATCGTTCCCAAGACCACAGAAGCGCTTCGAGATCGGGCCTATCGTCTTCTGCCGCTTGGCGCAGCGGATAAAATGGTCGAGCGTCTTGGGGAACAAGCGGAGCAAGTCCTTGATCAAATCGAGTGTGACCCGAAGAAGGGTCAAATGCTTTGTGAGTGTGAAATGGTAAGCGCAGCCGAGATTGAGAATGCGGTTAAGGATTCGGATGACTATAATCTGTCCGATATTCGGCGGAAAACACGCTTGGGAATGGGGACTTGTCAAGGAGCCTTTTGTACCTATCGAGCCTTGCCTTTTATAGGGCAAGAGAAAAAATACGGCGTGTTGGATCACCAGTTAATCCAGTTTCTGGACCAACGTTGGAAGGGGATTCGACCGATTTTATGGGGACAGCAGCTGCGAGAGACAGAGTTGGCCCGTGCCATATACTCTGGAGTCTTAAGGCTTAATGGCGAGAAGAAGCAAGTTTAGAATAAAGCATAAAAGCAGTAAGAGATGTTGACACAGGAGGCATGGAATATGTGGGATGGGATTGTAATCGGCGGCGGGTTCGCAGGTCTGATCGCAGGAATACGAGCCTCTGAGCGAGGAAAAAGGATATTGATGATTGCAGAAGGAACGGGGAGTCTATCCTCAAGTTCAGGAGTGTTTGATATAGGTCCAATACCGTCCCTTGCTCGCTTGGAGAAACATCCCTATTCCTATTTAGAGCCGCAGAATATTCAAGCGGCGGTTGAATATTTTCGATCGTTATTGCCTGAATATGAGAAGTGTGAAGGGGAATCTTCTCTAGTTCTTACTCCGCTTGGTTCCTGCAGAACTGCGGATCTTATGCCAATGGGGCTGAAGGCCGAAGCTTTAATTCAAAGCAAAGAAATTGTGCTTATGGCACCTGAGGGTATGAAGGACTTTTTTTCAAGGGTAGTTAAGGAAAATTTAGAAAAGGAATTCCCCCAGAGCAGAGTTGAGATCTATCCTTTTCAGGTATCTGCCTTCGCTCCCTGGCAACAGGTCGGCAAAGCGGTAAATGGGCTGGAATTTGCTCGCTTTTGGCGGACGGAAGAAGGAATAGAAACCCTGCAAAAACTGCTTGAAGCGTTAGTTCGGTATATAAGGAATCAGAAAGAAGCCGCTGTCGTTTTTCCAGGGCTTTCGCGTGTTTTTAATAAGCCATTGCAAAAGCTTTTAGCGCATTTTCCTTGCCCTATTATTGAAATGACGGATATCCCGCCGACTTTTGGAGGAGAGATTCTTTATGATGCTCTGAAAAGGAAGTTTAAAGAATTTGGCGGGGAGATTATCTTGGGAAGCGGTGTTCGGAAGGTGGATATCCAAGGGAAAAACTGTTTCCAGGTTTGGGTTAAGAGCAAAGGAAGCGATTCAAACTTTCAAGCGAAAGAATTAGTTCTAGCGACCGGGGGATCTTCGGAGGGGGGATCGAAGCGACTCCGGATGGAGTAAAGGAAAAAGTCCTTGGACTTCCGCTTTTTGTTCCCGAAGACTGGACAGGGATGCATTTTTTAGGAGAACAACCCTATTCCCGTCTCGGGGTAGAGGTTAATTCTGAGCTGCAGCCGGTTGATCCCCAAAGCGGGGAGATTCTATTTGATAATGTTCGTGTGGTAGGACGACTAATTGCGCATTGGGATCCTTGGGTTGAGTACTGCGGCGCAGGGGTTTCCCTAGCAACCGGCTGGTTGGCAGGAGAGATACTGTAATTGAGGAAAGTTGTTGAAAGGGTCGATTTAAATGAACATAGAACAGGAAAGAATGTTGACGCTTGATGATTGTATAAAGTGCAGTGCCTGTTCAGCACAGTGCCCGGTTGCGGCGGTTTATCCTTCCTTCCCAGGACCTAAAAGTGTGGGACCGGATATGGAGCGTTTACGGCTGGAGGGCGTTCGCCTGGATTCGAAGGTTTTGGCCTATTGCTCGAATTGTAAAACCTGTGAGGTGACGTGTCCTTCAGGAGTAAAAATTACAGCGATGATTCAAGGAGCACGCAAGGATTCTCTTAAAAAGAAAAATTCCTCAGCATTAAAACAAGTGAGACACTCAAAATTTTACGTTCAACACAGGGTAAGGGATGCTCTGCTGGGGCATGCTGAATATCTAGGAAGAGCGGGTACAATTTTGCCGAAGATGACGAATAGATTATTGGGAATTGGCCTCATGCGAGGATTTATGGAAAAGTCGCTTGGCATTAGTCGGTACGCGTCTATCCCGAAGTATCAGGCCCGTTTTAAGATAAAAGAATCAGGGAATGTTTCGCCGGCTGACTCCGATTTTAATCCTGAACAAAGTGTTGTTTATTTCCCAGGCTGCTTTGTCAATTATAATGATGCTCAGACGGGATATGCTATCACTAAAGTCCTTGAGCATCAAGGTTATACGGTGATTGTTCCGCCGTTTCATTGCTGCGGTGTTCCGTTGACAGCCAACGGTCATTTTACGGCTGCAGAGGAAAAGGCCAAGAGGAATCTTGCATTGATGGAGCCGTATTTAAAAGCGGGGATACCGATTATTACGTCCTGTACAAGCTGCGGCTTAACCTTAAAGGAGGATTATCCTTCAGTTAAAGGTCCGGGAGCAGAAAGAATTGGCGAGCAAAGCTATGATTTTTTTGAGTTCCTATGGAAATTAAATGAACAGGGAAAGCTGAAAAAAGACTTTAGAACAATTTCGGAGTCGTTAGGCTATCATGCTCCGTGCCATTTGAAGGCTCAGGGAATTGGTACTCCAGCCGTTCGTATCTTAAGATTGATCCCTGGAATTCAGATTGCCGACTTGGATGCAGGGTGCTGCGGGCTTTCCGGAAGCTATGGTTTTAAAGCGGAAAAGTACAATTTGGCTCAAAAAATCGGGAGCAACTTATTTCGCTCTGCGCGCGAGGGAGTGGTTCAAAAAAGATTTCAAAGCATTATTTCCGAATGCAGCGGGTGTAGAGAACAGATCGAACATGGCTCGGGGGTCAAGGCAGAACATCCTGTATGGACATTGGTAAAGGCCTACGGTTTAATTAGGATGGATAATTAGTTTTAAAGAGATATTGATGTTTCTTTTTATCATAGGATAAAATATAAGGAATATTATGATATAGTCTAATCCCAAAAGTGAGCGAGAGGAGGCGGGCAGGATGGCGGTTTTGCGTACATCAGGATATGATCGGGTACTTTTAGAGATTCATACAATGGTGGTAAACCTCGCAGGATCTGTGCAGGATATTTTGAGCAAGGCTATAGTAACGCTGGAAAGACCGGAACAGCAGGAAGACTGGAGGACTTTGGATCAGGCGATTGATCAGGCTAGAAGCCAAATTCTAGACCGGATTATTGATATTATGAGCCTTCAACAGCTGCGGACTCAAGAGCTGCGGTTTATGCTGGGTCATCAACGGATGGCTCAGGGGTTGGAACGAATTGCCGATTATTCATGCGATATTGCAGAATTAAGCCGCTTACGGTCAGATGCCGGCTGGCCTCCGGAAATCCTGCAGATGTCCGGCTGCTTGCTGAGTATGTTTGAGCATGTACTTATTGGATTAAAAGGCGAACAGGAAATGCAGGTTGATCTTGACGAAGAGGATGATCAACTGGATCGTAATTATGCTTCACTCCAGAAGGAACTGATGGACAAAGGACCAAGCAAGAGCATCAGCGTCGAATTGGGTCTTGCTTTAGTGATGGCTAGGACATTGGAACGGTTAGGTGATCACATCGTTAATGTCGGAGAGATGCAAGTTTACATAAAGACAGGTCATCGCCGCCTTAGTGGACAGGGGTGAGGATGATCGCAAGTTTAACACCGATTCTTGTGTTTTTAGGCGGCCTTGGTTTATTTATGTATGGGGTCCAAACGACTTCAGAAGCACTCCAAAAGTTTGCAGCTAACCAACTTAAGCAGGTTTTACATACACTGACGAAGCGGGATGTTTATGCTGTTCTCTCCGGGGTGATGATGACCGTTGCTTTCCAAAGCAGCGCGGCAACTACTGTCTTGGTGGTCGAGTTTGTCAATGCTGGGATGATGAGTTTGGGGCAATCTTTAGGGATGGTTTTGGGTTCTGCAGTGGGAACCTCAATTACTATCCAACTGATTGCGTTTAAGTTTATAGACATTGCTTTAGGGGCGATTTTTCTAGGCTTTACTTTGTCTATCTTCGGGAAGAAGAAGTGGAAACACCTTGGTCAGGCCCTCGTCGGTTTTGGCTTGATTTTTGTGGGTATGGCGTATATGTCAAATGCGTCGGCCCCTCTGAAGGATATTCCGGAAATCTATGTCTTTTTAGCTCGCCTAGGGGCGGAACCCATCCTTGCTGTTATTGTTGGTTTAGCTCTTACCACAGCCCTTCAAAGCAGTACCGCGGTTTTTGCGATTATGATGTCTTTAGCGAGCCAGCATGTTATAGGGCTGCCCGCAGTTATTCCCTTAGTTTTGGGAGCGCATATCGGGGGTACGATAACAACCTTGCTTTCGAGTTTTACGGCAGAACGGATGGATGCTAAACGTACCGCAATTGCCAATACAGGGTATAAAGTCATTGCCGCTGTTTTAATCTATCCCTTCCTGAGTCAATTTGCTCAGCTTGTCCAATGGTCAACCGGGGATTTGGCTCGGCAGGTTGCTAATGCCCATCTCTTTTTTGCACTATTCATGGTTGTTTTGTTTTTCCCCTTTAATAACTGGATTGCTAAGGGATTGGAATCTATTTTACCGGATCGTTCAACACCAAAGACTTCTTTCAAATTCCACTTTATTGATGAAGCCTCCATCGAGTTTCCGCCTGTAGCCCTCCGGCAGTCTTGGCAGGAGACTTATGCCCTGGCTGCTTTAATTGAGGAGCAAATGCTTTCCAAGGTTCTGATGATTCTCAAAGAAGGGGAAACCTCGGGTTACGAGGAAGTCCGGGATTCGGAAGTCCAGGTAGATTGGTATTTCCGCCATATCATGCGGTTTCTGTCCAGCCTGTCTCAGAAAGGGCTGACAGAGGAGCAAGAGGATGAAGGGATTAATATGCAGTTCATCCTCAAAGAATTAGAACATATCGGAGATACTTTTATTGGAATTATTCAGATATTAGAAAAGCTCGAAAGGGAAAATCTTAAACTATCAAAGGAAGAGTGGGGCAATTTTCAGGAGCTTTATGAACAGGTAGCCACGCATTATCGAATCATGCTCCAGGCTCTCCAGGCGTGGGATATCCAGAGCGCGGGAGCGGTTATCCGAGAACGGCCTGAGGTGATCCGTTTGCAGCGGTCTCTCCAGTTCCAGACGTTAGCTCAATCCGGAAGCAGCAGACTTTTAGAAAATGGGAGCCGGGAAGAGGAAAAACTGCGCTATGCCGTATTAGATATGCTTGATTTGATTTTTAGCATTGAAGACCATGCCATCAATATCTCCCAAGTCATCTTGGGTATTGTTTAACCCACTCTTTTTTATTGATTTTGGCAGGAATCCTCCGCAAAAAGGAGAATAAAGAAGGGTTGCCGAATTTCATGTGTAGGAAATCCAATCTGAGGGATAATAGGCAAGAGTAAACAAACGCTTCCAGGAAATATTAAGCTAATAGTAAGAAAGGGGAGTCGTTTATGAATAAACAGAGTGTCAAAGATGTAAAGGTAAAAGGAAAACGTGTTCTCGTACGAGTTGACTTTAATGTTCCTATCGATGAGAACCGGCAAATCACCGATGATACTCGCATCCGCGCCGCTTTGCCGACCCTGCGTTATCTTATTGAGGAGGGGGCAAAACTCATCTTAGTATCCCATTTTGGGCGGCCGAAAGGTCAAGTCAATCCTAAATATTCGCTTGCACCTGTTGCCTCTCGGCTCAGTGAGCTGCTTGGACAAGACGTACCTATGGCTCCAGATTGTATAGGCCCTGAAGTCACGAAAAAAGTCATGAGCCTAGAGAATGGGCAGGCTGTTCTTCTTGAAAATGTTCGTTTTCATGCTGAAGAAGAAAAAAATGATCCTGAATTTGCAAAGCAACTGGCTTCCTTAGCTGAACTCTATGTCAATGATGCTTTTGGAACGGCTCACCGAGCTCACGCTTCAACCGAAGGGGTAGCTCATTATATTCCTGCTGTAGCCGGTTTCCTTATGCAGAAGGAAGTTGAGGTCATGGGCAAGGCATTAGAAAATCCGGCTCGCCCGTTTGTCGCCATTATCGGAGGGGCAAAGGTCAGTGATAAAATCGGGGTGATTGAAAACCTCTTAAATAAAGTCAATGTTTTGATCATTGGCGGAGGAATGGCTAATACTTTTCTTAAAGCACAAGGATATTCCGTCGGCAAGTCTTTAGTTGAGGAAGATAAAGTCGCCCTCGCTGCCGAACTTTTAGCGAAAGCAAAAAGCTCGGGCGTGGAAATTGCTCTCCCGCAGGATGTGGTTGTCGCTAAAGAATTCAAAGCAGAGGCTGAACATCGAACCGTTTCTGTAAATGAAATCAAGGAAGAAGAAATGGCTTTAGATATCGGCCCAGCGAGTGCTGAGATCTTCGCCAAACATATTGCAGGTGCCCGGACGATTGTCTGGAACGGTCCAATGGGTGTCTTTGAAATGAAGAGCTTTGCCAAGGGAACGGAAAAGGTAGCCCAAGCTGTTGCCGCAAGCGCTGGAACAACGATCGTGGGCGGCGGAGATTCTGTTGCCGCCGTAGAAAAAATGGGAGTTGCAGAGCGTCTGACGCATATCTCAACAGGGGGCGGAGCTTCCCTGGAATTCTTAGAGGGAAAAGTTCTTCCTGGTGTAGCTGCATTAAATAATAGATAGGAGTCTGAACTATGTCTAAACGCCATCCGATTATTGCAGGAAATTGGAAGATGAACAAAATCGTTCGTGAAGCACAAGATTATGCGATTAAATTACTCGGCCGAATCGGGAATGTCACAGATGTTGATGTTGTTGTCTGTGCCCCGTTTACCGCTTTAAGCACTTTAAAGGATGAGCTGGAAGAAAGCATTATTCATATCGGAGCGCAAGATCTTTTCTGGGTCGCATCGGGTGCATTTACAGGGGAGATTTCTGCGGAAATGCTGGTTGATATTGCCTGTACCTATGTGATTATCGGACACTCGGAACGCCGCGAGATCCTTAAGGAGACGGATGAAGATATCGCTAAAAAGATAAAGGCTGCCTTAAAGGCCGGGCTGACGCCGATCCTTTGTGTCGGAGAAAACCTTGCTCAAAGAGAAGAAGGGCGGGCTTTGGCCATAGTACGAGGACAGGTGCAAAAAGATTTAGCCGATTTGCCGTCTGAAGATTTAAAACGGGTTGTTATCGCTTACGAACCGCTTTGGGCTATTGGTACAGGTAAAACCTCTTCCAGTCAAGATGCTCAGGATATGTGTGAGGCCATCCGCACGACTTTAGCCGGTATTGCCGGAACAGTTGCCGATGAGGTGAATATCCTTTATGGTGGAAGCGTTAAGGCCGATAATATCGCGGAGCTAATGGTTCAGCCGGATATCGATGGTGCCTTAGTCGGCGGGGCAAGCCTTGATGCAGACGGATTTGCTCAATTGATCGAAAATGCGTTAGCTTCTCTGAAGGAAGCTTAGGGCCGAAAGAGAGGTAAAAAGAGTTGAATGAAGAACATGCAAAAACACCTCTTCTTTTAATGATACTGGATGGTTGGGGTTATAGTCTATCAGAAAAAGGCAATGCGATTGCCCATGCTCATAAGCCGAATTTTGACCGCCTTTGGGAAACTTACCCGCATACTTTGTTAGGCGCTTCCGGGGAGGCAGTCGGTTTACCGGCGGGACAAATGGGAAATTCAGAAGTCGGGCATTTAAATATTGGGGCAGGCAGAGTCGTTTATCAGGAATTGACCCGGATATTTAAGGCGATCAAGAACGGTGAGTTTCAAAAGAATTCGGTGCTCAAGCAGGCGATGGACCGTGTAAAAAGCGGACCTGGGGCCTTGCACCTAATAGGGTTGGTATCGAACGGGGGTGTTCACTCGCACATTGAACATCTTTTTGCGCTGCTTGAAATGGCAAAGACACTTGGCGTACAAAACGTCTATGTTCATGCCGTGCTCGATGGGCGCGATGTCTTGCCGCAGAGCGCTAAAGAGTATTTGAGCTCTTTGCAGGAAAAAATGGACGACCTCAAAATAGGTAAAATTGCAACAGTCACAGGCCGGTATTATCTTATGGATAGAGACAAGCGCTGGGAACGGGTGGAAAAGGCTTATAAGGCACTTGTTCAGGGAGAAGGCATTAAAGCTCCCAATCCGTTTGCTGCTGTTGAACAGTCCTACGATATGCGTGTTAACGATGAATTTGTGGTACCGACTGTGATTATTGATAAAGACGGGCAGCCTTTAGGAAAGATTCAAGAGGGAGACAGCGTTATCTTCTTTAATTTCCGTTCGGATCGTGCGCGTCAAATATCCCATGCCTTAGTGGATAAAGAGTTTACAGGTTTCGAACGTCAAGAGAAGCCGAACATTCATTATGTCTGCTTAACGGAGTATGACGCAACACTGAATGTCCCTGTAGCTTTTCCGCCTCAGAATCTTGAGAATACCTTAGGTGAACTCTTAGCCCAAAATCAAATCAAACAGCTGCGAATTGCTGAGACAGAGAAATATGCTCATGTTACCTTCTTTTTTAATGGCGGTGTGGAGGATCCGTGCCCTGGAGAAGACCGTTGTCTAATCTCTTCACCTAAAGTTGCAACGTATAATCTTAAACCGGAAATGAGTGCTCCGGAAGTAACTCAGGAACTTCTGCAGCGGATTCAGTCGGATGCTTATAAGGTCATTATTTTAAATTTTGCCAACACAGATATGGTCGGTCATACGGGTGAATTTGAAGCGACGGTTACGGCGATTGAAGCGGTCGATCAAGGGATAGGCCAAATTATTCCTGCGATTCTGGAGCGTAAGGGAGCTGTGATCATCACTGCCGATCATGGTAATGCTGAGTCCGAGATTGATCTGTCAACGGGCAAACCGCTTACCGCGCATACAACAAATCCGGTCCCTTTTATTCTCGTTGATGATGCTTTGAAGGGGAGTAAGCTGCGTGAGGGCGGAGCGCTCTGCGATGTTGCGCCTACCTTGCTGGAACTATTAAAAATTCCTAAGCCTTCTGAAATGACCGGAAAAAGCTTATTGGAGGATTGATGCTTTTTCGGGTATTCGGTTTATTCTCAATTGGTTTATCTTTAAAAAAGTTCTATAATTAAATAGATAATTTAAATTTGACATTCCTAAAAAATGTTAAGAAGAATAAGGAGGTTCATAAATGTCATTAATTGATGAAGTCTATGCACGTGAGATCCTGGATTCTCGAGGAAATCCAACCGTCGAGGTAGAAGTTACCCTAGAGGATGGCTCGATGGGCCGAGCTGCGGTCCCTTCAGGCGCATCGACAGGAGCTTTTGAAGCTGTTGAACTGCGTGATGGAGATAAAACGCGCTATTTAGGCAAAGGCGTTTTAGATGCCGTTGAAAACGTTAACGCAGAAATCGCTCCGGAAATTGAAGGCTTAGATCCCTTTGATCAACCTGGACTTGACCGCGAACTAATCGCGCTGGATGGAACAGAGAATAAAGGAAAGCTGGGCGCGAATGCCATTTTAGGTGTTTCCTTAGCATCAGCTAAGGCAGCAGCTGAATTTATTGGTTTACCGCTTTACCAATATCTCGGCGGTGTTAATGCGAAACAATTGCCTGTTCCGATGATGAATATTTTGAATGGCGGTAAACATGCTGATAATAATGTTGATATTCAAGAGTTTATGATTATGCCTGTAGGAGCAAAAAGCTTCAGAGAAGCACTCCGGATGGGAACAGAGGTTTATCACAGCCTTAAAGCCGTACTTAAAGAAAAATCCCTAGCAACTGCTATCGGTGATGAGGGCGGTTTCGCACCTAGCCTTGAATCCAATGCGGACGCTTTGCTGGCTATCGTTGATGCAATTCAGCGTGCAGGCTATGTGCCGGGCGATGATGTTGCTTTAGCTTTAGATGTCGCGGCGACAGAGTTGTATAAAGACGGTGTTTATGTCCTTGAAGGTGAAGGCCTGAAAAAAACCTCTGAAGAAATGATTGAGTATTATGAAGGCTTAATTGAAAAATATCCGATCGTTTCGATTGAGGACGGACTTGCTGAAGAGGACTGGGAAGGCTGGAAGAAGCTGACCGAACGCCTCGGCAGCAAGATTCAGCTTGTCGGTGATGATTTGTTTGTAACCAATCCGGCACGTTTAGCTAAAGGAATTAAGGAAAAATGCGCGAACTCTATTTTGATTAAGCTCAACCAAATCGGAACGTTGACAGAAACGCTGGATGCCATCGAAATGGCAAAACGCGCAGGTTATACGGCTGTTATTTCTCACCGTTCAGGTGAAACCGAAGATGTGACTATGGCTCATGTTGCTGTTGCAACAAATGCTGGTCAAATCAAAACGGGAGCCCCTGCTCGTACCGAGCGCGTTGCCAAGTATAATGAACTTCTGCGGATTGAAGAGGAGTTGGGTGAATCTGCAATTTACCCGGGAAAAGACGCTTTGGCTCGCTAAATCAATTCATAAGCATTGCAAGGGACTTAGTTTGCATAAGGCTTGTCTAAGTTCCTTGCCTTTCTTTCTTTGGATATGCTAAAATAGGTCTGCTAGATATTGTCAGTACTGAGGAGGTGATTTTACATAATGTTGATTGCTTTAACGGTTATCTTAGTGATTAGCTCAATCGGATTAATTGCAACAGTACTTCTTCAATCGGGAACGGGTGCTGGACTTGGTGCGATTGGAGGAGCAGGTGAGGCTTTCTTTGGCAAGAAGAAAGGTGTCGATGAACTTTTTGCAAAACTAAGTATCATCTCTGCTGTTCTCTTTTTATTAAGTTCGCTGGGAGTCACCTGGGTTTTAAAATAAAGCCAGGGGCTCCTTTTTGCTTTCTTCGCACTTTTACTTCTTAAAGGCATTTGCTCAGAAGCTACATATAGCCTTCAGAGTATAAAACATCGCAGGCAGGGAATGTTGCATTAGACGTCCAGGACTAGAAAAACTGAATAAATGCACATAGTTGGCCAGGCTTAATTATCCATTAAAAACTTAGGAGGGGTTTTCATCATGGATTTTGCTTCAATGCCTATTATTGCCGTCGGGGCAGGTGTACTTGGTCTTATTTTTGCATTTTATTTTGCAACGAGTGTTTTAAAAGCCAGCCCGGGAAATGCGCGTATGCAAGAGATTTCTCAGGCTATCCAAGAGGGAGCTATGGCTTACCTTAATCGTCAATATCGGACGCTTATTCCTTTTGTCATTGTTATTTTCTTTCTTTTATTTTTCTTAAAAAGCTGGGAAACCGGAATTTCCTTTCTGTTTGGTGCTGTTCTTTCCGCTTCCGCAGGTTATGTCGGAATGGGAATTACGACTCGCGCGAATGCTCGAACCACAGAAGCTGCCCGTACAAGCCTGAACAAAGCACTTGGAGTATCTTTCCGTGCTGGTGCGGTTATGGGATTGTCAGTTGCAGGGTTAGGAATTATTGGTGTTTCTGTACTTTATCTCTGGTTTCAAGATGCCGAAATCATTAACTCCTTTGCATTTGGTGCAAGTGCCATAGCCCTCTTCGCTCGTGTCGGCGGAGGTATTTATACTAAAGCGGCAGACGTCGGAGCAGACCTCGTGGGTAAAGTTGAAGCCGGAATTCCGGAAGATGATCCGCGTAACCCGGCGGTTATCGCCGATAATGTAGGGGATAATGTTGGAGATACGGCCGGAATGGGGGCTGACCTCTTCGAATCCTATGCCGCTTCGACGATTGCGGCCATGCTTGTTGGCGTAACTGTCTTTAAACAAGTCAACGCTGGGTTGCCCGGTTTAATGCTTCCACTGATGATTGGGGTTGCCGGTCTCATTTCTTCAATTATTGCCAGTTTCTTTGTACGCACAGGCGAGAACGCAAATCCTCAAACAGCGTTAAATATGGGACTTTGGGGAACGAATATCTTAACAGCCATTGCTTCTTATGGAATCGTGAATATGATGCTGCCTCCGACCTTAAAAATCAGCGATACTTTAACACTGACTCCAAACCGCGTATTCATCGCTATTATTGCCGGATTACTGGTTAACGTATTGATCGGCCTGTTAACCGAATATTACACGTCTAATCAAAAGAAACCCGCTCAAGGAATTGCCAAGGCTTCGGAAACAGGAGCGGCAACCAATATTATTGCAGGTTTAGCAACCGGACTTAAGAGTACAGCACTTCCTGTTATCGTTATTTGTGTGGCGATCTTTGTTTCGTTCCAGGTTGCTGGAATTTTTGGAATCGCAATTGCTGCTATGGCCATGCTTTCAACAGCCGGAATGGTTGTAGCTATCGACTCGTTTGGACCTGTTGCCGATAACGCAGGCGGAATCGCTGAAATGGCCGAACTTGAACCTGAAGTTCGCAAAACGACAGATAAACTGGACTCGGTTGGAAACACGACGGCTGCCGTAGCCAAAGGATTTGCCATCGGCTCAGCGGCTTTAACTGCTTTAGCTTTGTTTAATGCCTTCTCCGAATTAGCCCATGTTCAAAAGATTGACATTCTTGTTCCAACCACAATTATCGGTTTATTTATCGGGGCGGCAGTTCCCTTCCTCTTCTCCGCATTTGCCATGGAAGCTGTAGGTAAAGCCGCTTTCGAAATGATCGGTGAAGTTCGTCGTCAATTCCGTGAAATCCCTGGTTTGATGGAAGGAAAAGCTAAACCGGATTATCGCGCTTGTGTTGATATCTCCACCAAAGCGGCTATTCGGCAAATGATTGTTCCTGGATTGCTTGCTGTTGGAACACCTTTGCTAGTCGGCTTTGGCTTAGGAAAAGATGCAATGGGCGGAATGCTTGCCGGCGGAACTGTCGCCGGCTTGCTGATGGCTATCTTTATGGCAAATGCCGGCGGAGCCTGGGATAATGCGAAGAAATATATTGAAGCTGGAAACCTCGGCGGCAAAGGAACTCCAACCCATGCTGCAGCCGTCATCGGCGACACTGTTGGCGATCCCTTTAAGGATACAGCCGGACCATCCCTCAACGCTTTAATTAAAGTTATGGGGACAATTTCTCTGATTATTGCACCGTTCTTAAGATAATAAAATTATACAAAGTACTGCTTAGGGAAACAGGGAAGGGTACTCCTCAGAGAAGAGTGGGTGCCCTTTTCCCTTAATTTCAATGAGTCTATCTAGGGATTAAGAAGATTAAAGTTGGAATGAGGGAGAGAAATGAATCAAAATTCCGCCACCCCTGATCTTAATCCTGCCTTTATCTTTGAAAAAATTAAAGTAGGTATTCTTGTCACGAATGAGCAGAAGAAGATAATATACTGCAATACGGCAGCGGCAGATTATATTGATCATGATGCAAGTACTATTCTTGGTCATGAAATTGCTGAATTCATTCCTAATCCAGAGCCGAAACTAGAAAAAGCAGACAGCGATATTCAGAATCAACACGTTTTATTGGGGAATCGATTAATCATCTTGAACTCCTTTCCCTTGAGAGAGGAAGAAGAAGCGGGTAAGGTGATAACCCTCGAAGACGGAAGTGATTTTCAGCGTTTGTTATCGCGTTTAGCCAAGTCTCAAAGTTTGCTTCTTGGATGGGAGAACATCTTTGAAAATGCGTATGATGGAGTTATGGTAGTTGATACCAACGGAATCATTGTACGGATCACAAAAGCCTATTGTCATTTTTTGAACGTCAAACAGGAAGAAGCAATAGGGAAGCATTGTACAGAAGTTCTGCCGAACAGCAGGATGGAGATTGTCGCACAGACTGGAGTGGCTGAGATTGGTGAACCCATGACTATTGCGGGCAAGGAAGCTTTAGTTATGCGGCTTCCCTTGCGTGAAAATGGAAAGCTCATCGGTGCGGTCGGGAAGATCATGTTTCGAGACGTTCAAGATCTTCGTACGCTGGCCGAAAAGTTAGACCTCCTCGAAAATAAAATTAAGTTTTACGAAAAGGAGTTAGAACATTACCAAAAATACCGGTACACGTTTTCCAGTATTATGGGCAGCAGTCCTGCAATTTTAAAGGCTAAAGCATTAGCAGAAAAGGCAGCACAAGGGAAATCCACGGTATTGTTGTTGGGTGAAAGCGGAACAGGCAAAGAACTTTTTGCTCACGCAATCCATGCTGCCGGACCGCGCAGAAACAAGCCCTTTGTACGTGTCAATTGCGGAGCGATTCCCAGCGAGTTAATTGAAGCGGAACTATTTGGCTATGATGCCGGAGCTTTTACAGGCGCCAAAAAAGGGGGTAAACCCGGTAAGTTTGAAATCGCCAATGGGGGAACGATTTTTTTAGATGAAATCGGTGACCTGCCTTTAGGAATGCAAGCTAAAGTTCTGCGTGTTTTGCAAGAAAAGGAAGTGGAGAGAGTCGGAAGTAATCAGATTCTGGAGCTTGATATCCGCATCATTGCTGCCACGCATCGTGATGTTGAAAAGATGGTGGAAAACGGAGAATTCCGAAGAGACCTTTATTACCGCCTCAACGTGTTTACGATTCAAATTCCGCCGTTAAGAGAACGTGAAGGGGACATACTTCTCTTAAGCGAATATCTTCTGTCCAAAATTGAACGTGAGATGGGTGTTAAACCCAAGACCTTAGATCGTTCGGTGGAGGATTTATTTAAGCTGTATCCCTGGACGGGAAATGTACGTGAATTGCAGAATGCGCTGGAAAGGGCTGTCAATGTTGCTGAAGGGGAAAGGATATTCATTACCGATCTGCCTCTTTATCTCCAAGATATTAAGAGAGGACATACTCCAAAAGTGCTTCAGCCGCTGGCTTTGGAAGTGGTGGAGGCAGAACGTAAAGCAATACTGATGGCTTTAAAATTGACTTCAGGGAATAAGGCAAAAGCAGCTGAACTCTTAGGCATTCATCGAACAAATCTCTATCGAAAAATGGAGAAGTACGGTATCGATGAGTAAATAAATGCGCCAGTTTGCGATGCGATATTGCATCATGTAGCAATTTCGCACCACAAACCATAAGTTCAATTGCAGAGATATTTTCACGATTTTCTGAAAACTTGCGTAGCGATATCGCTACACTTAGTACGGACAAACACATAATATGAAAATATAAAAGCTTAGAAGATAGCCGTCTTCTAGGCTTTTTTTTGTTGGCATGAGATTTGCGTATAGATATAGACAGCGGTACCGCAAAATGTAAGTTCCCTAATAAGTAAGATAGGAGGGGGTCATTTGAAAAAGAAGTTTCTTACGGCTAAAGAAGCCGTGGCGCTGATTAAGGATGGAAGTACGGTTGCCATAGATGGATTTGTTACCATCGCGCATCCTGAAGAAATTACAGAAGCCTTGGAAAAACGATTTACAGAAACGGGCAGTCCAAGGGGATTATCTCTGGTCTATGCAGCCGGACAAGGTGACGGCAAGGATCGAGGGATGAATCATCTGGCTCATGAAGGCTTAATAAAACGTGTTGTCGGAGGACACTGGAACCTTGCTCCGAAGTTAGGGACGCTTGCTGTTGAAAATAAAATCGAAGCATATAATTTCCCGCAAGGTGTCATTACCCATCTTTTCCGGGATATTGCAGCAGGCAAGCCTGGAACAATAACGCACGTTGGATTGGAGACTTTTGTTGATCCGCGTATAGACGGCGGCAAATTAAATCAAGTCACGCATGAGGATCTTGTTGAATTGATTACGTTGAGGGAGAAGGAATATCTCTTCTATCACAGCTTCCCGATCGATGTTGCAATAATCAGAGGAAGCTTAGCGGATGAGGACGGCAATATTTCCATGGAAAGCGAAGCATTAGATATTGAGGTCCTTGCCGTAGCCCAAGCGGCTCGCAACAGCGGGGGCATGATTATTGCCCAAGTCGAACGTGTGGTTCAAAAGGGATCTATAAAACCGAGGAGTGTTATTGTACCCGGGAATTTAGTGGATGTAATCGTTGTCTCAAGTGATCCTAAAAAATATCATATGATGACCTTTGGTGAAGAATATAACCCAGCCTACAGCGGGGAACAAAAACTCCCCTTGAGCAGTATCAGTCCGATGTCTTTTGATGAAAGGAAAATCATTGCACGGCGGGCCTATCTGGAGCTCTTTCCGGATGCGATCACGAATCTGGGAATTGGCGTTCCCGAAGGCGTTGCGGCGGTAGCCTCTGAGGAAGGTACTTTAGACGACATTATTTTATCTGTTGAGGCAGGAGCGAATGGCGGTATGCCTGCAGGTGGCTCAAGCTTTGGAGCGAGTTTTAATCCTACCTCCATTATCACGCAGCCGGAACAATTCGATTTTTATGATGGAGGTGGACTGGATTTCACCGTGCTCGGGATGGCCCAAATGGATATGGAAGGCAATGTCAATGTGAGCCGCTTTGGCTCACGCATATCTGGGGCAGGCGGGTTTATCAATATTTCTCAGAATGCCAAAAAGGTTATCTTTTGCGGAACGTTTATGGCGGGGGGGTTAAAAGCAACAGTAGGCGATGGACGCTTAACATTGGAACAAGACGGAAAGATCTCGAAAATAATCGAAAAGGTAGAACATGTGACGTTTAGCGGAAAGTATGCCCGGGAACACAATCAAAAGGTTCTTTATGTCACGGAACGAGCAGTCTTCGAGTTAGGGCAGGAGGGTGTTATGTTAACTGAGATTGCTCCCGGAGTTGATCTTCAAAAAGATATCTTAGAGAAAATGACCTTTAAACCCATTATTTCGATGCAATTAAAAACCATGGATCCGCGCATTTTTTGTGAGGGGCCGATGTTTAGGGAGAGAGAAATGAATGAGGGGAATGTTGCGAAATGATGACGAAGGATAAAGTCGCTCTAGTTACAGGGAGCGGCCAAGGCTTGGGCAAGGCAATCGCTTTTGCTTTAGCAAAAGAAGGGGCAAAACTTGCTATTAATGATATTCCGTTCAATGAGGCAAAGGCTCGTGACACAGTAGATGAGCTTCGGGCCAAAGGCGTTGAAGCAGAGCTATTTTTAGCCGATGTCACTGAAGAGGCAAGCGTCAATACGATGGTTGAAAAAGTCCTCGGACATTTTGGACGTATTGATATTCTTGTTAATAACGCAGGAATTAACCGTGATGGGTTAGTTCATAAAGGCGATTTAAAAAACTGGAACGCTGTAGTCAATGTGAATCTTACAGGTCCATTCATTTGTACAAAAGCAGTACTTCCCAGTATGAGACAGAACAACTACGGCCGGATTGTCAATGTTTCTTCGCTTACGGCTCGGATGGGGATTTTCGGAACAGGCTACTATGCAACAACAAAGTCTGGCTTGCTGGGCTTGACCCGAGTAACCGCAGCAGAGAATAGCACCAAAGGAATCACCTGCAATGCACTTGCGCCGGGTTATATTAAGACCGATATGATGATGAAATATTCGCAGGAACAACTCGACGCCCTTATCGCCAAGATTCCTGCAGGCCGTTTGGCTGAGCCGGAAGAGATTGCCGCGGCAGCACTATTCCTCGCGGCTGATACCTCAGCTTATATCACAGGTGCAATTCTGGATATCAATGGGGGCTATTTAATTTAAGATAAATATTTTTAGGGAGGGGATCATTATTAAGGACGTTGTTATTGTCAGCGCAGTTCGGACACCAATCGGTTCCTTTAATGGAGTGCTTAGTCAGCTCGAGGCCGCAGATTTAGGTGCAATTGTGATCAAAGAAGCAATTTATTCTGCCGGTCTTAATCCAGCTGATGTTGAAGAGGTCATCATGGGTAATGTACTGTCTGCAGCCAAGAGCCAAAATCCGGCACGACAGGCTGCGATGAAAGCAGGGATTCCTCAAGAGGTTCCTGCATGGACGGTAAGTAAAGTCTGCGGTTCCGGTCTTAAGGCTGTTGTCTGCGCAGCTCAGGCCATTATCGCTGGAGATGCCGAAATTATTGTTGCAGGCGGCATGGAGAGCATGTCACAGTCCGCTTATGCTCTTCCAAAGGCCCGGACAGGCTATCGTATGGGAAATGAGGTTATTGTCGATACGATGATCAGTGACGGCTTAACGGATGCTTTCCATAATATCCATATGGGGATTACAGCGGAAAATATAGCAGAAAAGTTTGGAATTACCCGTGAAGAACAGGATCAATATGTGGTGCAGAGTCAGAACAGGGCAGAGAAGGCGATTAAATCAGGGGCTTTTGTTGAAGAGATCGTTCCCGTAACCATACCTCTGCGTAAGGGTGACCCGATCACCATCAGTCAGGATGAATTTCCCCGTTTTGGTGCAACGTACGAAGGGCTGGCTAAGCTGCGGCCGGCATTTAAAAAAGATGGGACTGTAACCGCAGGCAATGCCTCAGGACTTAATGATGGAGCTGCCGCAGTTGTCGTTATGAGCAAGGAGAAGGCTGAACAACTCGGAATCAAACCGATGGCAGTGATCACATCTTGGGCTTCGGCAGGAGTTGATCCCCTAATCATGGGAACGGGTCCAATTCCTGCAAGCCGTAAAGCGTTGGCAAAGGCGGGCCTGACGATTGAAGATATTGACCTGGTTGAAGCCAATGAGGCTTTTGCTTCGCAAACGTTAGAAGTAGCTAAGGAGCTTGGGCTTCAGCCGGAAAAAACAAATATTAAAGGCGGTGCTATCGCTTTAGGACATCCGATTGGTGCAAGCGGAGCTCGAGTTCTTGTCACCCTGCTGCATGAAATGAAACGGCAGAATGTTAAGAGGGGTCTTGCAACGCTCTGTATTGGCGGAGGCCAAGGAATAGCAATGCTCGTAGAAAAATAGATAGCACGACGTTTAGAGCTGGGGAATAAATTGGGAGGTGTTTTTAGATGGGAGTACTAGGGATTCTTCTTAGTCTTGGACTCTTGATGTTCATGGCGTACAGAGGCTTTTCCGTCATCTTTTTCGCACCGGTATTTGCTATACTCGCCGCCGTTTTTTCAGGAATGTCGATAATGCCTACGTATACAGAAATCTTTTTGCCTAATCTGGCGAACTATGTAAAAATTTATTTTCCTTTCTTCTTGTTAGGTGCGGTCTTTGGCAAAGTCATGGAAGAATCAGGAGCCGCGAAATCCATTGCGCGCTTCATTGTACAAAAACTCGGCAAACGTCAGGCCATTCTCGCGGTGGTATTATCTGCAGCGATCCTAACCTATGGTGGTGTCAGCCTTTTCGTTGTTGCTTTTGCAGTCTATCCCTTCGCAGCATCAGTTTTTAAGGAAGCCGATATTCCAAAACGGCTGCTTCCGGCAACAATCGCACTAGGAGCCTTCACCTTTACGATGGATGCTCTTCCAGGAACGCCTCAAATTCAAAACTCGATCCCGATGAAATTTTTTAATACGGATCTTTATGCGGCACCTGTGTTTGGGACACTGGGAACACTCATTGTTTTGGGATGCGGGCTTGCCTATTTAGAATGGCGGAAACGGAGCGCACAAGCTGCCGGTGAAGGATATGGCACGAATCATAAACAAGAACCGGAAATTGTGGAAGACACGAATCTCCCCAATCCATTATTGTCAGTTGTCCCCCTTGCCTCAGTCCTAATCATAACTTTGATTCTGCAAAAAATGGTCTTTCCTCAATGGGATATTACAGCATGGGCAACCCAGGCTCCCTACAATATGGCAAAAGCAGGTATCGTTGGGACGATGAATAACTGGGCTCTTATCATTGCCTTAGTCATAGGCTCGGGTCTTGCCCTGATTATCAATCCTAAGCGAATCAAAGGAAATATCGCCCGTGCGATCAATGCCGGAGCAATCGGCTCGTTGCTAGCCGTGATGAACACAGCCTCAGAAGTGGGTTTTGGAAATGTTATTAAATCTCTGCCAGGTTTTCAGAGCATTGCGCAAGCCTTAATGGGTATTAACGGAAACGGAAGTCCTCTTCTCTCAGAGGCAGTGACCGTTAACGTTTTGGCAGGAGTAACAGGTTCAGCCTCAGGAGGTATGAGCATTGCACTGGATACCTTTGGCAAACATTATCTGGAATGGGCGACGAGAACTGGGATCAGCCCGGAGTTGCTCCATCGGGTTGCTTCAATGGCTTCCGGAGGAATGGATACCTTGCCGCATAATGGCGCCGTGATTACCCTCTTGGGAATTGCAGGACTCACGCATAAGGAATCCTATAAAGACATTTTCGCGATTACACTCTTGAAAACGTTTACGGTAATAATTCTCATTTTACTTCAAAGCGTTTTCCATTTCGTCTAAAATAATTATTTTATAAAAATCCATATTCTTTAAAGGGCTGCGTTTTAGCGGCTCTATTTTTATCTAAGTTTATTTATGGGCTATATTTATGTATAAACACTTAATATTAGAAGAGATCTTTAATAGATGTTTAGGTATCCCTTAAAGGGTTAAGACTGGGAAAATAAGAGAAATTATGCTATACTGAAAATCTCAACTGGGAGGAGGGTTAACTATGGCATCCGAAGGAATAAAGGTCATCTCGGATAACCGCAAAGCCTATCACGATTACTTCGTGGAAGAAAAGCTTGAAGCCGGAATCATTTTGACAGGAACAGAAATCAAGTCGATTCGGAATGGACGAGTGAATCTCAAAGATAGTTATGCCCGGATTGATAATGGGGAAATCTGGCTTTATCAGATGCACATTAGCCCTTATGAACAAGGAAATCGGTTTAATCATGACCCTTTAAGAAAACGGAAGCTTCTTCTGAACCATTCCGAGATTATAAAATTAGTTGGTAAGATTCAGCAACAAGGCTTAACCTTGATTCCAACGCGGATTTACTTGAGAAGAGGTCTGGCAAAGATTGAGCTCGGGGTCTGTAAAGGGAAGAAAAACTATGATAAGCGACAGGATATTGCCGAACGGGATGCTAAGCGGGATATTGAACGGAGTCTTAGAGACCGTGAAAAGAGATAAGAAATCAACAGCTATTTGGCGTAAAGCGAGATGGCTGTTTTTTTATTTTAAATGGGCATATATTTATTATTAATGATTTGCAAGTATGAAAGATATGATATATCATATCAAGTAGAGGTGATATGAATGGGTCCGCATGGAAAATTTTATGGATCAACGGTCATGGGGGAACGAGGTCAAGTTGTAATTCCGGCTGAGGCGAGAGAGGAACTCGGAATCGAACCAGGCGAAAAATTTATTGTACTTGGAAATAAAAGAAAAGGAGTTGTCATCTTAATTAAATCTGAGGTGATGACGAGGTTCGCAGATATGATGTTTAGAAAGGCTAGATTTTTTGATGAGATGTTTAATTTCTCGGGGAGTGACGATGAAGGGGACAATGGCAATAAAGGTGATAAGAAAATTTAGGAGGAAATCATGCCACTCATCATAAAATACATTCGAGATAAGCGTTTCCGTAAAATTATTGCTCTGTTCTTACGTTTTGTGCTGCAACTTTGGTGGCTCGGCAAAAGTACACGATTTAACAGTGCGGAGAAGCGAGAGCTAAAATATAAAGCAGTTTACCGTAAACAAGCCCGAACCTTTACCGAGACAGCCACGG
This sequence comes from Desulfitobacterium nosdiversum, assembly GCF_049860565.1. GTDB lineage: Bacteria > Bacillota > Desulfitobacteriia > Desulfitobacteriales > Desulfitobacteriaceae > Desulfitobacterium_A > Desulfitobacterium_A nosdiversum. Next base: position 944,995 of record NZ_CP172056.1, read on the forward strand.
AACTGGGGGGACTGCTGATTAAGCTCGGACAATTTTTTAGTTCCCGAGTGGATGTTTTGCCCGAGGAGTATACGAGTGAGCTCTCGAAATTACAGGATGCAGTTAAACCGGTAGCAACTGAGGAGATCATTCAATGCATCGAAGCAGAATTCGGCTCAAGTATAAATGAGATTTTCAGGAAATTTTCCCAATTTCCGGTTGCAGCTGCTTCTTTAGGGCAAGTTCATACCGCGGAGACGAAAGAACATAAGAAAGTAGCCGTGAAGATTTTACGGCCTGGCATCGAGAAAATCATTCGGGTCGATTTTGAAGCCCTCCGTTTCGTGGCGAACTTTGCGAAGCGCTATCCGAAGATTAATGCAGCCGTCGATCTAGATCAGATTTATAACGAATTCGTTGAAACGACCCTGGATGAACTGGATTATGTTAAAGAAGGCCGGAATGCAGATACCTTTCGGGCAAATTTTGCGGCAGATGAGCGGTTCTATGTTCCCCAAATTGATTGGGAATACACAACACAGCGTGTCTTGACCATGGAGTTCATCGAAGGGTGTAAAGTCAATGATTATGAAGCTTTGGAAAAGGCAGGAATTGATCGGGCCCTCCTCGCCGACACCTTGATCGCTGCTTTTGTCCAGCAGGTGCTTTATGATTCCTTCTTTCATGCAGATCCTCATCCAGGCAACCTGCTTGTTAAAGAGGATGGAAGGCTTGTCTTCTTAGATTTTGGGATGATGGGGCGAATCGAAAAGCGGATGCGTGAAGAGCTGGTTGCTTTCATTATGGCGATCTTTAAAAAAGACACGGATGAAATGATCACAGTCTTTGAGCATTTGGGCTTTCTGCGGCCTCATGCTAATAAATCAACGCTCAGCAAGAGCTTTAAACTGATTCTGGCTGCAATGTTTGAAGCCCCGAATTTAAAAACGATTAATTCAGAAGAATTTCTTCTCGAAATCAGAGAATTTATGTATTCCCAGCCCTTTCAGATTCCGGCGCAAATGCTATTCCTGGGGAAAGCCCTCTCAACGATCCTGGGGATCTGCAGCGGATTAAACCCGAAATTAGATCTCATCAAAACGCTGCAGCCTTATGCAGAGGATTTGTTGTCTGGAGCGAAAACGGGAAGCCCTAAACAAGGATCTGTCTTAGACCAGGCCAAGAAAACACTCATTGAGGTCGTTACGCTGCCGGAAAAGCTGAATCGTTTTTTGACCGGCTTGGAACTGGGTGAAGTTAGAATTCAGCCCTCGCGAAGTTTCGAATCAGATCTCTTGCAAAATCAGAGTCAGCAAGCGAGCCGAATCGTACGTGCGATCTTGAGCAGCGGTTTCTTAATTTCCGGGTCTATTTTACTGGGAGGTCCGTTTTTTAAAAGCGGGATAGCGATGATTATCCTTTCCGGATTAATATTTCTTTCGCTCATGAGAATGAAACGCACCGATTCACATTTCCGATCGCGGCGAAGAATGGAGATGCGGGAACCTACGGGATTTCACAAGCCGCGTTTTCATCCTTAATTAATAAATAAAGGAGAGATGGATTATGAGTTCGGAGAATTTCAGCTTTTCCTTTGAGGAAAATGAAGAAGGCTTTACAGTGACATTAAAGGGCGATAAGGAAAAGCTCAGGCACAAGTTGGAAGCTTTTGAAGCGTTCTTGAACTTTCGTGAAAAAGCGAAGAATGCGGGCTGGGAACATCACGGCGAAGAATCACCGATGTACAGCTTTATGCGAGCTATGCATAAGCATCATGGAGCACATCATGGCTTCGGCGAGCACCAGGGGCACTGCGGTCACCATGGATACCATGGACATCATGGAAACAGTGGCTCTGTGCAGCAGGATGGAGATCAGAAACAAAACGATGGAGAGAACAAGCCGTCCGCTGAGTAAGGAAGTTGTTTGAAATGAAAAAATCCAGCGGATCTTTTAGATTCGCTGGATTTTTTCTTCCAATCTTCAAGTTTCAAATTTAAATCTAGAATTAGGATTTAGCCTTGATGCGTTTTCCTTCTTTAAGCCCTTTAAGTGAAGTATCAAGCAAGACCTGATCTCCGTCCTGAAGTCCTTTTTCAATAATGCAGTCCTGGTTATTCTCTATACCCTTCGTCACGGGTTGCAAAGCTGCTTTGCCATTGCGAATGACCCAGAGTGCTTGACCGTTTTGATACGGGAAAAGTGCTGTTTTGGGGACGATAAGACGGTTTGATTCCTGGTAAGTGGTAAATTGAACATCCATATTGCTTCCGAGAACGACGGGGGCATTGGTATCAAGGAGAATGGTAATCTTGACCCGGTTTTCTTTCAGACCGAGCGGGGAAACACGTTCGACCGCTGAAGGAGCGATGGATTCAATTTTCCCTGAGAGAGACTTATCTCCGGTGCTTGTAGCCTGAAGAATTTTGACAGGACTTCCTGTTTTAAGATCCAAAGCGTCACTGGCCAGAACATAACTTTCCAGACGATAGCCTTGATTTTGAACAACAGTGAGTAAAAGCTGCCCGTTTGGGGCGGCCATTCCTTCTTTAAGGGTGAGATCTTTGATGATCCCGTCTTGGGGAGCTGTAATTTTTGCTTTTTGAATTTTATCTTCAAGCTGACTGATCTGAGTATTTAATGCGTCTTTTTGACCTGAAAAGTAGAGTGCTGTTCCTGGAGCAGGTGTCAGTTGTTCATATAGGAGCTGGAGGGCAAGCTTTTGTTGTTCCAGGTTGCTTTTCGCCTTATCGGCTTGCCGCTGTGCGTCCTCGTATTCAACTTGAGAAATTGAACCTGCATCAAAGAGGGCTTTGGAACGGGCAAGGGCTTGATCCTGAGCTTCTGAATCCTTTTCCGCTTGTTCAATCAGGAGATTTTGCTGTTGAACAGCTGCTTCCTGAGGTGTGCGATAGGCTTGCTGGCTCTGTCCTTCAACACTCGTTAGTTGGGCCTTCAAAACCTCAAGTTGATGGTTTAAATCCTGAGTATCGAGTTCTGCCAGCACTTGACCTTTTGTTACGCGGTCACCGTTTTGAACATGAAGCGCTTGGATTTTACCATCCATAGAACTATAGATGGGCGATTCATTTAAGGCCTGAACTTGGGCCTCCTCTGTGAACCCTTTGGTAAACTCAGCAGGATGAACGGCAAGAACCTTGCCTTGCAGGGGAAGCGCGGTGTAGGCGAGGGCTCCGGCACAGCCCAGGAGAACAATAAGGCCAAAGATCAACCCCTTTTTCTTCTTTTTTCCTTTAAATCGGGAAAAGAGTTTGAGATTGCGCCATTTTGCAAAACGGGAAGATGCAAGGTGTTCCAGAGACATACAAATCCCTCCTAGATTAGGTATTGATGATAGGGGTTAATCGGAAGCGACTTCGCTTTATTCTTTCGTGGCAAGGATTTCAACAAAGGGCAGGGTCTTAATCTTATGGTAAGTTCGGGTTTGGGCAATCCATACTGAAAATGCGGTTCCGGCGACGGCACTAAGGAGGGCAAGTGGGGGAAGCTCAGCAGGAATGGAATATAAGTCCGTGCTTAAGGCTTGGGCCATACCCGCAATAAGCCCAAAGGAAAGAGGAATCCCCAAGAGAACGCCGCAAAGCGTCAGCGTCCACTGCTCTGAGGTAATGACGAGTAAGACTTCCTTCGGAGTTAACCCCAAAACGCGTAAAGAGGCGAGTTCGCGCTGCCGTTCAGAGAGTGAAATGATACTCGAGTTATAGATGAGGGCAAAACCGGCAATTCCGGCAAGGATCGATAAAAAGTAAGTTGTGAAGGCATACGATTTCATCATCTGGAGGATTTTGTCTTTGCTTTCCTGAATAGCTTCAATTGAACCGACCTCACTTGCATCGCGATATTTGTTTTTAAAAGCGCTGACTTCCTGGGGATTCATGCTGATCAGCATGGAGGTACTGATTTGCCCCTGCTGCAGAAAAGCTTGGAGAGTATTAATGTCCATAAACGCATTAAGCCCGACGTATTGAGGGATAATTCCTTTGACGACCATCGTTTGTTCTTTGGCGCCGACCCGTTCTTTTTGGAGGGAACTTTCCACTGTAATGGAATCGCCGACTTTAACTTGAAGAAGGGTGGCGAGTCGATCTGAAAGCAGGATCCCGCTATCAGGGACAGGAATTTTTTGCCCATTTTTATCTAAAATATTATAGAGTGTGGAGTCAGGGGTTAACCCCATGATAACGATTTCTTTTTTTAGCCACTGATTTTTTAAGGTAGCAGGAATTTCTAAGACGGGTTCTATTTTGGAAACTCCGGGTTCACGGGCGAGGGTATAGGCTGTTGCTTGAGCCGGCAATGGACGGGTTAGAGAAAGCTTTACATCGTATTTTTGAATGTTGTCATACTGGAAAGTCGTAAGTTTATCCGTCATGCTTTGCATTGACCAGGAAACACTCATGAGGCTATAAATCACGGCCATTCCCAAAACGGTAATTAAACTGCGGGCCGGAGCGCGGAAGATGTTGCGCAAGCCCATCTGAGCCTGAGAAGAAATCATGCTCCAAAGTCGGGTCATCTTTTCCAGCCAAGTTTTGCGGGCTGAAGCTGGGGCAGCGGGACGCATGGCTTCAGCAGGCTGCAAGCGGAGGATATTGAGACTTCCCTTAATACCACTGAGAAGGCTGAAACTAAGAGAGAGGACAATACCCAGAAAAAGATATTTAAAGGAAAACGTTCCTCTAAGACCGGGCAACGCGAAATATTCCTCATAAAGTGATGTCAGGGGGTAGGAAAGTGCAATTCCGGATAAGCCTCCGAGGAGTCCGCCCAGGCTGCCAATGAAAAGCGGATAGGACAGGTAGTGAAAAACGATTTCGCGGTTGGTAAAGCCAAAGGCTTTCAACGTTCCGATAATCCCCCGTTGTTGTTCGATCAGGCGAATGAGCATGGTATAGAGGATGATGGTCGCAACCCCTAAAAAGACAACGGGCAGAGTTCGAGTTGTTCCCTGAAGGGATTTTAATTCATTGGTCAGGATAGCATGGCTGGTTTGATCTTTACGGGGAATAATGCTTTGTACGCCATAAGGTTTAAGTTCTGTTTGAAGCATTTCTTTGACCGTATCAAAATCAGCCCCTGGTTTTAGGGTGAAAACGATGTCATTAACCTGATTTGCTTCTTTGACAAGCCCCTTAACCGTACTGAGCGGGGTATACGCAATCCCAAAGGTTTGCGGATCAGGATAAAGATCCTGGGCGGTCCGCATAGCATAAATAAACTCCGGGCTCTGAGCGGTTCCTACAATGGTGAAGGTTGCTCGCTTACCATCGAGGATCAAGGTTAGGCTGTCTCCCAGGGTAAGATGATTGGCTGCAAAATATTTGGGATCAACGAGAATTTCCGAGGCTTTGTCATTCGGTAAACGCCCAGAGGCGATTTGAACCTGATTTAAGGTTGAAGCGTTAGGTGAGTTCAATGAAACTAAACGCAGCGTATGATTGGATGAGCTTTTATCTGAGCTTTTTTCTGCAAAAAGCTTAACATCCTTAACAATACGTCCCTCGATATCTGCAATACCCGGCGAGTTTCCTAATGCTTTGACTTTGTTTTCCGGATAACCGGTTAACTGAATAAAACCATCCGCAAAGTGCGTGCTCTGATAGAAGTTCTGTTGGGCGCCTTTAAGGTTATCCAGGATGATGGACATTGAGGTGAACACCATCAGGCCGATGGCGATGACAACCATGCATGCGATATAAACACCCTTATTTTCTTTGATATCCCTTAAGACTTTCTTGTGCAGAACTACCATGTCAGTTCCTCCGGTGAAAGGGGATATTCATTGACCTTAATATGATCTAAGAACCCGTCTTTTAAATAGAAGATGCGATTGGCCATTTTGGAAATTTTCGCATTATGCGTAATGATCACAATAGTCATATGAAGGTCTTGGTTCAGTTTGGCCAAGGTTTTAAGAACCTGTATTCCCGTTTGAATATCCAAGGCTCCAGTTGGCTCATCACAGAGAAGCAAGGCAGGCTTTTTGACGATTGCCCGAGCAATTGCAACCCGCTGTTGTTGGCCACCCGAAAGTTGAGAAGGAAAATGATCCGCTAAATCCTCCAGCCCAACATCCCGCAGAACCTCTTCAAGTGCCAGAGGGTGGGCAGCAATTTCAGCGGCAAGTTTGACGTTTTCATAAGCGGTTAAATTCGGCATGAGATTATAGTGCTGAAAAATGAACCCAATTTCCTTGCGGCGATAAAGGGTCAGTTCAGCTTCGCTTGCTTGATGAAGAGGCTGCCCCTGGTAATAAAGCTCGCCGGAGGACGGCGGAGACATACCTCCGATGATGTTAAGAAGGGTCGTTTTGCCCGAACCGCTTTGTCCCAGAACAACAATAAATTCGCCTTGATTTATTTGAAAATCAATCCCTTTGAGGACTTCGTTTTTAACGGTTCCCGTTTGAAAGATCTTACGGATTTCTTTCCCTTCCAGTAGGCTCATGTGAGACCACCTCCTTGAGCTGAGCTCATTCGCTGACTGTAGAAAAAGGTTTATTTGCTAGCCCGTTAACTAGCAGGTCAATCATTTGGTCAATTTTTTGTTGAAACTGTTTATTTGTTAAAAGGGCACAAACGTCCTCAGGATTGTCATGAGCGAGATTTTTGAGTTCTGCTAAATATAATTCGGTAAAGGCAGTGCTCCAAGCCCCAATAAACAAGGTTGCAATATGCGGATCTATGTGAGGATCGATTTGTCCAAGCTCGATTCCTTTATGAAGCATCGTTTCATAAAAATTTTGGGCTTTTGGAAGTTGTTCGCCTAGAATTTCGTCGCGAAGAGACTTATTCGTTTCTTTAATAAAGTTATTACCGATAGCAAGAAGCTCTGGATTTTCTAATGCAAATTGAAAACCGGCTGTACATAGGTCGCGGAGTGCTGAAAAAAAGTTAAATCCTTTTCCTTCAAACTGCGGAACGGTTTCTTGGAAATATTTAATCTTTTGCTCTCCTGCCAGATTAATAATATATTTATAGACATCTTTTAAATTGTTAAAGTATTGATAAAAACTTCCGCGTGGAATTCCGGCATTTTCAATGATATGGGCAATGCTGGCTTGATCAAAGCTATAGGCAGCGAATTCTTGAATAGCTGCGCGAATGATTCGATTTTTCTTTTCTTCAGGCAGATTAAAAAAGGTTTGAGTTGGCAAGGAAACCGCTCCTTTAAAGAAAGTTAAATGGTTTTTGAACATGACAGCAATGTCACCTTGAGAATATGACAAAAGTGTCATAACGTCAAGAAGTATTTTTATGGAAAAAAAACTAAAGAAAACATACAAAACTAAGAAGTACCTCTATTAAATGAATAAAAAAATGATATACTATCAATGTAAATCAAATACGGGGGCGTTTTAGACTCGCTCGGGGAAGCGGTGGCGAGAGTTGCGCGTCGAGATTCCACCTGGTCTCGTTAAACGGTGGATCTTAATAGTTAACAACGAAAATTACGCTCTAGCTGCTTAATTGCCGCTAGCATCCTGCCTTCTGCGCCTACGATGAAGGGTCAGGGTGTCAAAACAGTAGGACTGCTCTAATGACAATTCTCGGAGTCATTAGCTAAGATTATCGAGATAGCCTCGGACGGATCCTGTCTTCTGGAGACTAAGAGGTAAAACTTAAATAGAAGACTACACGCGTAGATGCTTTCGTGGCAGCTCTTCGATACAGGGGTGCAATTCCCCTCGCCTCCACCAAAACGAACGACGGTTGATGTTTTGCAACATTTCTTTTTGGAATGTCCAATTCAATGTACTTACTGATATGCTGTTTGAATTCAACCTATTGAATGGTAGTTAGTACGATAAAGTTCTTCTTTTTTCATAGACGAAAAGAACGATTCCATGACAGCGTTGTGATGAGGCCTGCCCGATGGTGAAAACGATTGTTTTATGTGGAAGGTCTTTAATAACTTTTGGCAGGTATGTGAGGTAGACTTTTTATATTTCCTCTTTTTGATTAAAGTGACTTTATTAAATGGCATATCGGCAAGTTGTGATGTCACAAGTCGTATTAATACTTATGGCGCTACATTCACTAAAATGTTGAAGATTCAGACCATATTTGGTATAATTAGACAATAATTGATCGTGCACCTGTCCATTCAAAGTAGATTAACGTGAGTAACTGTGCAGGAATTTTCCTGGATAGTTTTTTATTATTTAGATTATTTTTGAAAATTTGTACTTGTACATTATCAGAATAATGTACAAGTAACGATTTTGTGTAAATTGCGTATGGCAACACTAAATAAGGAACAGGTAATTATGGATATCAGGAAGATCATGATTCTGGTAAATGGCAAAGATAGAACCAGTGAAATAGTGAGTATAAGACGTGATGTCGTACAACGGAAGATAGAGGTCGTGTACCTAACGGGAGATAAGGTTTATCCCTATAATCAAAATCGAGTAAAGATCCTTGAAAATCCAAGGGTTATTGAATTAGAAGGAAGAGTTGCATATATAGATAACTTGCCTATCTATGAGCCCAAGATTATCCTCGATTTTGGGGAAAGGATTAAAATAATTCAATATAACGGAAGTACTCACACAATAAATCCGGAAAGGTTTTCCTTGATCGACAACGGCGCCTCCGATCAAAATGCACAACAAATATTGGCTTATCTAAGAGATATTGCTCAGTACACATCGGACAAGCCGGAAGAAGAGGCATTTTTAAAGCAAGAAATGGAGCAGCTTACTTTTGTTCATCCAGAAAGCGTGCTCAGCCACTATTTGTCGCGGCGGCCAGTTAAAGCTAGGACGCCGGACATGGACGGCGTGATCTTTCCATTCCGCTTTAATCTGAGCCAGAAAGCGGCACTGGAGAATGCGGTTGCCAACTCTATTTCTGTGATCGAAGGGCCTCCGGGCACGGGTAAGACACAAACAATTTTAAATATCCTTGCCAACCTCATTGCGGTTCAAGGGAAAAGCGTCGCTGTCGTATCCAATAATAACGAAGCGGTTAAAAACGTAATCGAAAAGATGGACAAGCAGGGCTATGGTTTTCTGACTGCTTTGCTCGGCAAGAAAGATAATCAGGACGCTTTTTTTGCCAATATGCCGACAGCCAAAATTGACGGATGGGATTACGAAGAAGAAAAAGGTACTTTGTTCCAGCATATTAAGACTCTGAATATTCAGCTAAACAAACTGCTGACAAAAGACCGCAAAAGAGCACAGCTGGGGCAGGAATTGCGAGCATGGCAGCTGGAGCAGGAACATTTCGAAGAATATTTTTCCAGGCAGGATATTGAGGAGATCAGCAAATTACCGTTGTTTCGGGAAACCCCTGACCGCATTATCTCCTTTTTGGCGGAAACCTCTCTGGCCAAAGAAAACAATCAATCTAACAAACTTTTATATAAACTGAAATTACTCTTTAAGTATGGCGTGTTTGATTATAAAAAGTTAGAAACATACGAAGCATCAATTCTGTTATCTCTGCAAAAAGAATTTTACCGGCAGCAGATTCAAATGATGGAGCAGGAAATTGCCGCCATTGAAGGTCAATTGCAGAACGCCTCCTTTGATAAACTGCTTGAAGAACATCAGCAGTATTCCGAAAAGCTGTTCCGTAAATACCTGTATCAGAGCCATAGCGTACAGCCGGAGCCTGACTTTACAAAGAAGAGCTTTAAGATAAGATTTGATGACTTTATTAAGGTATATCCGATCATCCTCAGCACGACGCACGCCTTACGCCGTTCCATCCCTCAAAATTATCTGTTGGACTATGTGATCATCGATGAGGCGTCTCAGGTGGATTTAATTACAGGTGTATTGGCTTTTTCCTGCTGCCGAAATGTAATCATTGTCGGTGACGTCAAGCAACTGCCTCAGATTACCAATAAAGAAATCGAAGCCAAGTTGACAACAACACCGCCGTGCGACGAATATAACTATTTTCAGCATAATATCTTATCGTCGGCTATCAGTCTGTACGGCAAAAGCTTGCCTTGCGTGACTTTGCGGGAGCATTATCGCTGTCATCCACAGATCATTGAATTCTGCAATCAGAAATATTATGATGGTCAGCTAATCCCCTACACCGACCCAAGTCCGTCGGAGTGCCCCTTAGTGCTTTATAGAACATCTGCAGGAAATCACATGCGACGGGTTACACGTGGCGTTGGCAAAGGGCGCTATAACCAGCGTGAACTCGACGTTATTGTAGAAGAGATTTTAAAAGCCCCCGATCTTGTGGAGAGACGGGAAGGAATCGGCTTTGTCACGCCGTATCGCAAGCAGGCAAACAAAGCAACACAATTGCTCACCGACGGTATTGAAATCGATACGGTACATAAATACCAGGGCCGAGAAAAAAATGTCATGATCATGTCCACAGTGCTGGATAGCAGCTGGGCTGGACAGCAAGGGATAGATTTTGTTGATGATCCGCAGATGATCAATGTAGCTGTGTCGCGGGCCATCAAGCAATTTATACTGGTGACGGATCACGACTTGTTTTTCAAGAAAGGCAAAAACATTAGTGATCTCATCCGATATATAGAATACAGCACACTGGATGAAACTATTATCGACAGTCAGGTGGTGTCTGTTTTCGACTTGCTTTACCGAAAGTATTCCAGCAAGCTGATATCATTGAAGGCAAAGATGGACCCGAAAGCCCGATATCAGTCTGAAGAGGCGCTGCGCGTACTTCTAGAAGAAATCCTAAAAAAGCCCCAATATGCCGTTTACAATTATGCGCATGGAATGTTGCTACGCAACCTATTGAATACAGTAGATCTACTTAACCCGGAAGAATTGAAATTTGTCAGCAACAGGGCATCTTTAGATTTTGTTATATTCCGTAAGTTGGATAAAAGCTGTGTTTTGGTCGTGGAGGTAGATGGTTTTGCTTTCCACGAAAACAACCCAGATCAACTGCACAGGGATGCGTTAAAGGATGCTATTTTGAAGAAACATAATGTTCCTCTCCTGCGGCTTGCTACTAATGGCAGTGGGGAGAGAGAGAAGATAGAAAGAGCCCTTCAAGAGGCGTGAAAATAGAAATGTGTGAATAAACGCATAGAAAGAGGTGGAGACAATATGCAGCCAAGCAAACTATCAGATCATATTTTTAAAAAGGGGAAATTTACAACTCCACTTAATACAATAATGACCCAACTTGATGATGAAAAATCTTGGACGTATGGTCGTTTGCCAGAATATTTATGGATAGGTTTGGTGTTGAAGAAATATGGTCGCAGAGCAGGATTGGCAAAAATATATGAAATAATTGTACTGTTACATAATCTTGCACCAAACTTACTGGTTCCGAGAATATCTGACATTTTATCTTTAGAATATCCTGTTCAAGCTTCTTTTTATGAAAAGATAAATACCATTATTTCAAAAAGTATATTGGCACCCCTTACATTATTTCTCACTCAAAGTAAGTATTCTGTGTTTGCTGAGTTTTTTTCTGACCCCAGCCTTACTATTAATCAGCGCCAAAATATTATCCTTGAAACTATGAAGAATCTTATGGATCATCAAACCCATGAATCAACTGATATTCGTTTTGTGGTCTTATATTTTGAGTTGATGTCTGGCCGTTTACGCATTCAGCAAGAACAAGGCGATTTGCTTTTGGAATATCCCATATTAAATCATACGGATGAAAAGATGAGAATGATTCGCCCTATGATAAGGTCTATGGAAATGATGTCATTAGAGTTTGAAAAAGCAAACACAGAATATATTGCACACTTTTGGAAAGGGATGAGTAGCATGACTGATTGCACCTTATATACTATAAACTTTGAAAATGAAGAAGCAGATGTTTCTCTATATTCGGAACAACTCCATGAGGTCTTTTTATATCTTTCGCAATTGTTTACTTCTGTTAATCCTTTGGATGAGAAAACAAAGGTCATCCTTGGTATTGGAACATATTCTTATAAGCGGTTTAAAGAGGTAATAGATCATAAACTATTTAACTCAATTTCTGGGCGTAGTTGCGTAAGAGGCATGATTGAGAATTATATAATGTTAAAATACTTAATCAAAAAGGAATCAGAGCATCAAAATATTTGGAGGGAATATCAATACTATGGACTCGGGCTATACAAATTAGTATTAGCACGTCATAGAGAATGTAGTGATATAAAACCTAATTGTCATTTCGACGAGGATTATATTGAAGCATTGGTTAATGAATTTATTATAGAAGAAAGCATCGATATGGATACACGATATTTCGATCAGCAAAATATAAGGCTAAAAGCAGAGGCAGTAAATGAAAAAGAGCTGTATGGACTGTATTATGACTATGATTCTTCATTTGAACATGGATTATGGGGTGCCATTAGAGAAAGTTCTCTTGTAAAATGTCACAATCCGGCGCATCAATACCACTGTGTTCCAGATGTAGAAGATCATAATAATTTAAAGAGTGTTTTACCAGATTGCATAATGATAATGAGAAAAACATTAGAACTTCTAAATGAATTATATGGCATCCCTTCTCTCTTGTATGAGGAGGTGATAAAGTTTGAGGTATGACGTGCTTAAAAATTATATTTTTAATTTGCAAAAGCAATATAAGGAATTGCTTATAAAATTGTTGCCAAATTTGCGGTTGCAGAATGCATACTCTTCGCTAGATGAAATTAATATTTTCTGGTATTCAAATATGGATGCTGTGAAGATGTATTTACATTATGTTATTTCCAATAACGACAGCTATGTTTTTACTGCCTCAACTTTTATGGATATAGGCGACAACGAGCATTATCCATTTTTGCTGTTAGGGAAAATGCATATCTTGGATGACCCTTTAAGTAAGTATTCTGTGGTGTTAGCCAAGGAGGTCCCGGGCAATTTTAACAACAGACTGAAGGAACAAATTGTATTAATCGCAACAGATAATATTCGTATATTAGAAGAGTGTGATAATAAGATTCTTGTTCTGCCATTAAGACTACTAAGTCAAAGTAATGAGCACATGCCTTTATATTTGGAAGGAGAAAAAGCCTTTATTAGTCTGTTTAAAGGAATCAAAGATATTAAAGACTATTTTCTTAAATGCAACACTTGGAATGATATTTTAAAGTATGTAAGAGACGATATTGGAAACATCATAATTTTTACCGAAAACGATGACATAACAAAACCCTTCGTACAAAGATTTCAAAATGCTGTGCATGAACTTGAATATATGTTCGAAGAAAACAGTACTGATGCACATAAGTTTTTCATTTTAGTGTATGGATATATTCAGCAATCGGTCGATGTTCTAATGTCTTGTGTTGAGTATAATTGTATTCCATATTTAAGGAATATGGTTTCGTTTAACTATTTTATGCTACTGTCTGATAGCTTTAAAGAGCTACCCATAATTCCAGATGTGCGATATAAATGCTGTATTGCTCATTTGATCTATCGCTTATATAACAAAGAAAAATTTGAGTGCCTATCTGTTAATACTTTTTATCAGGCTGCTTTGAAGTTGAATTTTCAGGGTATGCTTTTTGATTCATTGGCACAAGCAAAAGTTTCAGCGGAGAACTTCTCTCCAAATAAAATTGCTCCCAGCATTGAGATGTGCTTCGAAAAGCTGTATGATACTATTTCAAGTAGATGATGGCTAATAAGCGCTAGGATTTGAAATGCCTACGGTAAATTGGACAACCCTTCTCGGACAGTCCTTGTTTACAATAAATGCTTATTATTGGAAACAGCTAAAGCGGGTTGATATTATATGAAAAATTTTATTCAAACCATAAAAGGAATAAGTGCCGAAAAGCTTATACATCAGTTTGCGGAAATCTCTATTGATATGTGCAAGAAACAAGAATACTTACACGATGTTGATGTTCCAATCGTTCAAGGTTTTATAAGGAGAGTTATGACAGTTAAATTGTCGGCATGGGACATCCATGGAATTCAGTATCATGCGATTTGCAACAGTAATGACTACAGAAATTCAATTACAGCTTATACTGTTGGGCAGATTGTTGATCTGTATCGCCAATTTGAAAACCAGGAATCTCCTGCGGAGGATTTGCGGGAAGCCGATCTCAGCGGTGTTTTTAAGATACTCTTCGGAATGGTCTCTGAACAATTACCTTTTCAAAATATGGGCTGGATATATGAAAACTTCAACAGAAATTATCATATATTGGTGGCATCAGATAAAATAAATAGAAACTTGAAGATTAGATTGGAACAAATAATCAGAGAAAAATTCGGCTGGTCAATTGATGAATACATATCTGTGCAGTTGATCGTATATTGGCTATGTATGCAGCACTGCGATCCGCTTACCGCTCCGGAAAAAATGTACAGAAAACAGAATGATACGGTATTAACCAAAGAGAATATTGAAAAATATATCAAATATTATTCGTGCGACTACAGTGATGTACGGCATTCTCCGATTAAAAAACAAATTTTCTACTCAAGGCCATTCATTCACACTGATAAATCTGGGGCATATATTGCTTCAAATTGCTATTTAGTGTTCTGGATGATCAGTAATAGCCTTTATTGGTTAATGAGGGATTATTACAACGATTTGGGCAGCCAAGAATTTGTCAATTCTTTTGGGACTATGTTCGAAGATTATCTAAAAGAACTGGCTGGGAAGCATTTTCTACCAGAACAGTGGAAAGTCATACCTACAGCGAAAAAGAAAAGCGCTGATTTCTACTTTGATTTAGAAGATGCGGTATTGGTTATTGAGCAAAAGTCCTCATTAATCCGCTTATCGGTAAAGCAGCAAACACCCGATTTAGATGCTTTAAATAAGTTTTTTACTAACGCAATTACAGAGGCATATAATCAAATTCAAGCCACTTGTACAGAAATCAAAACGCCGAAACCGATTATAAAAATAATTCTTTTGTATGAAACGATTGAAAATACGAGCTTAATTGAAGCAGCTTTACCGGAAATATTCGGAACTGACGATAGTTGTTATATCATGACCATATTGGAACTTGAGATAATGTTTCACTTATGGTCAACGGATAGATATAGATGCCTTGAATTGCTGCAAAAAATGATAACAGGTAAAAAAGAAGATACGATGCATAGCTGCAGCATCTCAAAAATCTATAGGGATATGGGGTTATACGCACTACATGGTATCGCCAGAGAGCTAAACTATTTCCAGATAGCACTTGAAAATCTGGGGAAAGAATTGGGTAAGACATAACACTAAAATATGGTGTAACAGTTTGAAATATTCATATTGAGTGATTCAATTATTTTTGGTATAATTAGGCAATGGTAGGCCATGCGCCTCTCCATATAAAGTATGTGACTAGTGCATGTAAACCGTGCAGGGAAATTCTCTGTACGGTTTTTTTTAAAAAATACCCTCTATATATTAAAGGCAGGTATTAAATGAAAATTGGAAGAAATGATCCATGTTCATGCGGAAGTGGAAAAAAATATAAAGATTGCTGTTTAAACAAACCTAATTATGAAGCTCTATATTTTGAACAAATAAAGTTGCTTAAAAATCCAACAATTGAAAATTGCCAAGAAATTATTGCATTGGGCAACACGATACTTGAGGCGACTGATGAATATGTATTTTCAACAGGTACTTGCGTAAATATTGCAAGAGCCAATTTATTTCTCTTATATGATACAAAAAGTAAGGAATTTATTGAGGCCGCCAAAGCTGCCTGTGAAAGGGCTTTGGTGTTTAAGCAAAAAAATCAGCAAGCACTACTTGTCTTATATGAAATCAATATACTTGAGGCTGACTTTACTTTAGCGAGCAGGGTTTTAAAATCTATTCATCCATCAATTTTAAAGCAAGCAGAAATGCAAATACTTATGTTTTACCAACAAGCCGTACAGAAGGCAAATATTGATGTCCATTCGCAGCAAAGTAAGGATGGGCTTAATATACTTACTGATACGCTGTTTGAAATATATAAAAATTATCCCCCTTTATGTGGAAGTGCGACTTCCTATTATATGGGGACCGGGGATGATATAGTTAGAGCTTACGAGGTTGCTAAAAGGTGTGTTGAAGAGTGGCCTAATGCAGAAATTTATTGTAATCTAGGGCTTATTTGCATTAATCCTCAAATAAACCGTGTTAAAGAAGCAATAACATATTTAACAAAGGGTTTGGATATATGTTCAGACGGCGATGTTGAATATGGCCTAAAAAGCAATTTGCTTACAGCGTTTATAAAAGATAAAAATTGGCCGGAGGCAATAAAGCTCGGTGAAGAGCTGGTTAGAGATAAACCTAGTAATTTAAACTACCATAACTATGCAGAATTATTGAAATCCACAGGCCAATATGACGGGGCAATTGAATGGTGTAAAAAAGCATTGTTTTTGGTCGAAGATGATTGTACGCTCTTGACATTGGCTGATATATATAAACGCAACGCAAAATATCAAGATGCAATAGATACTTACTTGCTTTGTCTTTCGTCTCAGGAAAATAATAATAATTGTTTAACTTTTATAGATGAAAATGGAGATGATATGTATTCTGTGGCATCCAATACCTCTATAGATAGTATTAAACTGGAGGCTTTTAAGGGGCTAATTCATGCGTCTGTGCAATTGAAAAGTTATGATAAAGCAAAAGCATATATGGTTTTGGGAAAAGAACTTTTGGGTGAGCAAGATGAGTGGGAGATATGGGAAAGTGTGATCCCAACACTGGATAATTTCTCTCAAGCATATGATGAGGCGAAAGCCATTATTGAAGAAACAACAAATCAAGCGAAAACTCAGACAAATTATTTCAAACAATGGGCCGCTAGCTTAATGCAGTTACAAGGAAACTCTCAGTATATAAATCTAAATGAATCAGATAATTGGGCTGAGTTTGAAGCGCAGATGGATTTGATTTTAGAGGAAATGAAAAAGGTAATTGTTAACCATTCTGCACTTTACTCAAGTATAGAGGCTCAAATTATATCCCAGTATCCACATCTGGATTCTGATTCCAAAGAATTTCTTATTACAGCTAATATCTTGTATGATATTCATAAAAATAGTTTTATTGATTTTGCCCCAATAATTGTGGAGTATTCCAAAGTTGTAGAGAAACGACTTCGTATTTTGCTAGAAGGAAGAATACCTTCCAATAAAAAAATGTTAGGAGAAATTATTGGTGAAATTGATAGCCATTCAATTGTGCCATATAATGCCTATTTAGGGGATCTTCGTTCCGTCAACCAATTGCGAAGAAATAGTGCTCATACGGGGCGACTTGCAAAAACAGATGCTGATAATATGAGAAATATTTTATTTACCAATGGTTTGTTGAATCGTCTTTAATTACCTGCTCTGAACGACGGTTGATGTTTGGGAACAGTCTTTCTGGAGGTGAAATACTATGGGCAAATATACAAGAGAAGAATTAGAAGAAGCTCTACAAATTGTTTCTTCAGTTATCAGTAGATGTGAAAAAAACAAGCCAAAATTTGTTGAGGGTACCTCTCAGCACACACTCCTTAAGAACAGGATAAAAGCAATATATATTTCAAAATCATTGATAACAGATGAAATTAGTAGAAGAGGTTGAATTCTAGTTTGTCGATAAGATTTTGAACATAATGGGAAGTTTGGGTGGCATCTTTTTTTACCTAACTTCTCAAATACATAGCAAGTAAGGAACTCATAGTGTGGCATTACCCATAAAATTTCGTTTTGGAAAAGATATGCATCCTTTTAAAGTAAGAAAATTTATGCTTGCTTCCCTAAAAATCACATATGTTAGAAGAGATCCCCACAGGAAATTGACCTGTGGGGATTGTTGATTTTTTATACTTTAATCTTCTTTACAAACTAAATTTTATGTGTTAAGTTGTATATACAACAATTGTATATACAACTTTATAATTTACTAAAGGGGCAGATAAAATGCGAGAAATATCACCGCGGAATAATCCTTGCTACTGTATTAATCTAAAGCGTGCGACGAACTCAATAACAAAGTTCTATGACAAAAAGTTGGAAGACACAGGCTTAACAGTGAGTCAGTTTTCATTACTAAACGATATTAAATTGCTAGAATCATGTAGCAAAGTGGAATTAGCTGACTATGCAAAACTAGACAGGTCTACTATCACAAGGAATTTGAAAATACTAAGGGAAAGAGGTTATATTATCGATTTGTCAACGAATGAAAGTAGAGATAGCCAAGTATCATTGACGGATTTAGGGCTCGAAAAACTTGAAAGTTGTAACTTGTTATGGAAAGAAGCACAAAAATACATTCAGGAAAAAGTCGGCAGTGACAACATAAAACAACTTAGAAAAATTCTTGATGTTATTGAAAATCTTTAATTCATAATAAGCTTTTTAATGGGGGTAATATTATGACGATTACTACTAAAATCAAGGAATTCGGGAAATATTTAGGATATTGGAGAGTTGGTATAACAACTGCAGATGATTTTGATGAGTATTTGGAAAAATTAAATTCAAGGGAGAATTATGAATTTATTTTAAAGAATAATATCGTTACATGTAGCCCCAAAAAGCTTATGCCTTCAGCTAAATCGATTGTTGTTTTGCTGTTGGACTACAAACAAAAGTCTATACCTGAAAACCTAGATAATATGATAGGAAGCATTTATCTTGCCAGATGTTATAACCCGCAACCGCACTCTCTTAATGGTGCTAGACTTAAATTGATGGTCGATTATTTAAATGAATTAGGTTGTGAAGTGAGAGATGACATCCATGTTCCTGCCCGTTGGTCAGCAGCAAGAGCAGGTGTTGCAACAATCGGGAAAAATAACTTTGCATATGCTGATGGAATTGGTTCATATATAATGATTTACACCTTGGTAATAGATAAAGAATTAGAATATGATACACCAACATTGCAAAACAAATGTCCATCAAATTGCACAAAATGCAAAGATATTTGCCCAACACAAGCCCTTCTGGAACCTTTTCGTCTGAACCCAAAATTATGTATTGGGTATAATAACTGGATGACAAAAGAAGTTCCCCTTGAATTACGTGAAAAAATTGGTAGTAGGATTCATGGATGTGATAGATGCCAACAAGTCTGTCCTAGAAATAAAATAAAGGATAAACAAATAATGCCAAAAGATGAGTATTTGGAAACTATATCTAAAGAATTAACGCTTCCTGCTATTCTTAATATGGATGATGATTTCTTCAAATCTAGAATACAACCGATAATGTACAACTATATCTCTAAGCCTAGAATGTTTAAAAGAAATGCAATAATAGCTATGGGAAATTCAGGGAATGAGTCTTATATACCAGATTTAGAATCAGCAATGAAAAGTGATGATGAGTTGATAAGGGAATACGCTGGATGGGCATTAGATAAATTAAGAGGAGCGAATAAGAAGTAGAATAAGATGAAGTAAATCGATAATAGTAAGGTGAGGAAAAATGATACAGATATATGATGATAAATATATAAGCAAGAAATTATTAGCTTTTGAGAACTACCTAAGCCGCTGCCCTAATATAAACATCTTTTTTTGTTAAAAAATAAAAATTGTAAATAAAACTACGGTTCCCCAAGAACCCGCAGTTAGCGATGTTAAATCTAGTTTAAATAAAGCAATTATATGAATTTAATCAGTCGGATAAGTATTATAATTTATTAGTCCTATACATGTTTATACTAAAATAGGGGTATGTATCTTTAGTAGATCATACCCCATTTGAATTAATACAATTTTAGTTGGCTTGGCGAATAAATCTATAGAACTTCTGGTTAATTCAGGACTTGAACGTTTGTTGGGATATAAATGAATCTTAACGTATATCTAAAAAAGTTATGCCCCCAATTCTCCATCAATTTCAATACTTATAGTGGCTTTCATACCCATTGCCTCCATAACAGTTTCTATTTTTTCTGTAGTAGCACCGTAGTATTCATGTCTTTCATCTCTAGATACTTGGGATTCACTAACCCCTAGCTTACTAGCTAATTGGGCTTGTGTCATTCCTAAATATATTCTATATGCAATAAGGGTTTTTCCTATATCGGTGAATTTGTATATTGGGTTAAATGAACCACGTTTTATCTTTTCGTAGTATTCTACTTCGGCTTTTAATTGTTCGTGAAATGATAATAAAGGTTCTATTGCCATTTTAATTTGTTCAGAATTTAATCCCATTTCCTCAAACCGTCTTTTTTCACTGTTAATAAATTCTTGATCTTGTTTTAGTTTTTCAACAGCCTTTAAATATGCTGGTTCATTTTTAATTACCATACAATTAACATCTCCTCTTATTTAATTATTTGAATAATACCTTTTGGTAAGAAAGTGTCACGAGTTTTTCTAAATGCTGCTGGAAACATTTGCTCGTTTCCGTGTTCATCATAAATTCCGCAGCCTTGACCTACATGGGGATATAATTCTACCTTATAACGGTGCCACATAGGTAATTGGGGCTTTGCAGAATTACGATCATAGATTCTACTATTCCAGTCCCAAGTCCACACCTTATATGGGTCTATTTTATTTAATTCTCTTACAATGTCTTGAAGTGTATAAGGATTAGCAACAAAGTAACCGTCAATGTCGCTAGGACTTGCTTTGTCCTCGACAAAGGAGCCGTCAATAAAGATTTGATCTATTCCTACCGTATATAGTTGATTTACTAGAATAGCTAAATTATTAACTAACATTAAACGTTTCTGATTGTTCCATGGCGAACCATCTTCTGGTCCGTGTACTAATAATGAATCTTTTAATTGTTCAATAGTCATTGGGTAATCTCCAGGCGATAGAACCCCATCTTGATTGAATTGTATCATTTAATACTCTCTCCTTGAACAATGCAAATTATACGTTTGTGTCAATTCGACTTAATTGTTAACTTAACATATTTGTTATGTCAATTGTATTGTATGTCAATACCTCTCTTTTTGTCAACGATCATATGAGCTCGAAGAAGAATAAAATAAAGGATAATATTGAAGGGCGGAACGTAAGTAACGAATTAAGTTAGAAATGAAGATATATATAGGAAAAGATATGATTCCTTTATGGGAAATGAAATAGGTTCTGCCACAATAATCAAAGCCTTGAGATGCAAGCAATCGTGCAAACTCAAGGCTTTTGATGTTTAGAGAACAGAACTATTACAAAAATTCAAATTAGATTTGTTGAAGAAAGACCAAAAGTTGCATCTCAGCGGCCTTTTTAATTATTATAAGCTTTAAACCAAACGCCACCCGTTCCATCGTAATTGCGCCCAAATGTTAGTGTAGGTGTTGTATCACCTATACGCACTTGATAAATTGCCCATCCTTCAGTAGTTGCGCCTTTATAGAGAGTTGCATCGAGTTCTGGATCCGGTGCAACTTCAAATACAGGGTCATATTCTTTCCCATCGGAAGATATTAGGCTGAAGTCTGTATTATAAATATCAAGTGCTTGTTCGTTTGCAATATCCACTAAGTTAAAATTGATTTTGGCTAAAATATATTCGTAGCCATCCTTAGGCGCACTATTAAACATATTTGCGTTTTGAATCATGGTCCAAGCTTCGGATCCCCTTATGATTTGTTTAACCGTTATTTGTGCAGTGTAATTATCAGAGTAATTCTTTACGCTTATTGCTTTAGTTTGGTTTAACGGAGCTGGATTAAGCCTAGAGTTACCGAGCGGATTATCTGCAGGAGCAACGTTGTAGGCAACATCGGCAAGCAGACTCTCGGGAACTACTGTCACGCCGCCAAGAGCAGTCACAACAGCATTGGCCGCGAGTTTTGAATAAACGTCGGAAGCTGCTGCAGAACTAGTAGTATCACCTAGGACAATAGGAGCCCCCGATTTAGCTGCAAGAGAAGATGCAACGAGAGAGTCTACCAAGTGTTCATCCGTGCCATTGGCAACGTAGACTTTATCGTAGTTATAAGTGAAAGCGTTAAGAACAGCCTTATTTGTTGCAAAACGGTCAGCTCCGTAGTAGCGAGTAGCCCCTGGAATATCAGCTACCAAGGTAGGCCCTCCAATAATGTTAACGTTGGCTCCTTTATAGGCTTCTTCTGAATTGGGAAGGCTTCCATCAGGATTAGTTACTAAAATCGAGTAATTGTTGGCTGCAGCATAGGAAGCCACCGATAAGGCATCGGCCAGTGCTCCGTAACCAACAACAAAGGAACCTGCAGGGTTGATAAGTTTGGCAGAGATAGCTGCTGCTGTAGCTGTACGATCAGCTCCCTTAAGTGCTATAGCGGTTATGCCTGCTGTGGCGTTTAGTTGGTCAACGACTGTTTGATCGATAGCACCTACGACAAAGACCTTCGTCACGCCCAATCTTTGTAATTCTGCCTTTGTAGTCGTGTTTAATGCATTTTTTTCAGTTAATAAAATTGGCGATTCCTTTCCGGCCAATGGAGCAGCCGCTAAGGCGTCAACTAAGTTAGCATCTGACGATGGGGCCAAAATTGCCGTATCCGCGGTCATCCATCCAGCGTTTGAAACAGCAACGGCAGTTCCAATTCTATCTGAACCGAAAAGTCGTGAAGTTGTCACCCCGTTGTCGGCATATGCCTGAAACGGAGCTATGGTTAGGATTGTCCCAACAATAGCTAAACATGATAATGCCCTTTTAAATAGATTTTTTGTCATTAAAATTTTTAAAACCCCTTCTCTTTTTATGTGCGTTTTTACCTTTTGAATAGAACAACATATGGAAACATCAAGAAATGCATTTATAACAATAGTGTAAAGAATGTAATAATTCAACATGTAAGATGTTCCATTAATAATAGATTGATGGACAGCCTCACAGTAATATCTCGCCTCTACCCTGCATACCCTCGATAAATAATAAATATAAAATGATAAAAGCCTTGAGGTACATATATCGTATACTCAAGACCTCTTACTTTTTAGAAAGACATTCCTATACCTGCATTCAATACTAAATGGGTTTAGTGGTTTTCAAATGGAGCTCCACCATATCTATATGAGAATATATACGGAATATATACGGGGTATACACGGAATAATGTTGAAGAGTGCTATAACTATTGCTATTATTTACTTAAATAATGTATATTAACTAATCGAGGATAAATATGTAAGTAATAAGATTAAGGAAGATGCGTTACCAATACAATGTTGCACAGGATGAGATTATTGATTCCGAATTATCATTAATTAGAATATTGGGCAAACCGTTTGAAAGAACGGGGCGCAAAGCCATAGGGTCTAAATTCTTTTATGAACATGATAGCCTGGTTGCTTAAAATATGTCACTGATTTAAAGTAACCTAATTTTAGGTTGCTTTTTGTTTTTTCTCAAAGTTGTGGAGTTTATTAATAGGCAAGTTGCAGTTAAGAAAGCGGTCCTGCTATTTCATAGAGCGGCAAAGGAAAATTGCTGAAATCAATATTAAAAGTGAAAGTGTAGACAATTTTATTGCTTATTTATACGTGATTAGCTCAGACTTTATTGTGATGGGGAGGATTTATGGATGAAATTTAAAAGTATTCGAACTCAGTTTTTAGTGTTCTCGGTAGTAATTATTTTATTGTCCCTAGCAACAGTTGGTGGTATCGCTAGTTATGAAGTAATTCAGCAATCAACAAATAACTATTTTAGTAATTCAAATGAACAGATGAAGATCGCAGAAAAATCAATTAAAATTTTTTATGATCAGATTGATAAAGACATCAATATGATGGCTTCAAATCCATTGGTTATGGAAGCCGCAAACGGCGGTATTACGTCCTACGTAAATAATACTGAAAAGGTTCAAATGACACCCTCAAAAAATGGGGGATTAGAGCAGCAAATTTATGAAGTATTTGATCACTATGCTAAAAATCACCCAGGTACAATGTACGTGTACTTCGGCACTGAAAATGGTGCCTACCTACAGTGGCCAGAAACTAAAGTACCCACTGAGAAATTTAATCCGCCGGAAAAAGGATGGTATAAAACTGGCCAAAGCGGTAATGGCGCTATTATTAGAACAGAGCCTTATGTCGATGGTATTTCTAATACTTTGATTACGAGCAATGTAAGATCTTTTAAAGATTCCAATGGAAAGTTGATTGGCACAATAGGAATCGATGTACAACAGTCTGCCATAAGCGATATTTTAAGTTCTATCAAGACTGGAAAAACAGGATTTTCGATGATTGTTCATAATACAGGAATCGTTTTAGCCGATGGGAATAATCCTAAAAATAATTTTAAAAAACTGGGAGAAATCAATATTGCGGGTCTAGACAAGCTAATGTCAAAAGATTTAATGCCTTTTGATGTAATGATTGATGGAGTAAAATACATAGTTAATCCCTATAAAGTTTCCGGAACGGACTGGGTTTTAGCATCCTTTATGTCTGAGAATGAGCTAACTGAAGGGGCAAGAAGCATATCACTTATGGTTTTAATTATTTCAGGCATCTTACTTTTAATCACGATTATATTGATTATGATTACGACAAAAAAAATTACGACACCAATCGTAAAAGCATCTCAGTATTTGGAAATTGTTGCAAGTGGAGACTTTTCACAAGAAATTGATCCAAAGTTCCTGGACAGAAAAGATGAAATAGGGTCAATTACAAACGCGATTAATGATATGAAGAATTCGATTAAGCAGCTGGTCAATCGTATAAAGAATGAATCTTCAGCCATTGATGAAGGAGTACATGCTGTCATGGATAACGTGATCATTCTTGGTACGAGCTTGGAGGAAATCTCTGCTACTACTGAAGAGGTGGCGGCAGGTACAGAAGAAACATCTGCAGCATCTGAAGAGATGTCTGCAACGACTCATGAAATTGAGAAAGCAGTTCAGTTGATCGCTGGGAAATCTCAACAAGGAGCAGTTTCGTCAAAGGAAATCAGCCGGCGAGCGGGAGATACCAAAAAAAATGTTAATGCTGCACAACAGAAAGCAATGGATATATTTATTGATACTCAAGAAAAGTTGGAAAAGGCAATTGCAGCATCGAAGGTTGTCAGTCAAATCAATTTATTAACAGAAGCGATAATGCAGATTACCGAACAAACCAATTTGCTAGCCTTAAATGCTGCAATCGAAGCGGCTAGAGCAGGTGAAGCCGGGAGAGGATTCTCAGTGGTTTCAGAAGAAATACGAAAACTTGCTGAACAATCAAAAAGTGCGGTGATGCAAATACAGGAGGTTACCACAAAAGTTACAAGTGCAGTTGATAATCTCTCACGAAGTTCTAATGGTTTGCTGTCTTTCGTGTCCGTGGATGTCATTAATGATTATAAGGTAATGTTGGATGTAGCAGAGAAATACAGTGAAGATGCAAATTTCGTAGATGGGCTTGTATCCGACTTTAGTGCTACCGCGGAACAACTTATGGTGTCAATACAAAACATTTCCGATGCAATTAACGGGGTAGCCCAAGCTGCGAATGAAGGCGCAAATGGAACGACTGACATCGCAAATCGGGCGACTCAGGTAAACATTAAATCGAATGAGGTTAAAGAACAGATCATGAGAGCTAAAGAAAGTGCGAATAAATTACAGGAAGAGATCAAGAGATTCAAAATTTAATTGTAGTACTCAGCAAATAAAGGTTAGCAAATACTGGACTCTTATTTTTTGTATATATTAAATTCTGCACCCAAAAAGTTACCTCTTTCGCCTAAAAACATAGAGATAGAACCTTGCTTTTAAATCCTTTATAGAAAAAAGAGGAATTTTACCCTAGTTTGTCTAAAACATACTTATTATCCTATATAAATAAAACTAATAAAACAGTATATAGGAAAAGCTTAAATATAACGAGGGTTAAATGGCTACAGGATTAGATGTCCAGTACAGAAGAAAGAAAAAATTATATAGAAAACGAAAATTTAAGTTTAAAAGGCTTTTGTGGTTCTTGCTATTCTACGCGATATTTTCAATCATAACTGTTCCACTGATTATTATATGGGGCCCGTTTAATGCTGTTAAATCCGTTACAGTTGGTGCAATTTATTCCTCTCGGCATCCCCAAGTAATTAAAGCATTTCTTAGCGAAGAGCAAATTAATGCAATTATTCACAAATTTGATAATGTATCCTCTAATGATTTTGAGCGTCAGGCAATATCGTCGGATGCCTCTTCCGGTATTACCATTGAAGATATAAAAGGAAGAACCTTTCAAGGTAAGGTTATGCTGATAACCCATCCCAAAAGAGTGAAGGTCGCTGTCACTAAATATTCAGGAGTTAAAGGAGAACGTATTAGTGACTATGTTAATGAAATGGGCGCAATTGCTGGAATCAATGGTGGGGGATTTGACGACCCGCAAGGAACCGGGAGTGGAGAGACGCCTTTAGGTTTAACTGTACATAATGGAGAAATTGTTAAATATTCAGATAGCGATATGCCAACCATCGCCTTGGATAAGAACGGAAAATTGTCTGTTGAAACGCTTTCACCTGATGACGTAAAGAAAAAGGATATTGTTGAAGCTTTATCTTTTTGGCCGGTTTTAATAAAGGACGGGGAGAAAGGTAAATATGATAATGGATATTGGTCCATTGCTCCACGAAGTGCTATCGGACAGAAAGCAGATGGGACTATTATTTTTGTTGTAATTAATGGCCGACAAATGAGCAGCATAGGTGCGCAAATGGATGATCTTTATAAAATTTTTCATGAATATGGCGCGATAAACGCCGTCAACTTGGACGGCGGATCATCGGCAGAAATGTTTTATGATGGGAAAGTCATTAACCAATTATGGGATTCTTTTGGTGAAAGATACTTACCCACTGCATTTGTAGTTATGCCGAATAAGGAGTAGCATATGAAAAAGAAACTTCGTATTCTGCTTGTTTGGATTATTGTATCTTCGCTTTTTGAAGTCGGTTTGGTCGCCTTATTAAATTATAAAGTTCAAAATATGATGGGGTGGACAGAATCTGAAAAAAATAAAGAAAGTATTGTTACAGCGACAATTCCTAGTATAAACATAGAAAACATTCAAATATCATACGACAACAGTTACATTGCATATATGGAAAAAGGCACTTTGAAGATATTCAACGTAAAAAAAGATAAGGTTGTCTTTGAAAAGAAATCCCCGTCTACAGTGGATAAGACTTTGGGTGTTTTAAACTATCAATGGCTGCCGGATAGAAATGTATTAGTTTATTTCTATGCTAAAAATGTTAAAACGGTAAGCGAAACAAAGGTATATACTAAAAAAATATTGGACAAGTATACTCAATCTGAAACCCCTAATCCATCCGAAGCCCGTAATGACAATATGCCAAGTACTATTGAGGAACCACAAATTACAAAAAAATATATTGATAAACCGGTAATTGAATGGTATTCTCTCGAATTCCAAAATAGTAATGAGGAAACCGCTCCAAAAGAAATAAAAAACGAGTTCTCAGGTGGGAGCCAAGATATACCAACAGGGGCCAAAATTGATAAAATAGCAGTTTCACCTGCGACAAATATGACTTACTTCGCAACCTCTAATGCTCTAAATCAGAAATTATTTAAAATAACCATTATGAAAAAAGTGAGTGCGATCCCAAATATCGAAAATATTTCTGAGATGGCAGTTTCCGATCTTTACGATACGGTATATGTAAAAAGTAAAGTCGGGTCTGCACAACAAATTTTAGCAATTGATAATGACAGCCGGGCAATTATCACAAATAATTCGGATCATACTATCCTTGGTGTAAGAAATGGTAAGGTGTATATTGGAGAAGTAAAAAATGATATACTAACCAAAATCATGACTACTCAAGATCTTAAAACACTTTCCACAAACCCTCGTTTGGAAACTGTTTGGCAAGGGTCCATTCCGTTTAATAAAGATACTAAAAAACATATCACAGCAAATGGTCAAATTATTGTTTATGCTAATCAAACAGCTCATATTATTACTGATGGAAAACCTACAGAGGTAGCCCTTGGCGGTGAAACGAACTATATCTCAGAAAAAGGCAAAGTGCTAAATATAATTCAATTGACTAAATCTGATACATCTACACTGGTTGAAATAAAGCCTCTTAAATAACTTAGCCAAATCTATTTTAAATGACTTATCAATGCAGAAAAAGAAAGATTAATAAGTCTGGTCTTTTGATATTATCCGTTTCGATTAGATCAACTTATTTATAAACAAAAAATAAAAACACCTTTAATCCGCCCCCGCCAGCATGTGCAAAATATTTGCGAATATGATAGAGAGTAGGCAGAAACTATTATAAACGCATACCGGGGCGCGTTTAAAGCTGTGGAATAATATGGAGTTGAGGAATTTCCTTCTCTTCGATTAATTAAGTTGTAATTTCAAATGAACCCGTTTATACTAAATTCAGAGTAAACATAGTTATTTACTATGAATTAGAGAGGGAGGATAAATGAAATGGGTTTTCATGTTATACTTAACATTTTAATCATGCTTGCTCTTATCTTTGTTTTTTATGCCATGCAGAAAAAACAATATTCTTTTACGGTAAGAGTGATCTCGGCATTGCTCGTAGGGATTCTTTATGGGGCTGTGCTCCAGGCTGTTTATGGTGCTGCTTCTCCAATAGTTAAGGAAGCCAATACCTGGTTTGGTATTGTAGGAAATGGTTATGTTCGACTCCTCAAAATGTCCGTTATCCCCTTGGTCTTTGTAGCAATTACTGGGGCTATAATTAATCAAGATTCTAGGAACCTGGGTAAGAAGGCTGGAATGACTATTGCGATTTTAGTCCTTACAGCAGGAATTGCTGCGGGAATAGGAGCGGGTACCGCGAATATATTTGGATTGAATGCCCAAGGAATTAATGCAGGTGAGACTGAGGCCAAGGCAGGGCAAACGATTGAGACCAAGCTCAAGGATTTTCAGGCCAAACCTATACAAGACCAATTGGTTGAGATTATCCCTACTAATCCTTTTGCATCAATGACAGGGGAAGGAAGCAATGCGACATTATCAGTTGTCTTTTTCGCTGCTGTTGTCGGGATTTCCACAGTAGGTATTCGCAAGAAGAAACCTGAATCTGCTGAAATATTTACTAAGTTTTTGAATGCTCTCCACGATGTGGTGATGCGGATGGTAACGTTGATTTTAAGACTTACTCCTTACGGAGTTTTGGCATTGATGATTCGTTTTGTTTCGACCAGTAATTTTAGGGAGATTTTGAGACTCATGCAATTTGTTTTCGCTTCCTATCTTGCAATTCTTATCATGTTTGCAATTCACCTGATCATTCTTACAGCTTTCGGGATGAATCCGTTAACCTATATTAAAAAAGCGGCACATGTATTGACCTTTGCCTTTACATCAAGAACGAGTGCCGGAACCTTGCCGCTAACGGTTGAAGCCTTGACGGAAAAGTTGGGTGTTTCACAAGGAATCGCTAATCTATCAGCGTCTCTCGGTACAAGTATCGGTCAAAATGGTTGTGCGGGGATCTATCCTGCAATGCTTGCAGTCATGATTGCACCTACGGTTGGAATTAATCCACTGGAACCAATGTTTATCATTAAGCTGATTATTGTTACGGCCATTGGATCATTTGGTATTGCAGGTGTCGGAGGGGGTGCCACTTTTGCGGCATTAACCGTACTTTCAGTAATGGGCTTACCGGTTGGGCTTGTTGGACTTCTTATCGCCATCGAACCGCTCATTGATATGGCGAGAACGGCACTTAATGTGAGCGACTCTATGATCTCGGGGCTTGTTTCCGGAAAGATTCTGAACGAAATTAATATGGATCGTTATAATAATCAAGCTATTACAGAATCAGAAGTCAACTAAACTTCGGGATAAATTAACTGGATACTAAATATTGTCTTAAAAGTTCAGTTTAGGAATTTTGTAAATTCCTAAACTGAACTTTTTTTACAGGGTTTATTAGGTCTTTCGTTTAATTGTGGGTAAGCGCCTAATAAGTCAGTGTATGGAAACTTCCTTAAAACTGTAGGACAATCCTCTAAATTAGAGTTTGTAGCGTTTTTCAACCAAGTCGAAAAACGCTAAAGGAGATTTAGGATTGGATACTAGGGAAGTCACTCGCAAATACCGGTTGAACCATTGGACTGAGATTATCCGTGAATGCTTCAGTAGTGGACAGGCTGTCGCTTCATGGTGTACTTATTTCCGTATATTCTTCACAATCAATTGGCTCTGGACAGTAACTTAAGCTAGGAATCTGTAATTGTATCGGGTGACTAATATATGAGATAATAAAACTTTCTACCGACATGGTTATTGTATTATCATGAATTTGTACAGGACTAAGGAGTTCACTTAAGGTGTTCGAACTAAGAGTAAAAGTGAACTCCGTTCTAATTTTAGGATAATAATGAATTATATTTCTATGAAATGTTGGAAGATTACCCTGAATTATGTGAAGTCCATTATCAGGATGTTGAAGTGTTATGATAAAGTTGATCTTCATATCAAATTCCACCCTAGCATAACCTAAGCGATTGTACAGAGGGGTTATCCTTTGGTTAAATAATTTCCCGTTTTGAAATTGAATATCTACAAAAGAATAATTGTTCCCAGGGAGTGATATCTCTATATCTGTAAAACACTGACGCATTTTACAGGACGAATATACCTTTGGCACAATGATGCAGACCTCTTCAAAAGGCTTTAAATACACTTCATTTACAACTGTTGAGCTATTATTGTTTAAGTTTGGGTCAAATTCGTTTCCACTCACGGTCGCTTGATTGATAAAAAGATATGACGATGAGGTATTAAAATTATTCATATCCTTAAATCCTCCAATTAAATTAGGGTTAAGAAATGTAAGTAGAATACTATAGTTTATGCGACCTCTTAGAAGATAGTGTCAATAATAGTTCGCAAAAACCATTCATAACTCACCCAATGGTAAGATCATAACTGGGTTATATTTAGGCATTTGGCGGGAATCAAGGGCGAGCGAAGCGAGTTCATCTTGCCCCTTGATTCCCAACTAGCCATTATCCTTTTCAACGGTGGTTTGGAAGCAAATCACCAAATAGGTGTAAATGAAAAACTTTCGGACCTGTCACTGCGTTAGATAAAGCTGAAAATTGATTCTAAAAATAATCTAAATTATAGGTTTGTCGGAGCAGTTGGTACAACTTTTAATGAGATATTTATTGTTGCACCTGCAGCAAGGGTTCCAATAGTATATCGATAAGTTGTTCCACCTTGTAATACCCAATTTGGATCAGGAACAATCGTAGCAGTAGCGGGTAATATATCATCAACATATACACCGGTAGCATCACAAGGGCCATTGTTGGTTACAGTGATGTTATATTCAATTGTATCTCCAACATAAACAGGATCTTTAGGGCTTATCTTGGTCTTCAAAATGGATAAATCTACGACAGCTTTAACTAATGTGCTTACTTCATTAGATGGTATTGTCGAACCACTGAAGTCAATTTGGGCATTATTTGAAATAGTTCCCACAATACCACAGGTTGTTGTTAAGAAAATGGTATACGTGAGCTCATAGTACCCATTTTCGGCGTTAGGATTCCCTGGAGTATTTTTTCCTGGAATGGTTATATCTGACCATTTTATTTCTAGTCCGTTTGTAATTTGAGTTTTAATTGAATCGGATGGATTAGTAGTTACATCACCAGGCAAAATAGTACCACTTGGAGAAGCGACTATTGTGTCAGTTAAATTAAAAGTTTTTGTCGAAGCACTTGTATTCCTGATTGTTAGAGTATAGATTAAAACTCCACCAGCACACAGTTCTGCAGGTAAACCTGTTTTTGTTATCGTTAAGGCTTCTGAGGCTGCTAATATTATTGAATTTTGTGAATCCTGAGAATCTACTGTGCCGCACAATATGCTCTGATCAGTGCTGCTAACTTTTGCGGTATTTGTGAATGTCGGGCCCTCTACTCTTACATTATATGGCCTCATCATTTCATTATCTTCATGGTCAAGAATATGGCAGTGCCAGACATAACCCGGACCTTGTGCTGGATTAAAGGGATAAAGGTTAACATTGGGTTTAGATTGGTCAGAACTGACTTCTTGTGGTGCGAAACGTACTCGAATAGTTGTTATTTGGCCAGGATAAGCTTGAATAGTGTCCTTCCATCCCAGTTCATTGGGAGGTGGATCAATTGGTTGACCTAGTAAATAGTTGTCAACAGGGAGTACCTGCGTAGCCTGACTTAAGGGTGGATTTCCGTTAAGGGTCACCCAGTCGTTAAGATAATCCATAGCCCGAAACTCTTGCCGTCTTACAACCTGATATTGAACCAAATGCAAGTGTATCGGATGAGCATCCATCGTAAGGTTAACCAATTCCCAATCTTCTGTTGAACCTACTATGGGAAGTTCTGACACTGGAGCATGCCATTTTTGGCCATTAAGCAAGACTTCTAAAGGTCCATTTGTGCCCTGAACTTCTACTAATACAAGAGTTCGTTTTGGTTCATCCGGAGTTAACGCTGGAATAGAGTTTAATACTGTCGGAAGCTGGGGAGGAATTACAGCCGATTGATTAATGACCGTAAACTGGAGGATCTGACCAATTGTCTGTGGGTCAGGTATATCACCAGTTGGGAAAGGTGCATTAGCATCATTTGTTAACACTAATTTTGACCCTGGCGATAATGATGAGAAATCGACAAGGATATCGGCTCTCTCACCAGGAGCTATCAATAACGATGTTAGTTCAACGGGTTGGGGCAAGTAACCTCCATCTGAGCCAATTTGAACAAAAGGCATTTGGGTATCAAATTTTAAATTGTAAAAACGTGCATTGGAACCATTAAGGAATCTGAAACGGTATTGTCTTGGTTCTACATCTAAATTTGGCCAAACTTTACCGTTAACCATAATTGTATCACCGAAGAATTCCGGAACCCAATAGGGATGAATATCCGGATTAATCCCGACCATTGGGAAAGCAAAGGATCCATCCTGATTGAATGAACGATCTTGTATTACGATTGGGATCTCATACTTTCCTTGTGGGAGTACTGAGTTAGGTTTATCAAGGGGATTATTCGGATCACGCAGTAAATAAAAGCCCGCTAAACCCATAATCACGTTTAACCGAGTGATTCCTAACGCGTGGTCATGATACCACAATGTTGTAGGTTCTTGAGTATTATAATAATGATAGCGGGATTTAACGAAGGTTGAACCCGTTATGCCCTCATTTTCAGTAAACCAGGCATTTGGATGCCCGTCGGAGTCAGACGGGGTTTCACCTCCATGAAGATGAGGTACAATGGGAACAGGTTGTTGTGCTAATGGAAATCCTGGAGGAAAGGATGGAAATGGGGGCATAGGCATATCCATACCATTTGGGTTTGCCCAATGGAGCGTTGGATCGACTGGCAACGAATGTGGTCCCGTCAGATTATTCAACCATTTAACACTGATTGGGATCCCGCGAATAGCTTCAAACGTCGCACCAGGTGCATTCCTAATATAGACTGGGTTACCTGTTTGCGGATCCTTAACTATACCACCATAGCCCCATACAGTCGTTTCAGGAAACCCAGGTGGAAGGATCTGCTGGTTAAATTCACTTACATCTACAGTATATTCGTGAAAGATATCTTGTCCGTTATTTGTTATTACGGTTGGCTCATACACTGGGGGTATTACTAAGGAATTTATATACTTTGGAATAGTAGTAGGGTCCAGTGGAATACCCATACAGTCAGCTCCTTATATTAAAAATTACTATATAGTATGTAAAACACAAATATTTGTACCCAATAGTGCTTTTCTAGCTATAAAGACCAAAAGCTCATAAAATTGCCGTCGGAACCTTTTTGGTGGGCATACTAAAAATATGCTTGATAATAAAAGATAAAAGCCCTGAGTTGTAAGCAATCGTGCAAACTTAAGGTTTTGCAATAATGCATGGCAATATCATGCAACCAACAACAGAACTTACATAACAAACATATTCCGACAAAATATTCCAATAAATTATGGTAGAATAATCTTAAATATTAATAATTGGCAAACTCGTCGAAAGGCGGGGGCGCAAAGCTATGGGTCTAAAGCTATAACATGCTATGATTGCCAGGTTGCAGAGAATGAATGAAGAATGTTTATGGCCTTTTTCCTATATACAGGAGAAAGGCCATTTTTTAAAAAATAGATATTTACCGCAATAAATATTGCGAAGGAATCGGCTAAGCAACATAAAGGAATGGAGAGAAGAGAAAATGAAGAAAATAGGTGTATTGATCTTAAGTCTTCTAATAGCACTGATGTTAGCTCTTCCAAACAATGTTATGGGAAATTCCCCAAATGGCGCTCCTGAAGTAGAGAGGCTATCGGGCGTTAACCGTTATGAAACTAGTGCCAAAATAGCCCAAACAGGGTGGAGTACCTCTCAATATGTTATTTTAGCCACAGGGGAGAATTATCCTGATGCTTTATGTGCTGCGCCGCTTGCTACGCACCTTAATGCGCCCGTTCTTTTGACAGCTAAAGATTCATTAAGCAGTGAAACAGAAAACGAGATCGATCGATTAGGGGTTAAAACGGCTTACATCATTGGTGGTTTCGGAGTTGTTTCTATGAATGTGAATAAACAGTTGGAAGCCAAGAATATCAACGTGCGCCGTTTGTATGGAGAAAACCGTTTTCAAACCTCTTCATATGTGGCAAATCAAATGAAAGATCAAATGACGCCGCTTTCCAAAATTTTTCTTGTCACTGGTTATGATTTTTCCGATGCCGTCTTTGCTTCAAGCTATGCAGCCAAAAAGGGAATTCCAATTGTGCTGGTACCCAAGGACTATGAGGATAATTACTTAAGGCTAACGGGATACTTAGATATTGATCGTCATACCCAAACGTATGTGTTGGGTGGACTTAATGAAATAAGTTGGGATGTTTTCAGCCATTATCCCAATTTCTCGGCAATTGGCGGGTCTGATAAATACGAGCGTAACCTCAGTTTTACATCTATCTTTTCGGATGAACTCGATTTTACTACGACGTATATTGCGACTGGTGACGATTTTCCCGATGCTCTTACAGGAGCAGCCTTAGCAGCGCAAGATTCCTCGCCCGTTTTACTTATCGGAAAGGAATTAGCGCCTTTTACTGAAACAATTCTGCGTAAGCATGCGGGATCTATCAAGAAATTGCGGGTATTAGGTGGCGAAGGGGCTGTTTCTAACGACGTCATTCAGAAAATAAAGGATATCGTGAGAAATAATTAAATAAAGTTATCAATGGTTCTGCTTTTCTGCTCCAACGTGTACTGCATTATCAAAAATAGATCGTTAGATGTTTCCCCATACCTTATCTCCAGTAATTACTACTTTTATTGTCGTCCTTTTAAATAAAACTGTACCTTGTAGATTAGAGTACACAGCTTCTTTTTCTGTAATCTACGGGGTACAGTTTATTTTTCTATTCAGCCTTAGAATTGCAGACGTTCCGCTACTATATCGAACCTTATCAATGGGAATATGAGCTTGCTGCATTGAATCACGTTCCCGGATTGTTACACTATTACAGAATAAAAATCGTAAGTGATACAGAAGGGAGTGCCGATTTCATCTTAATGCCGGTAACGTTTGCCGATGCTCCAGATTTCATATTCACACGTAAAATACTTTTTAGGTTCTTCTAGGTTATCTGCTTATTCAACTTCCGCTTCATCATCCTCTTCATCTTCTTTATCATCACCATCTTCAATTTCGGTGAAAGCGATTTTCATTACTTCGCCATTTGTATACGTTACCTTTACTTCTGCAACGTCTACATTGTTGGTTAAGGCATTGATAATTTGCTTTAGAAATTCATCTTTGTGCATGATCTTACTCCTTTCCCTTTTATATTTTATCAGCTTCATCTTCTCCTAAAGAACTCTTCTAAAGTGAAGGCGATTGCTTTTATACTATATGATCATTTTACGCAAATGGTACAAGATTAATGTTCATTGCTGCGTATTCTGGTAAGGGATGGAGTAGGCCTGTTCGCATTTTCAACATTTTGGAATATATTACATTGTATAACTGAAGGAGGGAGTAAATTATGGAAGACTATCTGATTCAACCGTGGGATCTAGAAGAGCAACGCACTGGGGTAAACCTTGATATGTGGGTTCCTCCTGAAGTAGATAAATTGGCACAGCTGGTTATGGAATATTACGACATGGAAATCTATACTAAAACGTTAATTACGTCTAAGCCGGATAAAGGCGGGGCCATCTGGAAAATAGAAACCAACAAAGGACCTCGCAGTTTGAAGTTGTTGCACCGCAAGCCAATAAGAAGCCTTTTTAGCGTAGGGGCACAAGACTATGTTGTAAAAAACGGTGGAAGGGTTCCAGAATTAATAAAGACCAAAGAAGGCGCGCTCTATGTAGAAAAAGGAGGCAAGTTATGGATTGTCACAGATTGGATTGAATTTCTTACTCCTGCGAGTAAGGATCTTTCCGGTGCTCAGGCTTTATGTTATGGCCTTGGGGAGTTTCATAGACATACCCGCGGGTATACTCCGCCTGCTGGTTCTCAAAAAGCCTCAAGATTATTTCGATGGCCTGCTTATTATCAAAAAATAATTACAAAAATAGGCTGGTTTCGCAATGTAGCCAAAGCAAATAGTGATATTCCAAGTAGTCAAGCACTGCTCTCAGTTATCAATATATTCGAACGTCAGGCTCTAGATGCTTTGTCCCTACTCGAGCAGCCATTCTATACTCAAATGCTCTCGCTGGGGGAAGAGTACTGGGGGCTTGTACACCAAGACTACGGATGGTCTAACGGACAACTTGGTACTGGCGGTCTTTGGGTGATCGATTTAGATGGAGTCGCCTATGACCTACCAATTCGCGATCTTAGGAAACTCATATCAAGTTCTATGGATGATTTAGGAAGGTGGGATGTTCCTTGGATTCAGGGAATGATCAGCGCCTACCATGATGCGAATCCGATTGATAAAGAAACTTACGAGATATTATTAAATGATTTGGCATTCCCCAATGAGTTCTATAAACACTTAAGTGAGATGCTGTTCGATCCTACAGGTTTTCTAACGATGAATTTAGAAGGAATTATATCACATCTCAATTTATTAGAACAGACAAAGGGGATGGCACTAGCTGAATTAGCATTAGACAAGGAGAAATTTCAAACGGGGAATTATGGATCAGATGCCGGAGTGGAGCCAGAGAAACCCGAGATAATGCAAGTTAAAGGATCAAAGGAAAGCAGTACACTCCCGAAGGTGACCCAAAAGACTGAACCCGGGATTCAGCAACAAAAGAATGTAAAAGAAATATCTTCTATGAACAAAGATCAATTGAAAGTGTTGATGATCTGTACGGAAAAATTGCCGGTGCCGGCTGTGCGTGGTGGTGCTATTCAAACCTATATCGATGGCATCTCAGGGTTATTAAGTCAGCAGCATTCTTTAACCATCTTAGGAACGACAGACCCAACGCTGCCAAATGAGGAATATAAAAATAATATTCGGTATGTAAGAATTGAAAGCGAACAGTTCTTTGAAATTTATGCCGCTAGAGTGCTCGATTTTCTCCAAAACGAATCCTTTGATCTGATACACGTTTTTAATCGCCCTCGGTTCATTACCTTAATTCGTGAAGCAGCACCTTACACGCGAATAATTTTAAGCATGCATAATGATATGTTTGATATTAACAAAATTAGCCAGCAGGATGCGCTTACTGCAATTAGAGAAGTTGAACGGATTATTACAGTTAGTGATTATGTCGGAAAAACTATATCCAATCTCTATCCTCAAGCTGCTTCCAAGGTTCGCACGATTTATTCAGGAGTTGACCTAAAGAAATTTATTCCCTGGGAAACATCAAACCGGGCTGCTCAGATTCGACAGGAACTGCGCAGCAGTTATCATCTTGAAGATAAAACAGTTATTTTATTTGTTGGGCGCTTAACCCCCAAAAAGGGTGCGGACGTATTAATTCAAGCAATCAATGAACTTTCAATAATAGATTCAAATATCGCCTTGGTAATCGTAGGCGGAACATGGTATAGTGTCGACTCTGTTACGGATTATGTGGCCTATGTTCGAGCGCTAGCAGAAAAAGCTAGCTTTCCTGTGATAACCACAGGGTATGTATCCTCTGATGTTATTCATCAATGGTTTTGGGCCGGTGATATCTTTGTGTGCCCATCTCAGTGGCAAGAACCGCTTGCCCGTGTCCATTACGAAGCAATGGCTGCCGGCTTACCATTTCTAACGACCGCACGGGGCGGTAATCCGGAAGTAGTAATTGATCAAAATGGTTTACTTGTCAATCGGCCTGAAGATCCCCATGAATTTGCAGAAAATCTTAACATTCTCGCAACCGATCCGCAACTTAGACATAGAATGGGGCAAACAGGCAGGCGGTTAGCTGAAGAACGTTTCAGCTGGGAACGTGTGGCGAGCGAAGTCTCAGAATCATGGAAACAGGTATTAAGCTACGAAACGGATACAGAGAAAAAGATCGCTTTTGAGGATTCAGATAAGGTAAAAGGTAAAGAGTTAGCTATTAATGATAACGACTCCCCCAAAGATCATGATCAAATTATAGAAGCCTATGTCGCAAACATTATCTGTATCATGATTTTCCCTATCAGGTTAGAAAACAACGGGATTAGCTTCACAAGTCCATCCTTGCGGGGAATCATTGGAGAACTAATAGTAATCGGATGGATTATTTTTGGCTAGCAAATTTAGCTGTTAATATCACACATCCCTTTTTTGACTTGGCTTGAGAAAAAAAATTAAAATTTCTGCCGAGACCTAATGTTGGAGCTGTTCAATAAATATAAGCTGGCGAAATGGACGTTATTAACAGTTTATCCCGTTTATTATCGACCGAGTGTGGAGCTTATCGAGAACAAATCAATCAAATAAAAAAGAAAGTTGATGCTTCACTTCAGGCGGATAATACGGTTTTCTGCGGTTTCCTTATGATGGCTATGGAGAATTTTGCCGAAACCAAAATCAGAGGTATAATTGAATGACTTAAGAGATATAGTTGTTTTACTCTATTGGCTAAGATGATCTTTCAACTTTTAGTCCCGGGTATAGCGAAAAGCCTCTGATTTGTAAGCGTCAAATAGCGCGCATACCAAATAGTACAATCCCACATTCCTCAACAATTAGAGGAATGTGGGATTGTACTATTTCTTTAAACTTCTACAGCCCGTTTTCATTACCGCATAGAAGGTTTTCTGAAAATGGGACAGAACAGTCTAAAAAAGGCAGTTTGTTTAACTGCCTCTGAAAAAACAGAGTAAAATATTTCTTCATGGGAGATTTA
Organism: Desulfitobacterium nosdiversum; assembly: GCF_049860565.1. GTDB lineage: Bacteria > Bacillota > Desulfitobacteriia > Desulfitobacteriales > Desulfitobacteriaceae > Desulfitobacterium_A > Desulfitobacterium_A nosdiversum. The sequence goes on from NZ_CP172056.1 coordinate 984,203, forward strand.
TAGAATTTTAAACGTAGTAATTGTTGGAGAAGAGGTGAGCGCATGGATGAGGATGAGATCCTAGCTGGACTATTGAGACATGACCAGTCGGCTTTAAAAGCTTTGATGAATGCCCATATTAACTCTGTTTATTCTTTATGTTCAGCTATCATTGGAGGAACGGGTTCCTTAGAGGACATTGAGGAATGTACCAGCGATGTATTCTATTACGCTTGGAAGTCTGTACAGAAATATGACCCTAAAAGAGCAAGTCTAAGGACATGGGTTTTGATGCTCTGCAAATACGTTGCTCTTGATCGGCGAAGAAGCCTGACAACGAAAATCAACCAACTTCCTTTAAATGAAGACACGATTTCATCAAAGATTTTGGAAACAACTTTTGCCACGATAGAAGAACGTCAAGAATAACAAGCTGCTCTCAGAACACTAACTGCACAGGATCGTGAACTTATATATAGAAGGTATTTTCTTGATGAGAGCATCAGTGACTTAGCGTACATTTATGGATTAAGTCGCCAGTCTATAGACAATAAACTTTGGCGAGCAAGAAAGCTTCTGAAAAATTTCTTGAGTAAAAAGAATCAGCAGGGGGTGAGGTACAATGATTGACAATTTTATGGATATCGAAGAAGCATTAGAACGATTAGCTGTTCCAGATGACATTACGGAGTTTAACAAAGCTTGCTCACCAAGTCCTGACCCTGAATCGATCGAGAGAATAAAACATCGCACGATACAAATGGTTCAAGCAGAGATGAATAAACCAAAACGTAATCGACTTAAGTTGTGGCATGTTACCGCAGCTGCAGTGGCGGCAATATTGCTGCTTATTTTGGGTATAGGCCCTAACAATGTTGCCGCTGCCGTGAATCGGTTGCTCTTGTATATTCCGGGTTTCGGTATCCACACTTCTCAAAATGTCAACCTTGTCGCACCTAATCCCGTTCGGGCAGAAAAAGATGGAGTGAAAATAGATATTAATGGTGTGTTGGCAGATAGTAAGGGTACTTCTTTAATGGCCTATGTTGAAGGAGAGATTCCAGATATAAAAAGTTCATATTTAGTTGATTTATCCGGTACACGTTATCCGTACCAAAGTGGGATGATGAGTACAGCAGGGAATTTCCAAAACTATTGGGCCTGGTATAAAGCGTTGCCCGCTAATGTCAAGCAGGCAGCTTTAGTAATCCCCAGCCTATCAAACTGGACTATAGATATTCCCCTTACGACTACAACAGGCTTAGATACTGCTGATAATTTTGGCCCATCTGTTACAGTAAATAATGTTACAGTGTCCGCTCAAAGCCTAAGTTTTCCAGATGAGACAAAGGTTACACTCCTTGTCCAAAGTTTAAGGGGCGGTGTACTTCAAAGCATAAAAGATGCAGCACTTGTTGATACGGATGGTAAAGCCTATCCGTTAAATCACCAAGCAGCCGGATATGTCGGAAATGGTTTAATGTATTATTCAACAAGTCCGAATATAGGTGATAAACTAAAAGTCACTATTTCATCGCTTAATCTGTTGCAGGATGTTCACGCAAGTACGTCAATCCCAGTACCTAAAAAGAATTCGCCATTGAGTTTAAATCAATCTTTTATCTTGGGTACTTGGAACCTAAAGCTGACAAAAGCAGAAGTCGTAAGCCAAAATAATAAAGATTGGTTACGGATATATGTTGCTCCCGATTTCGTTGATGGAGCCATTATTAACGGCATGATAAACCAATTAAGTGTCAACGGAAAACCGGTAGACGCGGCAATGAGTGAATTTGACGAGTCAACCGGAGGTATTAAATGGTTACAGATACCGTATCCGACCGGAGAAAAAAGTATAAAAGTAACTGTGGAAAACATTGATATACTTGTAAATGGACCGTGGAAGCTAGAGATACCCGTTAAACCGGGGTTTAATTAATGGATAAAAGTAATCGAGTGATATTTGTTGCCAGGCTTTTGCGGCCTGGGATTGCGTTTAGATGCCCGGATACTTACCCTACTTTGAAAACAGGATTACACACTTTGGAAAGGTAATTTGGTAGTAATTATAGAATATATTAAAAATGGGGTTGGTTAAGGGGGGCAGGAGCACCCTCTTTCTGTTGGTATACTCTTGGGGTCTTAATTTCTAATAATTAACTAGTGGGGTCTTACTTGAACAATATACCCTGCAAATAGAAACTTTTATTAGGGATAAATAAACTGGCTCAACGATAATTGCGGAAAAACCTGAGGTTAACTTGAGCAAGTTTATTTCCAGATGGAGTTGGGCTATATGAAACAAAATCTATTTTTAAATAAGGTAGTTCTGCACGTTTTAATCATTATGTTTTTGGCCCTTACTGGCTGCTCCAATAGACCAGTTTTAAAATCATACACCTCACAACAAGCCATTGCTAACGGCGATGTGGTAGATGTTCACGGCCAAGTGACAAATTTAGAGAATCTAGAGAATTTCATGATAGCTGTTGATAAAGGCACTGCATCCAAACAGAAAATAACCACCTTCACTATCGAGGGTGATCCAATTATCAAGGTTTTAGACTATAACGGCAAAACAATTACTATGAGCACAGACAATTCTCTGGACAAATTTGCTGGCCCGATGAAAGGTATTACCTATAGCAGCTTTAATAAGATTGTCAAAGACGATAAGCAAAGCCCACCAAGTTATTACTTGGTCGATTCAAGTGGCAAAAAGCAATTTCTATTGACAGTAACAAAAATATTTCCTCCAATGCTAATGGATGATATAAGACCGGATCAGCCAGACTACATCTCGAAATATCCAAAGTTGGACATCTCCAGCGGCTCCATAAAAATTAATTGGGTAAGAAGTACTGCAAATTACACTTCAAAACCTAATGTCCTGATTGGCAACTCGAATTTTGGTGTGGAAATGGATGATGCCTTGGCATTACCGGCTGACGTTGTAAAGCCGGGGTCACGCATCGACTTCAAGGCCGAAGATGTACCTGGTCTAGATAAACCATCTTACAAGGTACAGTTAGTAGGAAAAAATAAAGAGCTTATAAACTATCCGGTTGATAATATCTCTATAATAGCGCCCAACGAAGACGGCGAGTTTTTATTTCAACTAGAAGTAAACTGGGGCTGCAATGGAAACCACCAAATCTTTTATTGGTTCAAAATAAGCACTAACCAGATTACAAACCAAATTGGATTAAAGATAAACGGCACCTTACCAACCGGCTGGGACATATTTCTTAATGGAGATAAAGAAGGTCAATTCCTGAAAAATGGAAAAGTTGTGGGTTCCATTGAAATGATTGGCTACTACGGTGACAATGGTAGCCTTCCAAACCACAGTTCCATAATCCGGATAGAGGACATAACATCTGGCCTGGGCAGTGGCAAAATGTACATCTTGGATAGGGATACACCGGCAGCTTCTCCTGAACAAAGAACATGGACTGAGATATATATTGTAGTACCAATAAGCGGAAATAATTTAGCTTTCGGGGTATCAATTCATACGGATGACGCTTCTCTGAACAGCGACATAGCGGCGATGAAGAGCATTCTACAGAAAGTAGCATTGAAATAGGGAAGGAGAACGTAAACGCAAAGAAGAGGAAAGATTGCGCGAAGAACGTCGCATTCGCTATAACGACGAAGTTGATCGGACGATTGCGTTGACAAACTTGTTGTAACTGTAGATTTACCTCAAAATTAACTAAATGGGACTAATGAATTGAAGAACTCCTTAATGGGGTTCTTTTTATTTATATGATACATTTTGAAAATTTGAGAAGGTTTATTTTTAATTAAAACTATTTTATAAAATTTTTATAAATAATTTATGGGCAGCTTAAATTTCTTCAATATAATGACCTTGAAAATCAACCAAGGAGGTCGTTGTAATGAATAAGATCAAATTGATTTACGATGTGGTTAGCACCATGAAAGAGAAAGAAAACATCATTGGGACATTCACAGCTGCCGGGAAAAAGGATCAAGTTCAATTCTTGAACGTAAACAATCAATTCCAAAAGAATCTAGTGAATGGAGAGGTTAAGGCTAAGATTAACGTTGATCTTGATGCGGAAGGAAAAAAGGTTAAACACGAGAGCAGTGTTGAGTTCAATTCCGATGGACATTCCGAAGGAATGCATCGTCAATTTGGAGAGCATTTCCATCGGTACCACGGCGGGATGCATCATCATAATTTTAAAGGTCAATTAAGTGCTTTAACTTTTGCCTTAAAGATACTCAACGACATGCAGATTGATGAGCAACCGGATTATACCTTAATAACTCTTAATCTAAACGAGTTTCCGGAGGAACTTAAAGCTATTCACGGCAAGATGGACCAAAATATGGCCGAGGAACACCACAAACGTCATTTCCCTATAAAAGAATTTATCTCGATGGAAAAAACCAATGCTGCTATTACAATTCAAATCAACAAGAATAAAGAGATAGCAAAAATAGACCTAACAGTCGAGGGGAACCAGAAGGATGAACAAGATGTAATGCATTCGCTGAACTTGGAAGGAGAATTGCAATTTAGCTGGTAAGAACAAAGTGAAGAGCTTACAAGTAGATATGCCGTAGATATGTCGGAAAAACGGGCGTAAATTTTCAGAAGAATTGCGCCCGTTTTCTTACACTATAATCAAGACTTCAAGATTTTTTACTCATTTGAAGAATCAAAATGGATTTGATATTATGGCTTCAGAATAAACAATTTGTGTTTCTGCTAAAGTCATAAAATAAAAATTTGGTGCAGGATTGAAGATATGAATTTTTTTCAAGAAATTAAGAAACATGTAAAACAGCATAAGGATAATAACCGGCTTTCACATAAAAAACGGTTTCCCTATGGGATGCGCAATGAAATTTACAAGTTGCGGTATAAGCACCGTAAAGAACTTCAAGACTTAAAACACAGGCATCATGAGGAACTTCATAATTTCCATCATGCTTATCACTATCATCATGAGGAATTCCGGCGCTTGCACAGAACGATGAGATTTTTTAGCCCGATAGGAATCGTTTTTTATTTCATTGTCTTGTACTTGTTGTTTCACTGGGGCGGATTCCAAATTTTTGGCATTATTTTTGCCCTGCTGTTTCTTATAAAAGAAATAGTTCAAATCATGATTTTTAGACGTTTGGAAAAGGGTATTTTTAAACCCATTGAGCAACTAAAAGAAGGTTTTGCGGAGATAGCTAAAGGAAATTACAATATCACCATTAATTCGTCGGCCGGCAATGCGTTTGAACAATTGACCTATTCTTTTAATGAGATGGCGGATAAACTGCAAGAGAGTAAAAGAATTAATTCCGAGTATGAAGAAAACCGCAAGACTCTGATTGCGAATATATCCCATGACTTAAAAACACCGATCACATCTATTCAAGGTTATATTGAAATAATTTTGGAGGGAGGGATAACCCAACCGGATAAAATACAGCGATATTTACAGACGATTTACAATAATTCCACCTACATGAATAAACTAATCGATGACTTATTTTTGTTTTCCAAACTGGATATGGACAAGATGGATTTTAAATATGAAATTCTTCAAGTACGTCCCTTTATGGAGGATTTAATGACAGAGATTAAGTTTGAAATGGAAGAGAAGAAATACGAATTTTCCTATATTGACAAAATGGAGCAGGATTACTCGGTAAATATCGATGGCAAGAGGATCTATCAAGCGATCAGAAATATTATGGGCAATGCGGTTAAATACGGTCCGGAAAATAATTTGAAAGTGGCTGTTGAATTATTTAAACACGATGATTTTGCTTGTATTGATATTCAAGACAATGGCCCGGGAATTCCGGAAGATAAACTGCCTTATATTTTTAAGCGCTTTTACCGGATTGATACTGAACGCTCCAAGGATTTCATGAGCACTGGACTGGGTTTAGCGATAACGAAGGAACTGGTAGAAGCTCAGGGAGGGAAAATATCTGTTTCCAGTTCAGGGGAGACAGGCACTTGTTTTAGGATTTGCATCCCTATTGTGAAGTAACACATTCGGGCTTTTTTCGGATTTTATGGATATTTAACAGGAATGAGGTTAAATATGAAAAACATCTTGATTATTGAAGATGATTTGAATATTGCTGAACTGGAGCGGGATTACCTACAACTCAATGGCTACAAAGTGGATATTGTTCAGGATGGGGCCGGCGGGCTGAAAAAGGCTCTCTCCGGGGTCTACGATATTCTGATTGTTGATTTGATGCTGCCCCAAAAAGACGGGTTTGAAATTATCAAAGAGGTCAGGAAAAAGTTTGAGATTCCACTCATCGTTCTCTCTGCCCGTAATGAAGATATTGATAAAATAAGGGGATTGGATTACGGGGCGGATGATTATCTGACAAAGCCGTTTAGTCCGGCTGAACTTATGGCCCGGATTAAATCTCATTTAAAAAGATACGAACGTTTGACCGGTAAAAACACGGCCGTTGAAGTGATTAATCACCGAGGTCTGGAAATTAATACTGCCTCGCATAAAGTTTATGTGAATGGAAAGGAAGTTCAACTCACCACCAAAGAATACGAAATTCTGCTTTTCTTTGCTGCCAACCCAAATATTGTTTTTACGAAAGAGCATTTGGTGGATACTCTTTGGGGTGAAGATTATTACGGAGATCTTGCAACTGTGCCGGTTCATATCCAAAAAATAAGGAAGAAGATCGAAAAAGATCCGGCGAACCCGGAATATATTGAAACCATATGGGGAACAGGGTATAGATTTAATCCATAACAATAAAGCCAGATCGTTTAAACAACGCATCTGGCTTTTTGCATCACCGAAAATAAGAATATTGGAGTAATAAACCTAAAGCAGATATTGCCCAAGTTTCAAAGTATCTAATTTTTCATAAGATATATTGACTTTGGCTAACGAGCCGAAAGAAGGTGACAAAATGAATGATCAAAATCTTATAAATAAACTTTTTGGAGTAATCAAAGAATCAATTACTTCTATGAATGAGAATATGAATAATAGCAGTGATCAAATTGACGGCGGAGCAGCAACATTAACAGATGATATAGAAAACGAACATGAAATAAAGAGGTTGTGCAGGGATTTTGCAAAAACTTTAAATGATCGAAATTATGAGCAATTAGATGGTAGGGCAGAGTATCATCTTTATACAGTGGATCACCTTATAGAGCTCATCAAGAACAATGATGAACAAAATACGGAAAAACTGTTTAACGAAAACAAGATTAAATCAAAGTTTGAAGATTGTGAGTTCCTTAAAATTACTTTAAGTGAAGACAAAGAACAGGCTGAAGTAATTTATAATGTAAGAACCTGTATTATCAGTGCTGAAGATAAATACTTTAAATCCTTAAATAAAAAGAACAATAAGAAGATGCGAATTAGTGCGGGAACTCCTTTTAGCAATTGTTATACGCTTGCAGTAAAAAAGGAAAAAGGAGTATGGAAAATAGATGAATTTGAATCCTCCGATGAAAACATGAAATAGGCACGAATTATTAGCCTAAAGAGTCTGGGGATTACTTTGTATTGTCCATAATATAGAAAAGTGGTTGCTGCTACAGTGTAGAAATTAAGTTTCCGTACAGTCCCTATTTTTTATTCAAGGTATATTGCCCATACGCATAGGCACATAATAATTAAAATATTGAAAAAAGGAAAAGAGCAATCAAGCATGGATGATAAGTTAATTTCCAGACTAAAAGAATTCTATAAACTTGAGACTTTTCAAGTTGCCTTCTATAAAGCACAAGCAGATTCGGCTGCCAATGAATATTACGGTAAAGTCTTTCAAAAGTTGGTTAATATTGAACAAGGCCACGCTGATTATTACGCAGATCTAATTGAGCGTGCCGGAGAAGTAGTCCCTTCCTTTATCGGTTCAGTATTCAAGTTGGCCGGTGATTTTATTGGGGAAGGTGTTGAACAGATTGGTCAACATGACACTTGTACGCTAGGTGTAATGCTTGAAAATAAAGCTATTAAAAAATATCGAACTTTTATCAAAGAAAGTAAGGATAAGAATTACATTGAGATCAGAAATAAACTTATGGAATTTCTTCTCGACGAAGAATTTCATGCGCTATGGCTTCGGGAATATGCAAAGCATCATCCAAATTGATTCAGTAGTTTCTTCAGTTTACCTAAAGAATCGAAAACTATAACTGTACCAGCGGAAATGGTTGCAAAGTTTGATATAAGAAATGGGACGTAAATCTTTGTCTCTCAGAGCGAGATTAAGGGAGAACTGACGAATTATAGTATGAGCTCCATATGTGCAAGTGGATATTGTGCGAGATGTAAAAAGAGGCGGCCTTTTTGGCCGCTTAAAAGTTTTATTGGCTTACGAAAGTAATTTGCCGGATTGGAATCCTTACCACAGGACGGATCCCGTCAATAGGTGTCCCAATATTGGAGAACAGTTGAGCATTAGTCAATAATGCGACACCGTCCTGCAATCCGCCAAAGGAACCTCTCCAGAAACTTGAGTTTTCGCCGATTAAAAGGATTGTACCGATTGGGAAAGTGTCAAAAAGTCCTAGAATGAAAGGAACTGTTGGACCACAAAACGTTCTAAAAGGTGTTCCTAATAGAGACATTGTATAACCCCTCTCTTTTGTTTATTGGCTTTTTGAATGAGCCTAAAAGATGAGAATGAGAAGGGTTTTTTTTATTTCTGATATAGATTATGATGGCTTGGACAGAAATGTTACTTCTACCCTAAAACCTTTTCGAAATACAAATGCAACCTTTCTTGTTGATTCTGTCGAGGAATTCAGGAATTATATTGAGCAACAGGGAGGAAAAATTATCTGTGGGATTAAGGATGTCCCGACAGGTTGGAATATGATAGTGAAACACCCCGACGGTGCCGTAATTGAGTATGTTGAACATTTTAAGGAGAACTAATCGACCAAAAACAAATTAATTGCTTAAAAATTTTTCACTGCCGATAATCCGGCCGACCACCTCGGCATAATCCTCCCCATAGGGGATATCTTTGTTGGCAATCAGAACCGAAATTCCGTGCACCAAACCCCAACAGTAAAGCATAAGTTCTTTTTGTCCCATCGTTTCACTGGGAAAAGCTTTATGACAACGTTCTACAGCATTGAAAAAAGTCTGAAAGGGATGACCGCTTCCCAAATGGCTTTCCTGAAGGCAATTGTGGTCGCTATTAATTTTATGACGGATATCGCTTAAAAAAAGCAGCCGCAGGTATTCCGGGTTCTTGACAAAAAAATCAATATAAGCGATACCCATTTCTTGTAGCTGTTTTTTAGGATTATCTGAGAACTTCTCCACGGCCTGTTTCAGGCTTTGGTCAAACTCCCGCATAGCTTCCCCGGCAATGGCCGTAATTAATTCATCCTTGTCCTTAAAATGGCGGTATGGCGCTGTTTGGCTGACATGACATGCTTTGGCCACTTTGCGCAGAGAGAACCCTTCATAGCCTTCCTGGTCCAGAAGTTTTAGTCCCATCCTGATTAATTCGGCTTTTAAGTCGCCATGATGATAACTTTGACTGGCCACAGGCACTTCATCCTTTCCTTTCAGAGTGAGCTAAAAATTTATAAGGTAATTATAGCACTCGATGTTGACACAGTAAACATTCAGCGCTATATTGATGTTAACACAGTAAACATTAGAAAGGAGAAAGAGGATGCAAGCGTTTATCATCTCGGATCAAGAGTACCAAAACGAGGAATTTACCCGGTTGCATGACCTAGTAAGCCACTATTTGTCAGAAAAGGGTATGCCGGTAGAAGAAACCCGGATTGCTAAAGATGATCTCGCTTTCTGCAAGGGGTGTTTTGGCTGCTGGGTAAAAAAGCCTGGAGAATGCGTTATAAATGATGCCATGGCCCAAATCAACCAAAATTTTATAAAGAGTGACTTAACTGTCTATCTTTGTCCTGTGGTTTTCGGACAATTCAGCGCCAATATTAAAAATGCCTTGGACCGTTGGATTCCCAATATTCTTCCTTTTTTTGAAATAAGACCTGACGGCTCGACCATGCATCCGGCAAGGTACAGCGTTTATCCGCGCCAACTCATGATCGGTTACGGCAAAAACCTTTCACCGGAAGATACCGGCTTATTTCTGGACATTACCGCCAAACACCGGCGGAATGTAGATGTACTCATTTACCAGGGCAACGATTTCGAGATAACCCGGGCCTTAGCCCAAATCGAACCTAAAAAAGTAGGTGATCTGCTGTGAGCCAAGAGACAAAATGTGTTGTCCTGATCAATGCCAGCCCTAAGGTTTCGGAAAAAAGCACTTCCGGTTACTTAAGTACGTTGCAGGCAGAACAGCTGAAAGCTGTGGGTCTGGAAGTTCAGCGCGTCGAAGCACGTCAGAGCCTTTTGCCAGGCCGGTCGGAAACCGTCTTTGAGGCTATGCTGCAAGCGGATGCGCTGGTTTTTACTTTCCCCCTCTATGTATTTTGTCTACCCGGGTTACTGATGCGTTTTCTTCAGGATTTTGCCGCATTCCGGTCCCGTTGCCCGGAGAAGGGGAAGGACGTTAAAGTTTATGCCGTAGTCAATTGCGGATTTCCGGAGGCCGATATAAACCGGGAAGCTGTTCGGGTAATTAAAAATTTCAGTAAAAAGATGAATTATTTTTTTCGTTTCGGTGTACAGATCGGGGGAGGGGGGATGTTGAGTTCTGCTCCCAATACTCCCTTTGTGAAAAAAAGTATGGCAGTATTGAACGATGCTTTTAAGCTGATGGCAGAAGATATCTTAAATTGCGGGGAGAACCCTTTGGAAGATATCTCCGTAGCCGTGAAATTTCCTCGCAGGTTATACTATTTTATGGGTCATAAGGGTTGGTTTTCCGCTGCCAAGAAAAATGGACTGAAGAAAAAAGACTTGTACCGGAAGCCTTATGCGGAGAGTTCTAAAACGACAACCTCCTGATCTGGAGGAAGGGAGAACTTAACGAAAAGATTTGCCACGAGATGAAAAGAACGCTGGAGAGCGGGGTAACCGACTCTTCCAGCGTTTTAGGATTGGAAGGAATACCATTCAGCAATATTGATAAATATAGTGAAATATATTACAATATCTATATCTTAATCAAAAGAATTTCTAATGATTAAAGATAATAAGTGAAAAAAATAACTAGCACTAACGCCAAATATACGTTATAAGGCGAAAGGCACAACAAGCGTCATAATTATTATGAAATTTTTGCGCCTTTCCGGCGTATTTTTTATTTTATAGGAGGTTCTTATATGGAAACCCGAGTTGCTATCATTGGAATCATTGTTGAGAATACGGATTCCGTTGACAAACTGAATGGTATTTTGCACAACTATGGGAAGTATATTATTGGCAGAATGGGTTTGCCGTATCGTGAGAAAGGTATTCATATCATTAGCCTTGCCATTGATGCACCTCAGGATATCACCAGCGCCCTTTCGGGAAAGCTTGGAAAACTGCCCGGGGTTAGCGCAAAGACGGTATATTCGAAGTTAAAAGGTAAGACGGAAGATGAGGTATAGCGTGAAAAAACTGATCAATAAACTTTATAGGAATAGGGTTCTCGAGCCGGAAGAATTTAAAGAACTGATCGGCAACCGCAGCCCTGAACTTTCGGAATATCTTTTTGAAAAAGCAAGGGAATTAGGAATTCAAAACTACGGTGACGATGTGTATATCAGAGGTCTGATCGAATTCACAAACTACTGCAAAAATGATTGTTATTATTGCGGTATTCGAAAAAGCAACTCTAAAGCGGAGCGGTACCGTTTAACAAAAGAGCAAATTCTTCAATGCTGTGAGGTGGGTTATAAACTGGGCTTTCGTACCTATGTGCTGCAAGGCGGCGAAGACGGGTACTATACGGATGAAAGGATGATCGATATCATCCAGTCCATTAAACAAAATCATCCGGACTGTGCGATTACACTTTCTCTTGGCGAAAAGAGCTGCGAAACCTACAAAGCTTTTTTTGATGCAGGAGCTGACCGCTATCTGCTGCGTCATGAAACTGCAAATGAGGAACATTACGGAAGGCTTCATCCCAGTCAGATGTCCCTCCAAAACAGAAAACAGTGTTTATATCATTTGAAAGAGATAGGATACCAGGTGGGATGCGGTTTTATGGTAGGTTCTCCGTACCAAACCACGGATTGTCTTGTGGAAGATTTGTTATTTATCAAAGAACTCAATCCCCACATGGTAGGAATCGGTCCTTTTATACCGCACCACGATACGCCTTTTGCTGATGAAGAAGCGGGGCCCCTTGAACTTACGCTGTTTTTGCTTGGGATTATTCGTTTGATGCTTCCGTCGGTACTGCTGCCTGCTACCACCGCGCTGGGTACAATCAATCCCAGAGGGAGAGAGCTTGGTATCCTGGCAGGAGCAAATGTCGTTATGCCTAATCTTTCACCGACAGATGTAAGAAGTAAATATTTGCTCTATGACAATAAAATTTGCACCGGAGACGAAGCGGCAGAGTGCCGGTATTGTATGCAAAAACGTATGGAAAGTATCGGTTATCATGTAGCGGTCTCACGCGGTGACCATAAAGCAATGGATAAATCTATTTTTTAAAGAGAGCTCATACTGAAGGGAAAGATATTTCTGACCCGAATAAGAAAGGAAGTTTTATTTATGTACAATCCAAAATCATCTCAAGCAGAGGAATTTATTGGCCATGAAGAAGTCCTGAGCACACTTAAGTATGCAGAAAAGAACAAAAACAATGTTGAACTCATCGATACTATTATCCAAAAGGCAAAATTACGCAAAGGACTTTCTCACAGAGAGGGCGCAGTTTTGTTGGAATGTGATATAGAAGAAAAAAACAATGAAATTTATGCATTGGCCGAGCAAATCAAAAAAGATTTTTATGGGAATCGTATTGTGATGTTTGCACCCCTTTATCTATCCAATTATTGTGTCAATGGCTGTGTCTATTGTCCTTATCATTTAAAAAACAAACATATCGCAAGAAAGAAAATGACACAGGAGGAAATCCGCAGAGAAGTTACAGCACTTCAGGATATGGGCCATAAGCGCCTTGCTATAGAAGCCGGTGAAGACCCAGTCAACAATCCTATTGAATATATTCTTGAATGCATTGATACGATTTACAGCATAAAGCATAAAAACGGAGAAATTCGTCGTGTCAATGTAAATATCGCTGCAACTACCGTTGAAAATTATAAAAAATTAAAGGACGCGGGTATTGGAACTTATATTCTATTTCAGGAAACCTACAATAAGGACAGCTATGAAAAGTTGCATCCCACGGGTCCAAAGCATAATTATGCTTATCATACTGAAGCAATGGATAGGGCTATGCTGGGTGGTATAGATGATGTTGGGCTGGGCGTATTGTTTGGACTTGAGTTGTACCGTTACGAATTTACGGCCTTGCTGATGCATGCTGAGCATCTTGAAGCAGTATTTGGTGTAGGCCCCCATACCATAAGCGTCCCAAGGATACGTAAAGCGGATGACATTGACCCATCAGCCTTTGATAACGGAATAAGCGATGATATATTTGCTAAAATTATTGCTTGTATTCGTATCTCCGTGCCATACACCGGCATGATCGTATCGACGAGGGAAAGCAAGGAATGCAGGGAACGGGTGCTTCATTTGGGAGTTTCTCAAATCAGCGGCGGTTCGAAAACAAGTGTCGGCGGATATGCCGAGCCTGAAACGGAAGATGAGAACTCCGAACAATTTGAGGTTAGCGACACGAGAGCACTTGATGAAGTTGTTCAATGGTTGATGGACTTAGGCTACATTCCCAGCTTTTGCACCGCCTGCTATAGAGAAGGCAGAACCGGTGACCGGTTTATGACTCTCTTAAAGAGCGGACAGATTCAGAACTGCTGCCATCCTAATGCATTAATGACCCTCAAGGAATATTTGGAGGACTACGCTTCGCCGAAAACAAAAACTGTGGGTGAAGCTCTTATTCACAAGGAAATAGGAAATGTTCCGAAGGAAAAAGTGAGAGAGATCGTCAAGGAGAATCTGATAAAAATCGGGAATGGCAGTCGGGATTTTAGATTTTAGGGGTGTATGAACATGGGATTAAATGAAACACCGTCAGCGAACCGAGTTCACATCGGATTTTTCGGAAAGAGAAACGCAGGCAAATCCAGTATCGTCAATGCGGTTACGGGACAGGACCTAGCTGTAGTTTCCGATGTGAAGGGTACAACCACAGACCCGGTCTATAAATCCATGGAACTGCTTCCTTTAGGTCCTGTGCTAATCATGGATACTCCCGGAATTGATGATGAAGGTGAACTTGGTGAACTTCGTGTCAGAAAAAGCCGCCAGGTGATGAACAAAACCGATGTTGCCGTACTGGTCATAGATTCGACAAGCGGCAAAACCCAGGAAGATGAAGAGCTGATTGCTCTCTTCCGTGAGAAGAAGATCAATTATGTGGTTGCCTGCAATAAAGCGGATCTGGCAGGAGAGGAACTTCCGGAAAAAGATCATGAAATACGTGTCAGTGCCAAAACTGGATACCATATTGAAAAACTGAAAGAAAAAATAGCGGCTTTAGCTGTTACTGAAGACCTCAAGCTTAAAATTGTGGGAGACATTATTAATCCCTCAGATTTTGTAGTGCTTGTAACACCTATTGACAAGGCTGCGCCCAAGGGAAGGCTGATTCTGCCGCAGCAGCAAACCATCCGTGATATTCTTGAAGCAGATGCCACGGCTATTGTCGTCAAAGAGTTTGAGCTGAGGGAAACCCTTGAAAGTCTTGGGAAAAAACCGAAACTAGTAATTACCGACAGCCAGGTCTTTGCAAAGGTTTCGGCAGATACACCAAACGATGTTTTCCTTACTTCTTTTTCCATTTTAATGGCACGATACAAGGGTATTCTGGAAACTGCGGTAAAGGGAGCAAAAGTACTGGATTCCCTTCAGGACGGTGATACAGTGCTTATTTCGGAGGGCTGCACCCATCATCGGCAGTGCGATGATATCGGCACGGTCAAGCTGCCCCGTTGGATTAAGAATTTCACCCAAAAGCAGTTTGATTTTAAATTCACATCAGGGACGGAATTTCCGGATGATCTGTCCGAATATAAACTTATTGTTCACTGCGGCGGCTGCATGCTCAATGAAAGGGAAATGAAATACCGCCAAAAATGTGCTGAGGATCAGCATATACCCTTTACCAATTACGGTACTCTAATTGCCTATATGCAGGGAATATTAAAGAGAAGCGTTGCCATGTTCCCAAATATAATGGCAGAAATTGAGGATTAAGCCTATGCGCACTGAAAGAGGCAAGAGCGGGGAAATACAACCGGATAATCATAAGCTTTACGGCATGCAAACCGCACGGGCAGTTGATAACTTTGCACTTGATTATAAGAAAACCAATCTGCAGTTGATTTATGCTATTGCGACCGTAAAAAAAGCGGCAGCGATGACCTACCAGAAGCTTGGTATTGGTAAAGATGGAGTTTATGCGGCTATCGACTATGCCTGCGATATGGTTTTGAAGGGGAAAGCGGATGATGCTTTTGTAACCGATGCTCTACAAGGCGGTGCCGGAACCTCAACAAATATGAATGTCAACGAGGTCATTGCCAACCTTGCGCTTCAAAAGCTGGGTTTTCATATTGGAAGTTACGACATCATTCATCCCTTGGACGATGTGAACCGCGGGCAGTCTACAAACGATGTCTATCCAACCGCACTGCGCATTGCTGCCATTCAGATGCTGAGAAAGCTCAGCGAATCCTGTGCGAAACTGCAGCAAGCGCTGCAGACTAAGGAAAATGAATTTGATAACATTTTGAAACTTGGCAGAACGGAGCTGATGGATGCGATTCCGATCACACTTGGACAGGAATTCGGCGCCTATGCACAGGCCATCGCAAGGGACCGCTGGCGTCTGTACAAGGTTGAAGAAAGGCTGCGCCAGGTCAACATCGGTGGAACCGCGGTTGGCGCAGGAAACAATGCCGAACGAAAGTACCGATTTGGAGTCATTGAGGTACTCAGAGAATTAACGGGAATAGGCCTTGCGGCAGCAGAGTATCCCATGGATATTACCCAGAATAATGATGTTTTCGTTGAGGTATCGGGGCTATTGAAGGCGCTTTCAGTGAATCTGATGAAAATTTCCAATGATTTGCGTCTCATGAATTCAGGGCCAAAGGGAGGTTTAGCGGAAATAACTCTTGCATCGATGCAAATGGGCAGCACGATTATGCCCGGGAAAGTAAATCCTGTCATTCCCGAAATGATCATGCAGGTCTCCATGAGGGTCATGGCCAATGACTTTGCAATCTCAACGGCTGCATCCCATGGTGAATTTGAATTAAACGCTTTTCTGCCTCTTATTGCCGATTCTCTGCTTGAAAGCCTAGCCCTTCTGACAAACGCCGCAGAGCTGTTTCGTACGAAATGTATTGAGCTGATAAAACCAAATCCGGAGAGATGCAAAGAGCTTCTTGAATTATCCTACGCCTTTGCAACGGCCTATACACCGCTTTTAGGCTATGATAAAGTATGTGAAATCATAGAAAAATCCAGCGGCAATCCACAAAAAGCCAAAGAAATGCTGGATGATTAATCAAATCGAATTCGTTTTCTTTAAATAATCAAGATTAAGAGGGATGATGGATTCATCACCTCTGCGCAGACTTGTAAAGCCTGCTTCGAAGAGCATTTTTCGGCAGTTCGCCATCGAAAAGCCTCGCCCTTTCGAGGTGTCAATATTGGTATCTCTGGGATTTGCCCCGCTTTCAGCCGTAATGACATTGGCTCCGGATAGCAGCCCCACCTGGTTGGGCTCATGTACCGACATGTAGCGCATGCTTTTCGTATTTAAAGTCGCTAAGGTAATAACAGCTACGATTTGGGCTAGTCTAAGTTCTGTAATTTGTCCATATTTCGATAAAGGAACACCCGGCACAGCGACTCTTCTCATAGCAGCATGCTGGAAACAGCCTATTTCAATCCCGATAAAGAAATTCTCAACGATCTCCTCAGGGGTATGTTCCGGTCCAATGGGTTCACAACAGGTATACAAATCAAGACCTGCTGAAACAACGGCTTCCATGGTGGAGCGCCTGGCATTCGGGTTTAGATCCGTATCGATACCTTCCCTTAGGCGATTGACGTGGTATGCGCCTTTGACACCTGCTCTCCGTAATTCTTCGAATGTATCCACATTGGAATCCCCAATATTAACCCATATTTGGGTGTGATCCGGAATATTCTTCTTTACAATCTCGACCGCATTTAAAATGACATCAAGATCATAGGAATGCATTGTCATCAGGAATAACCCATACAAATCCCCATAACCGGCAAACTCTTGAGCTTTCAAGGCAAGCTCCTCATCGGATGCTCTGTGTGTAGGAAGCTGTGTATGTTCTTTACCGAAAACACAAAATTTACAGTTTCCCGTACACTCAGAAACTTCTACGCCGATTTGCCCCAAAATCACGCCTGAATTCTCTGCCTTTTTCCTGGAAAGATTATCAGCAACAGCTCTTAAAATCGAAGCTTCAAGCGAAGTCTCCTCAAAGTTCAGCAAGTAAATACATTCTTCCTTGGTAAGACTTGCATAATTTTGAGCCTTATCGATAATCTCATGAAATCTTTTTTCTAATTGCACAAATATCACTCTTTCCTAAAAAATATACTTTTTGAAAAATCAATATCAATACTAAGCCTATCTCCCACAGCTATTGGGCCTGAGTTCACGTTAATCATAAAAGTTAGGGGATCATTTCCAACAACGATGTTTGTGTGATCCCCTAGATAACTGATTGACCGGACTTCAAAATCACCCGTTTGATCTGCAACTTTAATATTTTCCGGCCGGATCATGACTTGATACATTCCGTCATCGAAAGGGACCTTGTACATGCCGAGCAGACAATTAAAATATCCCTCTTTAACCACTCCTTCCAAATAGTTGGTTTTTCCGAAATAGTCGGCTACTTCCGGGCTTAACGGTGCCTCATAAACCTTTTGAGCGGTATCGTATTGCAATATTTTACCGTCATTCATAACTGCGATACGATCGGACATTAATAACGCTTCTCGTTGATTATGAGTGACCATGATTGTTGTTACGTTTAAATCCTGATGAAGAACGAGGACCAGCTCTATCATTTTTTCTTTGGTATTTTCATCAAGGCTGGAGAAGGGTTCATCCAGCAAAAGGATTGAAGGTTCGGCTGCCAGTGCTCTAGCCAGGGCAACTCTTTGTTTTTGCCCGCCTGAAAGTGCATGGATTTTTCGATTTTCAAAACCGGCCATTTCAACTTTTTCAAGCATACTTAACGCTTTTCTTTGGCGATTTTTCTTATCAATGCCTTTCATTCTGAGACCAAATTCCACATTTTCGAGGACATTCATATTGGGAAATAATCTTAAATCCTGAAAGACGATTACAGTTCCTCTTTTTTCAGGGACTTGCTGATTGGACAAATGACCTTGGAGAAAAATATCTCCGTCATCCGGTTGCAGAAGTCCGGCAATTGTTTTGATGAACGTCGTCTTGCCACAGCCTGACGGACCAAGAAGGGAAATGAATTCACCTTTGTGAATATCCAAATCGATCCCTTTTAAAATCTCTTTCTCTTCCAAAGTCACATGTAAATTTTCGATTAAAAGTTCATGCATCTGTTTTTCCTCTTTAGCTGAAAAAATAAATATCGTCCAGGCGATAATATTTTTTTAACATTTTTTCAAATAGCACAAAAACCAACAGAGAGCTGACAATAAATAGGACGCTATAGGCGGAAGCGATTGTTCTGTCCCCGCTTTGAATGTAGGGAAACATCAACATGGAAAAAGTAATGACATTTCCTCCCCCGATTAAAAAGGTCAAAAAGTATTGGCTGAAGGAAACAATGTATGCCATGCTTCCGGCGGCTATAATTCCAGGCATCATTAAGGGGAGGGTTATATGCCTGAAGGTCTGAAGAGGAGAAGCTCCAAGAACTCTTGCCTGGCTTTCCAGCTTGTTCCCGGCAGCCTCTGTTACATCGGCCATAATTTTCATCGTATACGGCAGACAAAGAATGATTTGGGCGATAATGACTCCGAAAACCGTATCACTGAGGCCTAAGCGGATGAATAAAACCTGGATGCCCATGGCAAATGCTGTCGCCGGTACGATAACGGGTAAGAGAATAATAAACCTAAACACGTTTTTTCCATAAAAGTCGTATAAGGCAACCGCTCTGGCCGCAGGAATACTGATGAGAAGCGAGGCGAGCGCTACGGCAACAGAAATGAGAATGCTGGAAAAGAGAACCTGCAGGGCACCTGAATATCCTCCAAATAGTTCACGGAGTGCTCTGAATGAAAAAGCAGCCGGAAGGAGAGCGGGCCAAGGCCAATTATCCGCAAAACTCCAGATCAGAAGAATCACAACAGGCAAAAGCACCGATAAAAGGCAAAAAAGGAGGATTGTTTTCGGAATTGCTTTAAATAACATCGTATTGATTTTCCACCCCCGCCCCTGCGTGCCGATCGCCTTTGCGATCGCCTTTTAAGATACGATAATAGATATACGAAAGGAATAAAGATAAAACGACCATAATACCGTTCAGTGCCATCGCATACGGTCTATGGGCAAGATCAGGATGGATATATTCGACGTAAGTCAAAACAGGAAGCGCTTTAGGCGCCGTCGTTCCGAGCAAAAAGGGTATTTCGTAGGCTCCGAAAGAATAGGCGAAAATAACAATGAAAGAGGTTAAGACCGCCGGAAAACATAAAGGAAGGGTAATGCTGTAAAAGGCTTTTAGTTTGGAGGCACCTAAATTTTGCGCCGCTTCGCCGAGCGAGACATCAATCTTTTCCATGAGGGTTACAACCATTAAGATGACAAAAGGTATTTCCTTCCATAAATAAGCAAGCATAATGCCTACTGCGTTTTTATCAAAAAGGAGTAAAGGAAACTGTTGCTGATTTTGCACTATATTCACAAGATAAAAAAAGCGCGCGATGATGCCGCTTTGGGAAAAAACATTAATGACCAATAAGGCAGCAACCATGTGGGGAACGATGATCGGGATTTTTAAGAGCTGAAATGTTTTCTTTTGGGTAAAACCGGAGTTTACAGCAATCGCACTGACAAAAACTCCGACAAAGACGGCAACCAGAGATGACATGATCGCAAAATATAAACTAAGCAGCAGGGAGGGGAGTAAATCCCCTCTCGAAAGCACTGCTTTATAATAGAACAAGGTTAAATCGTTCAACCCTGCCGCGGGCAGTATTCCGAAACTCTGGATCAAAGTATTAATCAAAGCATAGATAAACAATCCTATCAATAACACAACCGGAAGGATCATAACATACGGTTTGATTTTTGACCGAGCCATAGCCTAGTTTTTCCCGGGAATTTCCGACTGCCAAATTTCTTCAATAGCCGGAATTAAATCAGCAGGCATTTCCGGCAGCCTTTTCGCCAGAAGTTGATCCTGAGGGATTACGCCTTTGCCTAAGGGAATCTTATTAAACTGATCTTTTTCTTGTGGGTTTAACTTGCTATTCTCCAAAACCGGAAGATCTCCCCAGTTTTTAGGATCATATTTGGAAGCCTGGATTTCCGGACTTAGAATGGCATTAATCGCCACAAGTGCTCCATCAATGTTGGATGCGTTAGCAGGTATCGCTAGAAAATGAGTATTTCCAATCATCCCTTTATCAAAAATAAAGGATCTCGCCGTATCTTTAAATCGCCCGGTCGCAATCATGCCTGCAACAGCATTGGGGTTATAGGACATGTCCATGACCAGCTCGCCGTCAGAGAACATGTTATCGACTTGAGCGATGGAAGCGGGGTAGGTTTTTCCTTCTTTCCAGAGATAAGGGCTTAATTCTTTAAGATAATCCATAGCCGGTTGGATTGTTCCTTTGAGCTTTGCCTTATCGTTTCCTATGCTGGCGATTTTATCATAGCCCACGACATCATAAATAATATTTCGGACAAAGGCACTTCCGGTAAAGTCCGGAGGGGCTGGATAAGTAACTTTTCCAGGATACTTTTTAGCATATGCGAGCAGTTCTTCCGCATTTTTGGGAGTTTCCGAGGTTGCGGCAGAATCATTAATGAGAACAAATTCTGCTTTCCCATAAGGAGATTCAGAGCCTTTGGTTTCGTAACCGAAATCATATTGAACCTCTTTGGAAGCTGGGTCTAAATATTTATTAAAGTTGGGTAATTCCTGGGTAAAAGGACCATATAACAAATTATTTTTTGTCGCGGTATAAAAATTCTCTCCGTTGATCCATACCAGATCGATAGAACCGTCCTTTTTACCCGCTTGTTTTTCACCGAGCATTTTGTTTAGGATCTGATCGATATCCATCGGCACTCTTTTTAAGGTAATACTGTAATGATCTTTTAAGTACGGAGCAAGCTGAGTATCGATCCATTTGTTGGTTCTTTCGTCGCCGCCCCAGCCATAAAAATTAACCGTGGTTCCTTTGGCCTTGGCAAGAGCCTGTTCAAAACGGGTTGCTTGAGAGCTTGTGTTGGTCGTCTGTTCGTTTGATGTCTTCGAACAACCCGCAGCGCTAAAAACAAGAAGCACTAACAATAAGACGGCTAAGATTTTCTTCACTTTTTTACACCCCTCTAAACCTTTTTATATATGATAACCAATGAAAAATGTAATCTAGATAAACTTCACACTTAACCAGGTATTATAGATATCATTGATTAATTCACGAGGATATTTTATTTTCGGCAAGTTGATTCCTTTTATATTTGCAGCGGGAGAGTCGGTCACAGCTAATCGACCGTGCCTCAGATCCTCGGGACGAAGATCTATTGAATAAAGATTATCTTGAAACAAGAGGGGATTAGCTAAATAAGCCGCAGCAACAACATCCCAATTGTAAAACCCATCCATTTCGAAAAATGACATCATGTGATTAAACCAATATGAGGATTCTTCAGCAATATAACGGGCAATGGGTTCTTTGCGGGATAAAAGTCTGCTAAAAAAATCGTTCTTCAAGAAAAATGCATCAAGACAGTTATTCCCGGTAATGATGGAAACATTTTTCCCATATCTTAAGATATTTTCGGCAGCTGTCGGATCACAGGAAAAATTAAGTTCGTCAAGATTTCGGCCATTAATGATCAGCGGTTGAGTAACGCCTCCCATTAATATGATGCGCTTCACTTTTTTAAAAAAATAGTTGTCTTCTCTATATGCTGCGTAGAGATTGGTAAGGGATCCTGTGGCGAGAATAGAAATATCACCTTGATTTGAGTTAACCGTTTCGAGCAAAAAGTCTGTCGCAGCACTTTTTAGATGATCTTTGTCTTGACAGCCTTTGAGCAAAGGAATTTGAGACTTTCCGATCTCATTAAGCATTCTGGAAGTGTTATGAAACACCGTATCAACGTCGCCGTTGCCATATGTTGTTGTAATTCCCCAGATGTCTATGTGTTCTTTGCCTAACAGATACAATAAGGCGAGTCCATCATCGACATCACAACCATTGATTCCCATGGTATTATCACAATCAAAAATAATGTTTTCGGTCATATCAATCTCCTGATTCAACAGTTGGTAATTTCTTATTGTCAGATGTGATGATAGTGTTTATTCAGTTCCCCCGGCAGGAATGGTTTAATTGTATTATACCCCATAGGGGTATGTCAATAATAATAATACGTCCTGGCTATTGGTACATAATGGTATCGCTCATCCACTAGAAAATTATTTATGTTTTTGATGACTCTATTTCTCTCCATCAATAATTCCATAAATATTAAAGCCGTTTGCGTTTATTATTTTTTGGTTTTCTCGTATACCTTGTGTGCTTCTTCAAGCATCTTTCCAATAGATTGACGATAATCTTCCAAAGTATCAATCCAGTGAGAAAGGCAATCTTTTCCCTCGTTCGTAATATGGTAAATTCGTTTTGCCGGTCCTGAATCATCCAAAGACCAGGAGGATTTAACCAACCCCCTGTTCTCCATTGCTTTAAGAAAACGATAGACCCCGGTTCCATCCGGCTTTTGTCCTTTACACATGGACGATTCAGCCATGTGCTGAAGAATTTTATAGCCGTAAAGGTCTTCCTGAGCAAGAATAATTAGAATCATCGGCTGAATAAATTTATCAAGGTTACCTCCGTAACAAGGGCATTTGTTAAATTCCATAAGACATACTCCTATAGTAGATTTAGTCTAATATCAATCATAAAATATTAGCTGTGTTTGTCAAGATAGTTATTGAAAACTGTAGAACGCTTATTTTACGCTGAAAGCACAACGGCTAGCTCGGAATGAAAACTCTAAATAACGCTAACAACAACATATCAGGGGTAACGAGACAATTTTTATATCCATATATTGGTAATATATTGTGGACCAATAATGTATGGTATTTTCTTAGAAATCAACTGCTATATAGTATTACTTTATTAGGGAGGCATCAAAATGCATTTATTTTATAATATCGCGTACCCTGGATATCCCGTTCTTCCAAATTACTACGCACCCCGTACTTTCGTTGCTGCTGCAAATACTGCGGCAATGACTCCTATGTCTGCGCCAAGTGCGCCCGCAATTCCAGTGAGTCCCCGACAGACATTTGCTCCTACAACATTTATGAGCGCATCGTGGCTCCCGCCCGCTTATGTTTTCGAACAAAAGAGAATTCCTCCGCCAACAATGCCCCAAACCATGATGAAATTTATTACCGGGTTTCCATCAGCAACCGGGCGAATGATGATGCAATTTTTAACGCCCCCGCCTCCGCCCCGTAGTATATTCGTCGGTGTAAAAGGTTAAATCATAAAACGCAGAGCCAAAACCGTTCTACCCCTTTATGACGAGTTAAAAGGCGAGAATTGTATGGTCCTCGCCTTTTGATCGACACAAACTTATTCTATCTGATTTAACAGAGAAGTTAAGTCGGAATGATGGATAGTACTTTTTGAGTACCTTTCCTTAATCTTAATTAACACTTCTTCTGTTCCCTTGTATAAACAATTACCCCTTAGCTGACAAGCCTCACATTTGAAACACGTTATAAGGCCGTTCCTAAATAAAGTTTCTGAGTTTCCAAACTCCTCGATAATTGCCATAACTATTTGCAGGGGATAGAATTTGCCAAGCATATTTTCGATAACATCATAGGGTGTACCATCCGCTCTTGCATCTAAAAAATCTCTCAAACATTTATAATACGTTATCATTCCATAATTCAGAGAATTAGGCTGAATTTTATCTAACAATCTCCAACATAGCTTAGCTGCATTGGTGTATTGGCCAACTTTACAATATATAGCCAATACAAATAATTCAATATTCATATAGTACCAGGGTAAGGAATCTTGCAACGAAAGATTCAAGAGGCTCAGTACATTTGTATCAAGACCAAAATTTTTATTTTCAAGGTAGTCAGCAATTTTGATAAGCTCGTCGTTTGACAAATCGCTCATATTGCGCAGCAGCCTTTTGATATTGACAAAAGCAGTGTAGTTTAAAAGCTCATCGAAGTCATTGATTTCTTCAATTTCACTAAAGCCGGGTACTATAACATGGAACGCGGGAAAGCCCAAAAAAGATACATTTCGGACATAAACATCATAACCGACGTTTTTCAGTAAATGGACCAAGTATTTAAGCATTTTTTTATTATCCATTTTGCTGACATCAGTAAAGGGGCTGAACGCATAACTAAAATTCGAAGCAAATATCTCATTGGGGTATCGGCCGCTGCCATTGGCAAAAATATGGATAAGGTTTTTGTGCTCATCAATCACATTGTTTTTATAAGAGAATTCCCAAATACCCCGCATGTTCCTAATGTCCTGGCCCTGCAGGAGCTCGGTCAATGTACGTTCGGCGGCAATCTCAAAGTCAGGATGTGCACCAAACTTAATGAAATAGGTTTGATCGTCTTTGTTAATGAAGATCACACCGATAACAGGGAAATCCTTGCCCAGCGAGCAATCTTTGATTATAACTTCGAAATTCCCGCTTAACTCGATTTGAGTGATCATGTCGCAAATCCTGGGAAATCGTTGGATATATTCTCTTGGAATTGAGGGCGGGGTTATTTTTCCCTTTACAATATATTTGTTAACATATCTTTCCATGACCTCCGAAATCCCTTGGACTAAAGCTTCCTCTGAAGTGTTTCCGGCACACATCCCGTTTGACATATACATCTTCGATAACATTTTCATCGGGATATAGGATAATTTACCGTTGTTTAAGTTGCAGAAAGGAACAGCAATGAAGTCACAAGGCATCGTCTCATAGGAAATGGATTGCCACTTTTCTAATAGTTCTCTTTTTAAATCATCGGAGTTATACTTCGAAAGTTTTCCAACGATCCATTCATCTTCACTGTTTAGAAGGTCATCCATACTCATTCGTTTTTCATCAGGGGCATAGAAAAAACCAAGATATTCAATGGCCTCCTGACTTACATCGTTATTTAGGCGAAAATGCGCTTGGTTTTGAAGCCTTTCCATGAGTTCTCCATATGCGCTTGCCAGTGCGAATTCGTAGGTTGTACCTTTCCCGTTCGTTGACAGTGTAGTATTCGCTACGGTGACATTAACCGAATAAAAGTTTTCCGCGGGATGCAGCCAGCCCGTTTCAACGGTCAAGATTCCTAAGTCAGATAGAATATTTCTTATTCTATTGATGGTTTGGATGGGTAAATCGTCTTTGTATTTTTGCGATCTTATCGAATCCATTATGATCACACCTTCTCACTAAGAATCATCGCCGATAGAATCATTCAATTCTATTCATGTATAACTCGTTGTGTTCCATTGAATACCGAACACTCTTTTTCTTTAAAACCGTATAATAAATAATAGCGATGAAGAATTGAATCCTAGTGAGAGGGATAGAATTTTATGACTACATATATCGTTAAGCAGGGCGATTCATTGTGGGAAATAGCCTTAAAATTTCAAGTTGGGATTTCGGAAATTATCCAGGTTAATCCTCAAGTTAAAAACCCTTCTTTGATTTATCCGGGTCAACAACTCATTATTCCAAATCTATTTGTTCCGAATTGTATTGAGCAAAAGGTTATTGAGCTTACGAACCAATTCCGTCAAATAAATGGCCTGCCTGTTTTTACGGTTAATGGACAACTATCCCGTGTAGCCAGATTAAAGTCAGAAGACATGAGGGATAAGGATTATGCCGAGCATCATTCCCCAACCTATGGTTCCCCCTTTGAGATGATACTTGCCTATGGAATTTCATATAAGGCAGCAGCGGAAAATGTAGCCGGCGGTCAAGCTACCCCAGAGGAGGCAGTATGTGCTTGGATCAATGAACCATCCCACAGCACTAATTTACTCAATGCTCAGTATCGTGAGATCGGTGTTGGATATGCCCAAGGCGGAACCTTTGGGCATTATTGGACACAAATGTTTATCGACTAGATTTAATGGAAGCGTTCTTTAGCCTATAACTGATAGCTTATTGCAGATAGCTCGTAGCTTATATTTTTAATCTATGAGCTATTTTTATTGAATACTCGATAGTTCAATAAGAGGTGTAAATATATCAAGATGTCCATGGTAACGAGACAAATTCAGTCTCCATAATCTGGTATTGTAAGATAATATCTCCTCGTTTTCATCTCATGATTATTTTCTATATTTCTTAGAAATTATTTTTTGAGCTTCATTATTCACCGACAGTTTTTATTAAGAAAACATTCTTGATAGGAGGAAATTAAAGATGCATCTTTTTTTACACGGACTTATGGGTTATCCTATAATTCCTGTTTATCCCACCTTCGTTGCAGCTGCAAATACCGCTGCGATGACTCCAATGTCTGCGCCAAGTACGCCTCCAACTACAGCACAACAATTGCAAAGCATTTTTTCAGAATCTGTCCAAGCTGCTCCTCGTACTACTGAACCTTTAACACGTTATGGTACACCTCAAGAAGCGGCTCGTGCACTGCAATCGACTCTCAGACAACAATGGGGGACGGCGATCGGTGGAGCCGGGGGTGGAGGATCAATTACGCAAAAAGAAGAACTGCAACAATCGCTGATGCGGAGAGAAAGAGATATACTTCAACAATTAGGACAAATGGGATATCCGACAAGAGTACGCCTTCAACAATGGTAAAGAAACAACTTAAGTCTGATTTAATCGTCTCCGAAATAAGAAAATAGAATGATAAGGCTAGGCAAAAGCCTAGCCTGTATTAACTAAAACCGCCGACGCCGGAAGAAGAAAAATGGAAAGAAAAATGGGAAAAAGAACGGATTAAAGAACGGATTAAAAAATGGGAAGAATCCAAAACCTCTAAAACGTACAGGCATAAGCTTTTATTCCTTTCTTTTTTCTTAATTTAGAAGATGACTCCTAATGCGATGAGGATCAAGATAGCAATTGCGATAATCCCGACACCAACGCCTACGCCAACACCTCCAACAGGAGCAACCGATGGACAACATGCACCACCGAAACCGCCCATTCCGAACATGATCTTACCCCCTTTCAAAATCCATAAATTCAATTAGATTAGAAGACGATTCCCATTGCGATAAGCAGAAGAATGATAACTACCACAATTGCAATACCTGGTAAGAAGCGAGGCGTAAAAGCACCGTCAACAGCACCAAATGCCATCAGAATTCCTCCTTTGCTTTAAGATAGTACATACTATGCTTTGTCTCATGCCGTTGTTACAATATGGAATGAAAGATAAGGTTTACCAATTGATTTCAATCAATATAAGGAAAAGAGCCAAAAGAGAGTATTGCAATTACTTTAAAAAAACACTTGACTTGGAGTTAACTCCAAGAATTAAAATATTCAAGGAAGCAAATATGAAGAATTGAGTAAAAAGTATCGGTGCTGTTGCCGGCCCGAGGAAAGGCGGAAACTCTGACCTGTTGTGCGATCAGTTAATGCTTGGAGTAAAAGAAGCAGGCCTATGAAATGGGAAAAACGGTATAAACAGGAGGTAAGTATGAAAGTATTATTAGTGAATGGAAGCCCCCATGAAAAAGGATGTACATTTACGGCCTTGGAAGAAGTGGCTGAAACACTCAAAGCAGAAGGAATTGAAAGCGAAATTTTTCAGCTAGGAACCAAGCCGTTATCCGGATGTATTGCCTGTAAAAACTGCCAGAAAACGGGGCATTGTGTATTTTCTGACCGAGTCAATGATTTTCTCGATATTGCGGGAGACGCTGACGGGTTTATATTCGGTTCGCCCGTACATTATGCAGCTGCAGGGGGAGCCATTACTTCATTTTTAGACCGTGTTTTTTATGCGGATTTATGCTCAGGAAGACAAAGTTTTTATCTAAAACCGGCGGCAGCTGTTGTATCCGCACGAAGAGCCGGAACGACCGCAACCTTTGATCAACTGAACAAATACTTTACCATATCAGAAATGCCAGTTATCTCATCGAGATATTGGAACATGGTACACGGGCACACACCTGAGGACGTTAAAAAAGATTTAGAAGGTTTGCAAACGATGCGTATATTGGGAAGGAATATGGCATGGTTTTTAAAGTGCAAAGAGGCTGGCATCAAAGCCGGCGTTCCATTCCCGGAGCGAGAAGAAAATATATTTACCAATTTTATTCGGTAAAGACAATAAGAAGAAAAGGATTTTTGCGTTTATACAAAAATCCTTTTCTTTTTTATTTTAAACTTAAGAGGTTTATTTACAGCATAGCTGATTAACAAAATTTAACTATTTTTAATTTACACCTAATAAAACTTTAACATATTACCCTTACAATAAAGTTAAAAATATCCAAGTGCTGAAGGAATCCTCTTTGGAGTTAGGTGAAGGGGATTAGTTCAAGACACGCATTTTATCAAATTTTAAAAAAGGAGACATAATAATGAACAAAAGAACAATCAAAAATTCACTGTCCTTAAGTTTGATTGTTGCCTTGGCTTTCGGAGTGGCTGTGCCACAGCAAGCAAGCGCAGCTTCAAGTGCCCCAACCGCCAAAAATGTTATTATGATGATCCCGGATGGAATGAGTGTTGGAGCTACTACCCTTGCCCGTTATATGTTAAATGAAAAAGGAGATGTACCCCTCAACCTGGATGAATATGTAACAGCTATGGTAAAAACAAGATGGACCAATGGTCCGATCACCGACTCTGCACCTGCAGCCACTGCCTATGCAACGGGAAACAAAACTATATCCGGTGCATTGGGTGTAGATGCTTCGCTTAGTCCTCATGCGTCAGTTTTGGAGGCGGCACAGTTGGAGGGCAAGGCCACAGGTCTCATTGCTACCAGCGAGTTTATGCATGCTACACCAGCAGGCTACAGTTCCCACGAAGTAAAACGCAGTAATTATGCTCCAATTGCTGAACAAATGCTTAACCAGAAACTGGATGTGTTGCTGGGAACAGGGGCGACAAAAGTAGATACGAAAGTATTGGATATCATCGGTATTGCCAAAGACAAGGGCTATACTATCCTGAATGACCGTAATGAGCTTTTAGCGACTAATGCTGATCACGTTTGGGGAAATTTCACAGGAACAATCAGCGGAAAAAATAATCTTTCTTATGATCTTGACCGAGACCCGGCTGTCGAGCCTTCTTTGGCAGAGATGACAACCAAAGCCATCGACTTGCTCAATAGGGATAAGGATGGATTTTTCCTTATGGTAGAAGGCAGCAAAATCGACTGGGCAGCGCATGCCAATGATACTGTTGGAATTGCGACAGATACTCTGGCTTTTGACAAAGCCTTTAAAGCAGCCGTGGATTTTGCCAAGGCTGATGGCAATACGATTGTTATTGCTGCGACTGACCACGGAAATAGCGGAATCACCATCGGGAGTAATGCGTCGACAACTTATGACAAAGATGGCTTCGGTATACTCGCTCCTCTAAAAGGAGCTACAAAAACAGCAGAAGGAGCTATGGCACTGGTCGATAAAACCAAAAGTGAAGCAAGCCTTGATAGTGCGCTAAAAGCTTATGGTATCGATCCTGCGGACGCTGCCATTGCTAAGGAAATTACCGCTTTTAAAGCTGACCCCACAACGGCTAACTTGGTAAAGACCATGAGTACAAAATGTGCTATAGGTTATACGACCGGTGGACATACTGGTGAGGATGTTCCTCTTTATGTTTTTGCACCTGCAGGTGTTAAGCTGCCAAAAGGCGTTATTGATAACACTTCTGTGGCAACTTTTGTTGCTGATAGTATGGGAGTAAACTTAAGTGAAGCTACAAGCAAGCTGTTTGTTGATGTGACAAGTATGGGGACAATGGATACCCAAACAAATGAATTTACTTTTAATGGAGAAGACGGGAAATTGGTTAAGATAAAGGCTAATCAGAGTGTCGCTTCTGTTGACGGTGTCCCCATGGACTTAGATGGACAGGTTGCCGTTTATACTGATAAACATTTTTATGTTCCTAAGCAACTGGTGGATAATAATGAAGAACAAAAAGTTGAACAACAGAAAGCTGAACAAACACAACCTGAGGAAAAGAAAGTCGTAAATTATACAGTTCAACCGGGTGATACACTTTCTGAAATCGCTCAGAAATTCGGAACGACTTATCAAACAATTCAGGAGCTTAATAATATTGCGGACCCTGATTTAATTTATCCCGGACAGATTTTTGTTATTCCGTAATATTTTGTAGTGGACGTTAGATTAGGGCTGAATAAGTTTGGAAATTCTTCCGAAATCAAGTATAATAAACATTGATTATTAGGCAATGGAGCCGTACAGGTTATAAAACTTGTACGGCTTTTGTTTTTATGAGGATATTGTTTAGTTAGATAGTTTTAAGGAGGATAAATTTGGCGCATATTATTTTTTACACTAAGCCCGGTTGTATCGGTGGCGCAAAACAAAAAGACTTCTTGTTAAAAGCAGGACACACCGTAGATGAGAGATCCATTTTTGAAACAAAATGGACACCTGATTTACTGATGTCATTTTTTAAAGATCTGGAATTGGAGAAGTGGTTTAATAAAAACGCGCCTGATGTTAAAGCAGGTACAGTAATTCTGGGAGCATTACCCCAAAAAGAGACTTTGGATCTTTTATGCCGCAATCCGATTCTCATAACAAGACCCCTTATGGTAATTGAGGGGAGATACATAGCAGGTTTTGATCCTGAAGCGTTAAGTAATATTATTAAATTACAAGAGCTTCCAAATGATGATTTGACAGAATGTCAAATGAATTCAGCAATTAATCCGTGTAATGCAGTATAAAACAAGATATGCAAGGAGAATCGTAAAATAATAATTTAGAGGGAGCTAAAGATATGGGATTGTCAAAACAAAAGGAATCAAGGAATATAAGCATTGAGTCAACTTTGATTGTCGCGATAACTTCAAAAGAGGGAAAACTGATTGACCAGCATTTCGGACATGCGGAGTTTTTTACAATTTATCAGGCAAAAAAAGGAAGTATAAAATTATTAGAGCAAAGAGCTGTATCTAAGTATTGTTTCGGATCTTATGAATGTGGCGAGCAAGAGAATAGAATGGATGTAATCCTTAAGGCATTAGATGATTGTGATGTAATATTAACGCTGCGGATAGGATATCATCCGCAGAAGATTTTAGAAGCGAAGGGGAAGAAAGTGATTCAAACCTATGGGATAATTGAAGAAGAAATTAATAAGCTGTTTTTTTAAAAGCGAATCAAAAGGGACTGTTGCAAAACAAGTCCTTTTTTCGTGCGCACAATAATTATGGACTATGGCAAAAGACCTGAAAGCGTAGTTTCTCGCATAGAAGTGAACCAGTCCCGGAGCGCCTGAGTGAGCGGATATGCGAGAAACTACACGACCATAGGTTTTGCAACAGTCCCTTTTATAATAAGGGATGAAGGCAGATACATAAATAAATACAAATGTATATTATAATTAAATACTAATAATATATTTACATAGGTATTATATTAATGTTAGCATTTAACTCGGCGATAATATTCTTTTACGTTAACCATATAGGGGTTTAATAAGAATATTATTAAGTAAGGAGATAAGGAGATCTATATGAAAAAGAAATGGCTTAGTATTCTTCTTTGTGGTGCAATGGTCGCTGTAGTTGCAACTGGTTGTGCTTCTAAAACAAGTTCACAAAAACCTGGGGATAAACCCTCTGCAGAAATATCGGATGTTAAGGCAGTGGATCAGAAAAAGGTATTTGTCCCCGCAAACTGGGTAAAAAGCGTTATTGACGGTAAACAGAAAGAATCAGAGAATTATATTATTATTGAAGCTTCTTGGGGCAAAGCAGAAGAAGATAAAGCATATACAAAAGCCCATATTCCCGGTGCAGTTCATTTAAATACGGATGAGATTGAAGAAGATAAGTACTGGAATATCAGAACGGGCGAAGAAATTGCGAAAGTAATGAAAACATATGGAGTAACGAAGGACACAAACGTTATTATTTATGGCGGTGACTCAGGGGCTACACGAGTTGCGTTCGTATTTCTCTGGGCGGGTGTTGAAAATGTAAAAGTTCTTGATGGTGGCTTGGATGCTTGGACAAAAGCAGGGTATGCTACAAAAGATGGTATAGAAACTGCTAAAGCAACGACTAAAGACTTTGGCCTAAAAGTACCTGCACATCCAGAATATGTACTATCTATTGATGAAGTAAAGGATAAATTAGCAAATAATAAGAACTTTAGATTAGTGAGTGTTAGAAGTATAGATGAATTTGAAGGTAAAAAAAGCGGATATAGTTATATCAAAAGAGCTGGCGAACCCAAAGGGGCCGTCTGGGGCCATGATGAAACTGACTACCGCAATGAAGATGGAACATTTATCAATTTTGATAAGGCAGCAGCCATGTGGGCGGAACAGGGAATAACAAAAAATAACGATATTGCATTTTACTGTGGTACAGGTTGGAGAGCAACCATTCCTTGGCTTATGGCCTATCAAAACGGCTGGACAAATGTAAAACTGTATGATGGCGGATGGTTCGTGTGGCAGATGGATGAAAAAAATCCAGTACAAGCGATTACTCCACAAGAAGCAGCAGCAAAATATAAATAAATTGATTAATTGAGAAATGTCTGATGGCGAAAGGCTATCAGACATTTTTTGGTGCGCCACGCATGGCGATTAGCAGATAAGAGTCTTAAAGCCAGACTCGCTTTTTTAAATAGATAAAAATTTTAAGGTCTTGGATCAGTGTGATGATAACGAGTATAAGACTAACGAAATAAAATGAGCGGAAGTTATCTGTTGAAAATGCAAAAGTTAATAGGGCAAAAGCTGTTGTAAGAATTGTAAGCATTATAACCATGGGTAAGATCATTTTACTTGCAAATGAACAATCTTTCTTAATTTTTGTAAGTTTTGCTGCAATAATAAGATCAATTAGAATTAAGATCGCAACTGCAACATACTGCAATTGATGAAGGGGAAATAACTCTTCCCATTGATGATTCATAAATACTACGTATCTCATCATTCCCATCTTTTTTATAGAAAATATATGGATTCCATATGCTGCGATAAATAAAAGGAGCTGAAGCATTGTGGCTATCCAATAAAAAATTTTCTGCATGAGAAATCTCCTTTACGATATTGCAAACGCAATGACAAAGAATTGAATTATTTATTTAGAAATTGATTATTCTCAGTCAATATATCTATTGTAAGTTGAATATGCGCGCTGTAGAGATCAACTGCAAGTTTGCTGTCGCGTGCGAGTACAGCCTCCATCAATGTTTTATGCTCCGAAAGTATCGGACGTTTATTATCACGGGAAATAGACCAGTTTCTATAAAGTTCGCTCATATTCCATAAACGGGTGCAGATATCGAGCAATATGGGGTTGTCACAGGCTTCAATCAGTGCGTGGTGGAATTTGCCATGTATTTCAGACCAAGTATCATTGACGCGAAATTTATCATTCGCAGAGTATTCAGGAGTTTGTTCTAATTGATGGTGCAGTGCAATTATATTTGACTCCCATAATACATCGCCTTTAGAAATAGCCAGTTGTAACGCCGCTCCCTCGTTAATTCTACGAGCTTCTATTATGTTTTTTAAGTGAGATG
Organism: Desulfitobacterium nosdiversum; assembly: GCF_049860565.1. Lineage (GTDB taxonomy): Bacteria > Bacillota > Desulfitobacteriia > Desulfitobacteriales > Desulfitobacteriaceae > Desulfitobacterium_A > Desulfitobacterium_A nosdiversum. Next base: position 1,018,246 of record NZ_CP172056.1, read on the forward strand.
CAGAAAGGGTCATTACGGTAAAGCCATAGTTTGGACTTTGCTTAGCAAGGCCCTGAGCTGCTAGACGTGTCAATGCCTCACGTATCACTGCAATAGATACGTTAAAACGTATTCGTAAATCTCCAGGCATCAAAGGTGCTCCGGGAGAAAGGTAACCCGATAATATTTCAGCACGGAGCTGGTTATAGACATTTTCTGTTAAGGTTAATGACCCATTTCGCCTTGCCATAATTCTTATCCATCCTTTAAAAAAACAGCCATGATAAATCTAATATCAAGACAATAAGTAAGTGGTTTTTCTCGATTATTTGTTAACATATATTTGCTGAACATTTAATAGTATACACAATAAAAACCCTAAAATCGATTGTTTATGAAGAATCGATTTTCATTGACATAATCGATTGCTCAGATATACTAAAGATACAAAAGCTGCCAAGGGCAGAAGTTTAAGGATAAGGTGGTAAGTAAGATGAAGTTGCTTAATTTTAAAGCAGGAGAACAAATTCGCTTGGGGATTAAAGCTGATCAGGGGATTATAGATGTAGAATCAGCAACTGCTGCTGATTCTTATGATGGACCAACAACTTTGGAACAAGTTATTGAAAGTGGAGATAAGGGCTTAGCCAAACTCGCTGAATTGCTCAATAAAGAGGTAAAAACTATTCCGGAAGAAAAGATTGTTTATGCACCCTGCGTGATTAAACCTGAAAAAATTCTTTGTGTCGGGCTGAATTATATAAGTCACGGGGAAGAATGCAACATGAATATTCCGGAATCTCCGATTTTATTTGGTAAGTTCAATAATGCCTTAGCTGCCCATAATCAAGTCATCCAACTTCCTAAATTGGCAGAGAAATTTGATTATGAAGCAGAATTAGTTATTGTTATGGGAAAAGAAGCTGTAAACGTTTCTAAAGAAGATGCTCTTTCCTATGTGTTTGGTTACACAGTTGGAAATGACCTAAGCGCACGTGATCTTCAATTTCGTTCGGGACAATGGTTATTGGGTAAAACCTGTGATCACTTCGCACCGCTTGGTCCGTATTTAGTGACATCAGATGAAGTTGATCCTAATAACCTGGCTATCCAATGTGAAGTCAATGGCGATATACGCCAATCTTCGAATACCCAGCATATGATTTTTAATTGCGCAACCATTGTCAGTTATATATCTCAATATATGACCTTAAAGCCAGGGGATATAATTTTCTCGGGAACACCCAGCGGAGTGATTTTAGGTTATCCTGAAGCCGAACAACGCTGGTTGAAGTCAGGAGATAAAGTCGTAGTTTCTATTGAAAAGATAGGTACTTTAACTAATATCCTAAAGTAGTAACAGTTTGCAAATAGAAAATTTTATAATCTAATTATTGAAAGGAATGCTATAATAGAATTATACTCAATAAAGAATCATATAACAAAAGTAAAGAGAGGAGAATGCGGTTATTAAAAATGTTATCGACAGAATAGCTAATTTACTTATTTGGACTGAAGTCATACTTCACCTTATCGTTTTTGTTATGTTAGTTATAGCTGCTTTACTTATTATTTTTGATTCAATCAGGACCATTGATAATGGCAATATTTCAATTCTTACATTAGTAAGTAATGCACTTCTTCTTTTGGTAATCAAAGAGGTCATTTGGACTGTCCTTCGTTTTTTTAGGAAAGAAAAATTTAGTTTGAGCCCTTTTATTTATGTTGGGGTGATTTCGGGTATTCGGGAAATATTATTTTTGAGTATTCAAAAGACGGTTGAAAAAGGGAATGAATTAAATATAACCCTTGAGATGTTGATAAATGCATTTGTTGTTTTTCTATTAGTAGGAGCTTATTATATTTTTAAAAAAGCAAGGATCTCAGCCGGGGAAGATTCATAATAAAACCATTTTAAGAGGTTGCAAGACAAGAAGATGATTTTCTGTGTTTTAACAGGAGTCATCTTCTATTTTATTTCCTAAAGATTTTTTGATTTAAAGTGATCGAAAAGGATTTCTGAATAATTCAATTTGCCTTAAACACATACTAAACTGTGATTATCCTAAAGGAGCTTTATTATGCCATTTTCTAAATACAGCCATAAAAAAGAAAGAAAGAAAATTGAAGAACAGAATCAAATTGACCAAAATCAACTGCCTGTGCAGGGAAAACTTTCTTCGGATTTGACTTCAAATATTGAAACAATACAAAGCATTATGGGTTTTGCCTATGACATACTCGTCCGAGAATTTACAATTACTGCGGATACAGAAATGAAAGCAGCTGTCATTTTCATTATAGGGATGATCGAAAGGGAACTTATTAATGAGCAAGTGATTGGGGCATTGATGTTAAATGACAGAATCAATAGTTTAAAAAATAACTTGGATTGTTTTGAAACCCTTAAAAAATACGGAATACCTAACACTATTGTTAAGGAAGAAGTTAATGTTAACACGATCTTATATGAACTGATGAATGGTAATACAATCTTGCTTTTGGATCAAGTTGACAAAGTACTTATTTTAGGAAGTATAGGATGGAAGGACAGACCCATTTCTCCACCTGAATCCGAAAATGTAATTAGAGGACCAAAGGATGGTTTTACTGAGAATATCTACAACAATACGGCGCTCATAAGGCGGCGTATTAAAAGCCCTGATTTGAGGATGGAACCTTTTCAATTAGGTACAACGACTAAAACTCAGGTTTTAATCGTCTATCTTGAAGGAAAGCCCAAGGAAGGATTAATACAAGAAGTTAGAGACCGAATAGAACGAATTGAAATCGATGGTGTACTTGAGAGCGGTTATATTGAAGAGTTAATAGAGGATACTCCCATGTCTCCATTTCCTCAGATCGAGCATACGGAACGCCCGGACAAGGTTTCTGCATCAATTTTGGAAGGACGTGTGGCCATTCTTGTCGATACAACTCCTTATGTCTTACTCGTTCCCACAATTTTTGTTCAGTTTATTCAGTCCTCAGATGACTATTACGAACGTTATCCTATAGGTTCTTTAACGAGATTGGTTAGACTTATCGCTTATTTAATTTCGGTTCTTCTTCCTGCAGCATATATTGCTTTAACAAGCTATCATCAGGAAATGATTCCGACTACGCTCGCTTTGGCCATTGCTGCTTCACGTGAGGGTGTACCGTTTCCCAGCATAGGAGAAGCGCTTATGATGGAAGCTACATTTGAAATTCTAAGGGAGGCAGGTTTGCGCTTACCCAAACAGGCGGGTCAAGCTGTAAGTATCGTAGGGGGTCTGGTTATTGGTCAGGCTGCAGTTCAAGCGGGTATTGTTTCACAAGCTATGGTCATTGTCGTAGCTTTAACGGGGATTAGTTCCTTTGCTATTCCGGCTTTTAATGCGGCGGGCTCAGGGCGTATGCTCCGATTCCCTTTAATGCTGCTGGCATCTATACTCGGTTTGCCGGGTATTATGGCAGGGTTAAGTATAATCCTTATTCACTTAAATAGTCTTCGTTCTTTTGGCGTAAATTACATGGAGCCCTTTATATCTGCAAATCAAAAATATAAAGACGTTGTGGTGAGGCATCCCTGGTGGGGAATGAATCGGCTTCCCGGTTATATTGCTCGCAAGGAATTTATCAAGACGGGTCCCAGCATGAAACCGGGTCCACCAAACTCCGGCACAAAATCGGCAAGTTTGTGGAGGAGGAGAGATGAGAATTGAGAAAAATAGTAGCTTTTATTCTCGTTATTTCGCTTTCGTTTTTTCTCACCGGTTGTTGGGATGCCAGGGAAATTAATGAACTTGGCTTTGTTTTAAGCATTGGTCTTGATAAGACAGATGACGGATTTAAGGTCACAGCACAAATTGCCAATCCGGAGACTTACAGTAAAACACCATCAGGCACTACTCAGCCTAAACCTTTTTGGATCGTTACTGGAACAGGAAAGACAATTTTTGAAGCGATACGAAATATGTCTTCGATATCTTCTCGACGTATTTTCTGGTCTCATATTAAAGTCATAATCATCGGTGAGCAGCTGGCAAGAGGAGATAATCTTGAAATATTTGATTTCTTTAGCAGAAATCCTGAGCTTAGGTTAAGAACATTAGTTGCAGTTACTCCAGGTGAGGCGGGAGATCTTCTGAAAATAATCCCCGAAATGGAAAAAGATCCTGCAACATATCTGGAAGAAATCATTGATAGTGAGAGCACAACAGGCAAGTCTTACAAAATGTTGCTTAAAGATTTTCTGGAAGACTACATTGATCCCAATATAGGTCCTGTAACCTCTAAGATTGTTCTTGATCAATCCAAATCAGAACCTATTTTAAAAACAAGCGGTGCCTACGTTTTTAACCGCGATAAATTAACAGATTCGCTGGATGAAGTGCAGACAAGAGGTCTTTTATGGATCAGAAACAAAATGGATGAATCCATCATGGTTGTGAATTGCCCTTATGATGATAAGCCAATTACCCTTGAAATTAAACAAGCAAAGTCATCCATTAAAAGTTCTTTAGATAATGAGGTGCCAAATTTTGCGATTAACGTTAAAGTTACAGCCATCATTAACGAACAAGCATGTCATACTGATTTTAACGATATGCAGAAACTGGCTGAGCTGGAAAAAGCGATGGAGAAAGCTATTAGTCAAGATATACAGTCCTCTGTTACAAAGGCAAAGGAATTGCAAGTGGACTTTATTGGTTTTAGCCGAGTACTGAACAGACAGCATAAGGAAGAATGGCATCAGATATCTTCGAATTGGAATCAACGTATTGAAAATGCTAAAGTCGATGTTGATGTAAACGTAAATATCAATCATGTATCTTTGGCAAAGCCAATGGAGCCTATTCATGTGCAGTAAAGGAGCAGGAAGTCATTGATCAAAGGGAAGGAAGTCATTCATAATAATCAGTTCAGAGATCTTTTGATTTGCATTATGTGGCCTTCAACCATTAATTACGCCAGTGGTATTTTGGCTAGAAAAGTCGGCCATGATATGTGGATCAGCGGTATCATCGGTATTTTAACTGTGCTTCCCTTTCTATTTTTGGTTATTTATGTCGGACAGAAATTTTCAGATAAAACAATAGTGGAATATAGCTCTGAGTTACTGGGGAAATTATTGGGAAAGATCTTAGGGTTAATACTTACATTGTATTTTTTCCTGAATGCTTCCAGTTCAATATCCATGTACATCCAACATCTTACGGGCTTTTTGCTGCCCAAAACACCATTTCTAGTAGTGGCAGCGCTGCACATTTTTGTCATTTCCTTTATTGTATGGAAAGGGCCTGAAGTCATTGCCAGAACAGCCGTTTTTGCTTTCGGATTTAGTATAATCTTTTTTATCCTTGTTTTTATGGCTTCTTTGGCTGAGATAAACATTGACAGGATTACGCCTTTCTTTGATTTTGGTGTAATGCCTGTCCTTAAATCGAGCATAGAAACGGATACCTTTATAGGGCTGACACCATTGCTTGTAGCTATGATTCTGCCCATGGTGTCTAACCCACAAAAGGCTTTTGGTTCAGCCGCTTCAGGTTTGTTTATCGGAGGGTTTTTCTTTATCTTTTATTTTGTTGCAGAATTGATGGTCATGGGACCTCAGGTCGTTGCAATAATGCGTATTCCCAGTATGGATTTTGTCAGGTCTATTCAGATTACTCAATATCTCCACCGTTTTGAATCATTTATGGTTGCACTGTGGTACTGGAGTATAATGATTCAAGCCGGTATTTATTCTTATTGTTCTTATAAAGCCTTCATGCAAACCACCGGCATAAAGAAGAAAAGTCCCTACATTATTGGAATTTTTGGTTTAGCGATAATAGTTCTTACTTATTTTATAGGTAAAAACGATGTATGGTTTTTATATTTAAGGGAACATGTATGGAAGTACTTTGCTGTTCCTATCGATTTCGGGATACCCTTAATTCTTTTTTTGGCGCTTGGCTTTAAAAAATTATCCCAAAAAGCAAATTAGAGTTTTGGCCATAAATTAAAAAGGATTTATATACGTTAATAACTTTAAATAACTTTAAATAACAGACTCAAATAATGTAGTTTTCCCCTTTATATCCTTTAAAGCATATTGTAAATTTATAATATTTTGTGATAAATTGAACTATATTTATAAATAATCTGAGATTTCGACACTAAAGAACAAATATTGAACTGAACTTCAAATAAGATTTGAGGATTGAAAATATGGATAAGGATGTTGCGATTAATCTCATATATAACATCACAATTTTGTTGACTTTAGCGTTAATATATTCTGTATTTCAAACCAAGAACAGGATATATAACCTATTTTACAAAATTGTGCTTGGATTTTTAAATGGGGGAGCCGGGCTATTGATTATGTCTTCGGCTATGCAGCTTGAAAAGGGAGTCATATTCGATGCCAGGTCGATTTTAATCAGTGTTTCAGGTATGTTTTTCGGAGCAGTCCCCACGTTGATTGCTGGGCTTATCATGATCACTTATCGGATCATCATAGGTGGACCTGGTGTTATTATGGGTGTACTTGTAATTCTGACTACAGGATCAATAGGTATCCTTTGGCACAGATATCGTTTTGAGAACATCCTAGAAAGTAAATTTCCATATAATCTTGAATTTTATTTATTGGGGTTAATTGTTCATATTGATATGCTTTTGTGTATGTTTGCTTTACCTAAAGATCTAGTAAGAGATACTCTTGAAAGTATGTTTTTCCCGGTTATCATTCTATATCCTATGGGGTCTTATCTTCTTTGCAGTATTTTTTTAACCCAAATTGATCGATATCATCTATTACATAAGCTGGCAGAAAGTGAAGAAAAATATCGGCAAATTGCTGAAAACACAACCGATGTAATATGGACAACGGATCTAGAACTTAATATTACCTATATAAGCCCATCAATCGAAAGACTTTTTGGGGGAAGCTGTACTTCGTATGTCAACAGAACGCTGGAAGAAAAGTTCCCTCCCCAAGATTTAAATAAACTTAAACTGATTCTTGAGGAAGAATTAGAAAAAGATCGTGATCCCGACTCCGATAAAAATAGATCCAGAATAATCGAAGTTAGACAGTATCGAGCGGATGGTTCGACCTCTTGGATCTCAATGCATATCTCCTTTATGCGTAATGAAAATGGAACCGTCATAGGATTGAATGGGATATCTAGAGATATCAATGAACTGAAGAAAATTGAAACGGAAAAAGCCAGACAGTCTGCTTTGCTGGTGTCTTTAATCGACTCCATTCCGGATTTGATTTTTTATAAAGATATACAGGGTATCTATCTTGGGTGCAATGACTCTTTTGAAAAATATACAGGCAAGTCTAAAAAAGAGATTATTGGCAAAACGGATTATGAACTTTTCCCTTGGGAGGTTGCGGATTCCTTTAAGTATCATGATGGTGAAATGTTAAAATATAATCGATCTAGGCACAATGAAGAAGGGCTAATCTATCCTGACGGTAGAAAAGTTCTCGTGGATACACTAAAAACGCCTTATTGGGATTATGATGGAAATCTTATTGGGATTTTGGGTATTAGTCGTGATATCACAGATCGTAAGCAAAAAGAAGAAGAAATATATCATATAGCTTACCATGATCATCTGACAGGGCTGTATAATCGAAGATTTTATGAAGAGGAATTACGACGGATTAATGTCAGAAGGAACATGCCTTTAACGATAGGCATGGGTGATGTCAACGGATTAAAGGTAATTAACGATTCGTTCGGCCATACGGTTGGGGATGAGCTGCTGAAGAAAGCTGCCGAGATCATTAAAAAGAGCTGCAGAGCAGATGACATCATAGCAAGACTTGGCGGGGATGAATTTGTTCTTTTATTACCCCAAACAAGTAGTGCTGAGGCAGAAAAGATTGTTGAGCGTATTCATGAGCTTTCATCCAAGGAAAAAATTAATGGATTAGATATATCCATTTCTTTTGGTCACGAAACTAAAATCAAAGAAACCGAAGCAATTGACGATATTATTAAAAATGCAGAAGATAAAATGTATAGAAATAAAATTTATGAAACTGCAAGTTGGCGGAGCAAGACCATAGACCTGATCATGAATACTTTGTATGAGAAAAATAACCGCGAAATGTTTCATTCTAAAAGAGTCAGCAGAATTTGTGAAGAAATTGCAATTCATATGAATCTAGGAAAATCTGCTGTAGAAAAGATAAAATTAGCAGGATTAGTGCATGATATAGGGAAAATCGGAATTGACGAAAAGATCTTAAATAATCCTAACAAATTAAATGAAGATGAATGGTATGAAATGAAAAAGCATTCCGAAATCGGCTATCGTATTTTAATGTCTGCAAAAGAATTCTCGGAAATTGCAAAATATGTACTTGAACATCAAGAAAAGTGGGATGGGTCAGGCTATCCGAATGGATTGAAGGGCCAAGAGATTTCTCTTGAAGCCAGAATAATTTCTGTCGCTGATGCTTTTGATGCAATGACCGGTATCAGAACCTATGGGCAAGTATTGACGATCGAAGAAGCTCTGGAAGAGATACGAAGATGTGCAGGAAAACATTTCGACCCGGGTATAGCAAAGCTTTTTGTCGAGAAAGTAGCAGTATCTTTACAGCAGATAAATCGAGTCTCATAAAAAATTGACTAATTTTATTTAAAATTTATGTTGACATGATTAAAATAGCTAAAGCCACTCAATTGAGCAGCTTTAGCTATTTTTTGCCTGGGGTTAAAAATTTTAGTACGACTAAATAGCAAAATTTATTTTTATATATTGACAAAAGTGAAAGAGAGAACTATTATAGCGATAGGTGGTAATACCACATACCACATACCTCATACCAGATTTCGTATAATAAGTGTTATGGGGTTGGCATTTTAAGACGAGTTGCGCATCAATAAATTTGCTCGTCCGATCAATGCCGAATGTATGCGGCGTATTACAGTTAAACCCACTTCGAAAAAGCAGTTATGAATCTGAAAACAAGGAGGAAGACTATGAGCAACCATAAGTTTTTGGTGCACGAAGACGGAGATTATGTCGGTGTAGCGGTATCCGATATAAAATCCGGAGAAGAGGTTATGGGAGTCGAAATCCATTCGGGTAAGGAGTACCATGTCAAAGCGAATCACGATATTCCTTTGGGTCATAAAATTGCTCTGGTTGATGTTAAGGCCGGTCAATCGCTGATCAAATATGGTGAGAACATCGGTAAAGTCACTCAAGATTTTAAGGTTGGAGACTGGGTGCATACTCACAATCTAAAGACTGCGAGGTGGGACTATGGAAACTAAGATTTTAGGTTACCGTAGAGAAAATGGACGCATTGGGATTCGCAACTATGTACTTATTCTTCCGGTCGATGATTTGTCCAATGCAGCGTGTGAAGCGGTAGCGAATAATGTGGCCGGAACCCTGGCCCTTCCGCATCCATATGGCCGTATTCAATTTGGAGCCGACCTTGAATTACACTTCAAACAAATCATTGGAGCAGGACGTAATCCAAACGTAGCTGCGGTAGTGGTCATCGGTATTGAGCCAAACTGGGCAAAACGTGTGGCGGATGGAATTGCCGAAACCGGCAAACCGGTAAGCTATTATGGCATTGAAGGTCATGGCGACTTAAAAACGATTGAAATGGCTTCCCGAAAAGCGAAAGAATATGTTCAATATGCTACTTCCTTAGAAAAAGTAGAGTGCGAATTAAAAGATCTTGTTGTAAGCTTTAAATGCGGCGAATCCGATACGACTTCGGGTCTGGCCGGAAACCCAACAGCCGGTGTAGTCGGCGACCGTCTGGTGAAAATGGGCGGGACGGTTATCTTCGGAGAAACACCGGAAACAACGGGTGCTGAGCACGTTCTAGCGAAACACTTCGCCACTCCGGAACTTGCGGAGAAGTTTTTGAAAGTTCATAAAGAGTACATGGATATGATTGAGTCTAAAGGAGCTGATCTTCTCGGATCGCAGCCGACTCAAGGAAATATCGCAGGCGGCCTGACGACCATTGAAGAGAAAGCGATGGGGAACATCCAAAAAGCGGGTAAGACCCCGATTATCGGTCTCTTGGATCTGGCCGAAGAACCGACGAAACCAGGACGTTATTTCATGAACACATCGGCTGCCGCAGCAGAATGTATTACACTTATGATGGCGGCCGGAGCAACACTCCATATCTTCATCACCGGACAAGGGAATATCGTGGGTAATCCGATTGAACCTGTCATTAAGATGTCGGCCAATCCGAAAACATGTGAAACGATGTCAGAGCACATTGATGCCGATATCAGCGGTGTTCTCTCAAGAGAATTAACGCTGGATCAAGCGGCGGATAAAGTTATGGATTGTATCGTGAAAACGGCACGCGGTCGTTTGACGGATGCAGAAACCTTGAATCACAAAGAGTTCGTATTGAATCGTCTCTATCCCAGCGCTTAGTCTGCTTTTATATGAGCCCGAGATAAACAAAATGTTTCCAATCTCGGGCTCATATAGTATAGTTTATAGTATAAATATAGTTGTGAAACATTTAACGTTCATAATTGCTGAGGTGAAAGCCAATGGAACAATGTTATCCTTCTGAGCAATTACTGAGTTTTTGCCAAGCTTTACTTTACGCAGTTGGCGTTCCCGAAGGGGAGGCAAAGATAGTTGCTTCGGTACTTGTTGATACCAGTTTAGATGGCATTGATACACATGGAATCAGCCGCTTACCGATCTATCTCTCCCGCCTCCAAAACGGTAGAATTAACGCTAAGCCCTTCATCCAGATAAAGAAGGATGGAGCTATAGCTAGTATCAATGGCGATAATGGATTAGGACAACTTGTTGCTGTTCGAGCTATGGAGCTTGGAATTGAACTTGCAAGTGTGCATGGAATCAGCTTCGTTGCCGTTAATAACAGCAACCACTTTGGAGCTGCTTCAACCTATTGCAAGATGGCAGCTAAGGCTAAAATGGTTGGGCAGGCCTATACCAATTCGCCGAGTGGAATTGCTCCCTGGGGAGGAAAGAGACCTTATTTTGGAACCAATCCAATTTCATATGGATTTCCGCATAGCGATAATTCAGTAATTATTGATATGTCTTCTTCCACCGTAGCTCGAGGAAACATTATTCTGGCAGCAAAGGAAGGACGGTCAATTCCTGAAGGCTGGGCTATAGATAAGAACGGAAACCCAACAACGGACGCGAAAGCAGCTTTAGATGGTGCAGTGTTGCCAGTTGGCGGTCCTAAAGGTTATGCATTGGCATTGGCCGTAGAAGTGATGTCAGGAATTCTTTCCGGATCGGCATACGGCAGCCATGTGGGTTGGATTTATGATGATGGCACTGAATCAGCCAACGTTGGACATAGCTTTATGGTTTTAGATATTAAGCGGCTTATGCCAATCGAAGAATATGAGCAAAGAATGAATCATATGATCCAAGAGATCAAGGAAATCCCGTTGGCAAACGGAGCAAAATCCATACGAATTCCTGGGGAAAGAAGACAATCGATTGCTTGTGAACGTACGACTAAAGGAATTCCTATTACTAGAAGCCTTTTGACAGAGTTAAATCAAATAGCTAAGGAAATAGGCGTAAATCCTCTCGAATGCTGTGAAATGAAAGCTATAAGGAGAGATATTATGGAAAAGATTAAAAAATTTCTTAGTATATTATATGTTCAAGTTATCATTGCAATTGTCTTGGGTGTTCTTATTGGTCACTTCTTCCCGGCTATGGGTGTAGCTGTCAAACCTCTCGGCGACATGTTCATTAAGCTTATTAAGATGGTAATTGTTCCCATAGTTTTTGTAACCGTTGTTTTGGGTATCTATGGTACAGGGGATATAAAACGTGTAGGAAAACTTGGGGCTAAAACGCTGGTTTATTTTGAAATAATTTCGACCATTGCCCTATTTATTGGTCTTGTTGTTGTTAATGTCTTAAAACCTGGTGTTGGTATGAATATCGACCCTACAACGCTTAAGGGTGCGGCAGATGTTGCAAAGCAGGCTGCAAGCACGACAACAACAGGAAGTACCGGTGTAATGGGCTTTATCAGTGACCTTATCCCTGCAAATATCGTAGATTCTTTTGCAAAAGGAAATATTCTTCAAGTTCTTGTTTTTGCAATTTTATTTGCATTCGGTATGGCTTCCCTGGGTAAAGAAGGGGAGAAGGTAGCGCGAGGGATTCAATACCTTTCGGATGTACTTTTTAAAATCGTTGGCTTTATTATGAAAGTAGCTCCAATCGGTGCATTTGGTGCAATAGGCTTTACTACTGGACAATATGGGATTGCATCTCTGTGGTCTTTGGGTAAACTTATGGGATCATTCTATTTAACCTGTTTCCTCTTTATTACGTTTATTATTGGAACGGTTTGTTTAATTTGCCGTGTAAGTTTATGGAATGTTATCAAGTATTTTAAAGAAGAACTCCTAGTTACGCTGGGCACTGCAAGCACGGAAGCTGTTATGCCGCGTTTGCTGAGTAAACTTGAACGCCTAGGCTGTTCGAAATCTGTTACCGGTATGGTTATCCCGACGGGTTACTCGTTCAACCTAGACGGTGCAGCAATCTATTTTACTATGGCTGCAATATTTATTGCTCAAGCGACTAACACTCAGCTAACATTAGCACATCAATTAGGATTATTGGCTGTTCTTATGGTAACTTCTAAGGGCGGTGCAGGAGTTGTAGGAAGTGCGTTTGTAGTCCTTGGTGCAACTCTTGCAAGTATGCATACTGTTCCCGTAGAAGGTATGGCTTTAATTCTGGGTATTGATCGTTTTATGAATGAAGCTCGTGCTATAACGAATATGATCGGGAACACGGTTGCAACAATTGCTGTAGCAACATGGCAAGGTGAATTTGATCTTCAAAAATATCGTAATGAAATTACTCAAATGGGTTTAAAAAATACTGAGGATAAAGCGGTGGCTTAAACTGAATTACGTAATTTGATATCCGATATATAAATGGTTTAGTCTGATAATGGCTGAACCATTTATATTATTAGAAGCTTAAAATATTTAACATATTAGCTGATCAAAAGAATTATGAAACAATCATTTGTATGATATAATACCACTAATTGAAATTATTATTAACTCTCCAATAAATAGAGGAAATAAGCAAAGATATTAATGGATGTTTGGGTTAGTTTTAAAGCCTGAACTCGCACAGAGGGGTAATTAGAATGTTTGAGCCGTTAAAGTCATATGGGAACCTTTCCGACGGCATTGTTAAGCAAATCATGGAATCCATAAATAATGGCGAGCTTAAACCAGGGGACAAATTGCCGCCTGAACGTGAACTAAGCACAGCTTTTGCGGTAAGCCGGACAGTGGTTCGCGATGCTTTAAAAACTTTAGTCGGGTTAGGTGTTGTAACGATTAGACATGGAATGGGAGCCTATATAAATGTGGTTAGTGAGGAAGAGGATGTCTCCCGTTTATCTGCCTTACTGCAAATTTCCCAAGGAACGCTTGAGGAACTTTATCAAGTAAGGGAGCTTATTGAAAGTCAAGCTGTTATTTGGTGTACTCAAAATGCTAGGCCGGAGGATATAGAGGATCTTGAAAAAATCGTTAACAAAGGTAAGGAACTCGATAATGCCAATGAATCTAGATTAGCAGTTTTAGATGCAGAATTTCATCTTAAAATAGTTGAGGCTGCCGGCAACAAAGTACTTAAGCGTCTCATGATCAACTTGCTGGATTTATTAGGAGAAAACCGATCTAAGGTACTTATGATACCTGGTCGCCAACGACTTTCAGTGCTTGATCATGAGGCGATTGTTGAAGCAATCAAGCTCCACGATCCGGATTTGGCACAACGAAGAATGCTGAGCCATTTAGAGGCTGTCAGAACGGCAATAAGTACAGTCTCAAATAAGTCAGATGATTGGGATTTAAACTAACTTGTTACGTTTATTACCATACTTCCCCGTGATCTAACCTAAATATATGATTAAGTGGACTTCGAGAGGGGTAGATCATTGAATATATTCGTGACTTACTAAGATGTCGGAAATAACCTCGGTTGGAATTATAAATTCTACAACTCCCATAGACCCTGGAGCGACTTCATATTTATCAAAGGAAATGACTAACTTTCCTTCATTATTGATATAGAAATTCTGATTCTTAGCTATTTTGGCAAAAGCCTGTATGGGGCTGTTGCTGTAACCTGAAATCCAATATGTTTTTTTCGGATCTTGCTTCATTTGTTCCAGCATCTGAGCTTTGATATTATCACTAATGATATCGATATAATTGTCTTCCTTAAAAAGGCTGGGGAGTGTAATGAGAATTTGGTTTTTCTTATCAACCGTATCATATTTGAATTTAGTGGAGGATGAACCCACAGTATTGACAACATATCGACCAATGGAAAGGATACGGTCATTATCTGTTTTTACAACGTAGCCGCTATTTACGCCTAAATGGCCGTCTGTTCCTTTGTCCTTCATTTCTTTCATATCGGACATAAACTGTTCATATAATTTTTGGTTTTCCTCAAGGTATTTTTGATTCAGACTGTTTTGTAACGTCTTGTTTTCTAATCCATCTAATGCAGGGACTTTTATATCGGTGTTAAAAGTTCCTGCAGAGTGTTTATATTCTCGAAAGGTGAATACATGGACTAAGCTTTTAATAACCGGAATTTCCTCTAAAGCATTGGCCATCTTTGGGCTAATATTTATGCCTCCAATGAAAAGAATAAATATCGCGGCAATAGCAATGATTCCTTTGGACTCTTTAAACATGAGTTTTCTTAATCCCTTTTTCAGAGATTGATGAACGACAAAATCTAATTCCTTAGGGATAGGGACATTATCATATTGCCTTTTTAATTCCATGATATCTTGATGCATTGAAATTCCTCCCTTAAAACTAATCTTGCATTTCGATTCGCAGCTTTTTAAGTGCAGTATATAAACGTGTTTTAACAGTACTTACATTTTCATTAAGGATAAGTGCAATATCCTCAATCTTAAGATCTTCAAAATATCTAAGAACAACGATGACACGATAATTGGCGGGGAGGTCATCTAAGAGCCGCTCAAGGTCGAGATGCGAATTATCGGCATTTACACGTGTTAATTGAGCTAGATCCTCATCATTGATTGCCTTTAACCTTTTTTGCTTTCGTAATAAATCCAACGAAGTATTAACCACAATTCGATAGAACCAAGTTCTAACATGCTCAATACCTTCAAGTTTGTTCAAAGCAGATATTGCTTTAAGAATAGAGTCTTGGACGATATCTAAGGAATCATCTTTGTTTCTTGCGTAACTGTAGGCCAGCCTGTAAAATGACGTATAATTTTCCAGGATGTAATCAACGACTTCTTTCTTATTTGTCTTTTTTCTAAACATAAAAAGACCCCTTTATTTATTGACTCCGTATGAATTTGTTTTACATTATATCGACGCAGGAGAGCGATAAAAAGTTTGTGCAGAAGAAAAAAATAAAGAAGTAAAGTTCATTTGTCTGAGAACCTACTCCTTTAATTATAGCGAGTAAATTAATACCTTAAATAAGAGAAAAGTCATTCTAGTAATTGGGGAAACGTATGGAAAATACAGTCCCTTTTCCAAGTGTACTGTCTACTTTTATTGTACCGTGATGCAGCTTGACGATATCACCAACAATTGCTAGCCCCAGTCCGGCACCTTCACCTCTCCGTTTGTCCCGTGCTCGATTTCCTCGATAAAACCGTTCGAAAACGTGAGGGAGATCTTCAGCACTGATTCCTTCACCATCATCTCTGACTGTAATTAAATAACCGGATTCATCCTTGTCAAGCGCAACCTGAATGTGACCTGAGTCTGTCGTATGACGTACTGCATTATGAACAAGATTATAGAGAATTTGTTTCAGCTCCTCGGAGGTAAGAGGCAGCTCTGAAACGGAACACTTAACATTAACAGTTCGAGATTTCGCCAAGGATTGTAAGAGCAAGGTCAGCTCGTTTATTGACTCAACAGGAGATAAAACATGATTTTCATGGTTAGGGTCAACGGATTTAGCATTAATACGATTAAGCGTCAGCAAATTCTCAGTAAGGCTAATTAATCTTTCTGTTTCGACCAACATGGTTTGATGCACAGAATGAAGGGCGTCGGCATCACGGGTATGTCCTTTAAGCAAGATTTCTAAAAAACCGCGAATCGAGGTCAATGGAGTACGCAGCTCGTGAGAGGCATCTGCAATAAAACGTTTCATTTCTTCTTTAGCCTCACGTTCCTTTGTCAGTGCGTGTTGCAGGGTTTCAAGCATATGGTTTAAAGCGTTCGATAAATATTTAATTTCACTTGCGCTATCAGAGGTAATAGGTATTCGTAAATCATAATGTCCTGCAGCAATTTGCTCAGAAATATGAGAAATTGTTTCCAAAGGCTGTAAGGGGCGGCGCAATACCCAGAAAGAAGCGATGCTTCCCAGAAGAAGGACGAAGAGAACGTAGAAAATGGAAGTCCTGACTTGGTTTTTCAGGATATTATCAATAGAGGCCAACGATGATGTAATCACGGCGTAACCCAGCGGTGATTTCTGGTTATTCGCAAATACAGGTTTAATGAGTAAGAGTATTCTTTCGCCATTTTTAGGGTTTAAGACAAATCGCTTTACCGCGAGAGGTTTGGAGTTTATGAGCTGATTTTGTATGAGCTTAGCCCGGGCTGGCATCGCTTGATTATTCACTTCTTTATGGGCGAATACCCATTTAAATTGAGCATTATTCGTAAACAGAAAAACTTCCGTTCCCTGATTTAAATCTAAGTCAAATTTAGGCGGGGATTGACGATCTGTAAGCCACTTCTCATATTCCTGAGCCGTAAAAAAGGCCAACTCTCCTTGTAGGCTTTGTTCTTGCCCTTTTAACAAAAAAAGATTTAAGGTCTGATACTGAACGATCGCTATTAATGTTGCTAAAATCAACAGACTGACCCAAACGCGCATTAAAAGTCGAACACGCAGTGAACTAAGGTCTATTTTAAATCGACTCAGAGGCAAGAATTTACTCCGATGATCTGGCACAATCTTTTCCTCCCTTTTACGGGCACACTAATCGGTATCCTGCACCCCGTACGGTTTCAATTAAATTGTGATTCTTATCACCCAACTTATCGCGTAAATAACGAATGTAGACTTCAACAATATTTTCATCGCCGCTAAAATCAAATCCCCAGACATGATCCAGAATCAATGCCTTGCTTAATACTCGGTTGGGGTTTGCTAAAAAATAGGATAAAAGCTTGTATTCAGTAGGTGAAAGCTCTAAAGAGGATTGCTTATATTGAATGACATGATGATAATCGTCAAGCCAAAACGGACCGACATTAATTTGACTGCTTAGATCTGGATATCGAAGACGAAGTTGAACCTCAATTCTAGCCAATAACTCATCAAAATGGAAAGGCTTCCTTATATAATCATGGGCTCCCTGGCGCAGCCCCTTAACAACATCTGCAGAGGTATTTTTGGCGGTTAACATGATCATTGACGCTTCAGAAATACGGGGAATTGCTTGGCATAATTCATAACCATCCAAACCGGGCATCATGACATCTAAAACAACGATATGCGGATTAAAGTCAGGAATGACCTGCAGTGCCTTCTCACCGTCTTCGGCTGTTTTAACCTGAAAGCCTTCTTGCTGTAATCCCATACTAATCATCTTGCGAATTGCGGGATCATCGTCAACTATAAGAATGCGAAACTGGTTGACCGTCACTCTCTTACCTCCTCAAAATTCTTTTATATTAGTTCTCGGTTTGACAAGGTATTATTAAGTATAACTTAACAGCGTCTAAGGAAAAAAGGAAGATAAAATAAATATTATCCCGCGTGTGCTAAACAAGTCTTTTGACTGCCTGCACAAGTGGGATAATAGTATAATCTTGTATGTCAGTTTATTAATGCAGAAACAAATAAGTATTGTTCTCCATTAGGAGGAAGTTGTAGAACTAGTACTCCCGGGAGCAGGTGAAGGTGTACTTGAAGCCGAAGCCGGTGTATCAAGATCTTGATTGATTTTTGTTAAATCCGCGAGAATCTTTTGATAGATCGAAATACGAGAAGAGATGTCTGTTTGGATTTTTTGCACATCATTGGTTAAGGCCGTTTGATTTTTTGAAGTGCGATCGGACTTAAGTTGTTCCCAATCTGTTTTACACGTTTGAGCAGCCTGTTTTGCCGAAGAAATATCATCCATCATTGGAACCATATCATTAAGGGCTGCGAGCAGAGCATCATAATTTTTAGCTTCGCGATCGGCTTTAATTTTATTATGGACCGATTGCCGCTGTGTTTGAATTTGAGACCTTAATTCTTTTTCTTGATCCTGAAGCTGTTTAATTTGCTGCATATAAGGTTGAATTTCCTTAACTTGCTGCAGATGGATAATTTCATTTTGCAGCCTTTCTTTGGCATTGGCAATTTTATTTTGATTATTGTCAGCTGCAGGAGTAGTTTGGGTTTGACCGTTTGTCGACGACGAGTCAGGCGTGGTTTGATCCGCTAAAGCTGGTAAGGAATAACCTAAAAAGGACGCAGCGACTAAAGTAATTGCCAGAAGTTTAGATGTCTTTTTCATTATTCGAGATTGCCCCTTTCATTATTGAATTTTGCCCATACTGTTATCTAATGCTTTAAGAGAGTCATCCAGGGATTTTAAACCTTTGTCAATGTCTTGATTGACTTGAGCTTTTCCTTGGCTGGTTTTAATATTGATGCTTTTAACGTCTTGGGCGGTAATGGATGCAGTGTCTTGAGAAGTCGCTTTGGCGGTTTGAGCTGTTGACTGTGTCGAAGCGCTTGCGTTTTGAGTTCCACAGCCGCTTAATGGAACAATGACTAAAGCTCCTAGGAATATGGGAAATAAAATTCGGGCCATTTGATGTTTCAATATAATCCCCCCTTAGAATTGATTTTGTTAGGTTTCATCTGACAAAATAGAGTATAAGAAACAATTCTGAGAAAAAGCTGAGAATTATTTAAAAAAGTTATATGATAAGCTTGTCTTTAGTAAACAAGTTATTGAAAGGAGAACTTAAGACTTTGTTTGAGTTTATTTCGATAAATTCATATTTTCCTTATGGGCTTTTATACTTTGCCTCCGGGCTGGGAATTTTGATTCAGCATCGCAAGAAGTATCCTTTCCGTTTTGCTAAAGATCTATGGTTAATGGGAATTTACGCACTTATCCATGCAACTGCCGAATGGTCTTATCTATTTATACCCCTTCAAGCCAGTAGTTTTAGTGCACAATTGCTTTATTTTTTAAATTTGTTTCCTATTTTCTTAGAGGCATTTTCATTTGTGTTTCTTTTTATTTTTAGTCTTCGGTTACTCTATCCCGAGCGGTCATTGCGGACAATATTCATTCCTATAGGTATTTTTCTGCTTTATTGTGCCAATGTGGGAATTCTGCTTATGAATAAGGTAAGTCCGGCAGCGGCATTAAGCTATTCCCAGGAATTTTCTCATTATATGCTGTTATTGCCTTCAAGCATTTTAACGGCACTAGCCCTTTATCGACAGGGAAAGGATCAGAGAAATAAATTACCTCTTCAAATCCGCTCCAGTCTTAAAGCTTTATCCGTCGTATTCCTTTTTTTGGCCATGATTGCCATGCTGATGGTAGATCCAGGATCATTTTTTCCTGCTAACATATTCAATTCTCAAGCTTTTTACAACATTACTCATTTACCGGTTCAGCTGCTCCGCGGTTTGGTTGGGACGGCGACGATGATTATAACGCTTAAATTATTACTTGAATTCAATAGAGAAACGGATCGAATTCTCGCTCAAGCAGAGGAAGATGCAATGCGTTTTTCGGAACGAGAACGAATCAGCCAAGACTTGCATGATGGCGTTATTCAGACTCTTTATGCGACCGGGATGATGTTAGAGTCTACGGTCCGTCACTTAGATTCGGAATCGCCGATTCGAGAACAATTGAAATTTTGTATTGAAAGTTTAAATACGTCGCTTCTTGATTTAAGACATTACATAACCGGACTTAAAAGTGAGGATATTTCCCACAAACCGCTAAAACGGATATTTGAAAAGATGCTAACGGAATTTGAAGTAAACTATAATATTCGAACCCAATTTGTTTTTGTCGGAGATGATCTTATTCTCTTGACTCCTAATCGTCAGAATCATCTTTATTATGTGGTTAAAGAGGTCTTGAATAATATCGGAAAACACACAGCTGCAACAAATATTCAGCTTCAATTAGTCGAAGAGCCGGATCAGTTGGTTATAAGTCTTTGGGATAATGGACAAGAGAACAAACAACTGTCTGAACAATTTAAAACTGACCGTGAGGAGCAGTTTTATCAAGGCCCAGGTATGGGTTTACGGAACATTCGCGAAAGAATCACAATTTTAAGGGGAGAGATCGACTATTCGTATCCACCAACCGGAGGAACCTTAGTGATACTGCATATACCGAAGGAGGTATCTCTTGAAAATGACAATACGACTGATGTTGGTCGATGATCATGAGATTGTTCGTATGGGCTTGCGTGCAGCTTTGTCCGATGTTCAAGATTTTGAAATTGTTGGGGAAGCAGGAACGGCTGAAGAATGTACAGTGAAGACGCGAGAGGTTCAGCCGGATATCATTCTTATGGATGTCCGCTTGCCCAAGCGCTCGGGGATTGAAGCGTGCCGGGAGGTTCTTGCCGAACGCCCGGATATTAAAGTGATTATGTTAACCTCCTATGCTGATGAAGATGCTGTTGTTGCTGCCATTTTAGCCGGAGCACAGGGTTTTGTCATGAAAGAAGTAAGCAGTGAAGCTTTGACCAAAGCTATAATGACCGTTTCTGCAGGCGGAACGATCCTGGATTCTGTTCTGACTCGGAGTGTTTTGGCTAAACTCCAGCACAATGATACTTCTAAATCTCCCAAAGAACATTTGACAGAGCGGGAAAGTGAAATTCTTATATTGATTGGGCGAGGTTTAACGAATAAGGAAATTGCCCGAAGGACTTACCTAAGTGAAAATACTGTTCGAAATTACGTTTCAAGCATTCTCCATAAACTGGGCTTTAAAAATCGTTCACAAGCGACTGCTTATGCCTTGGAACAGAAACATAAAGAATATTAGAACTCTATAAAATACTAAAATGCATAGTACATTTGTACTATGCATTTTAGTATTTTTCTTACTGTTTCTGAAGTCGAACAAATGAAATAATGTACATGGAATTAAGATATTATATTAAATCAAACAAGGAGGCTGAAATTATGTCAAAGTTTGTTCGTACTTTTCAGTGGGGTATCGCATTGTCCGGTGTTGCTGTTCTTCTCGCTTTCTTAACTGGTGCATGGATGGGATCATCTGAAGAGGCAATTCGAGAAGGGTGGAAGGCAGCTGCTCAACCGGTTCTGGCAACTTTGTGGGGTAATGATCCTGCCAAACTTGAAGCAATTATTGGTACATCTTGGACATGTTTAATGCGGGCTCACATTCATTGGGCGGGTATCGGAGCTGCAACTCTGGTTATGTCGGCAATTCTATCGAGAACCAATGTTGCTATGTGGTACAAACAAGCTGCATCGATCTTCATGGGTATCGGAGCAATTTTCTATCCCATTTCCTGGCTTATGGTAGCAAACAATCTTGCATTACTGGGCAAAGCGGCAGCTAAAGCTTCAGGTCATACTTATGCGGTCATTGGGGTCGGAACGGTAATGGCTGGAACGTTAATGTTCTTCGGAGCTTTGATTTATCAAAGCATTAAGGATAACAATTCTGCTGAAAATTTTACAAAAGTGTCTGCAAAATAACTTAACTATATTAACATCACTAAAACTATACTGATTTTTTACGAGAAAGAAAATAAATAATATCAAAATGCCATTAGCTCCAGATCGGGGTTAATGGCATTTTTGCTTTAATCAAGGTGTGAGAGCGTTTTTGCCTTGACCTAACCTTTTGTAAACGTAAATGTATTTATTAAGAATTAGTCAAGAAAGGAATAAGTATATCTATATATGAAGGATAACCATAGTGTCATGTCGAAAGAGAACTTTTTAGAAGAATATAGAAACATGTTGAGAATAAATGGAGGCGAAAACGGTGAAAATGACGGTTAGAAAAAAGCTGTACCTTGCTTTTGGTTTCCTTATTTTACTATCATTAGCTTTTGGAGCTTATTCCATCTTTACTATTCAAAACTTAAAGGCTCAAACGGACGCAATTACAACCAATTGGCTTCCGGGTGTGGACCGTATCCATACCGTGAATACGGCTGTTGCCAATATGAGAACAATGGAATATAAGTATATTGTGGATAGAGCGAATGCTGGTACTGTGAAATATGAAATGACAACCTATCAGAAGCAAGTAGAAGATGGTTTAAACAGTTATGAACAAACGATTCGAGATGATAATGATAGAAGACTCTTTAATCAAGTGAAAACAAATTGGGATAATTACCTAAAGGAAGATCAGAAGATCATGCAAGCCTCTGATAATGAAGGTACAGAAAAGGCAATTGAAATTATAAACGGCGAATCAAAAAAAGCTTCAGATGATTTAACAAATTCGTTAGCGGCCTTAGTTAAATACAACGAGGAAAATGCCAATAAAGTCAGCCAGGATAGTAATGCCCGTGCGAACAGTGCCTCTTTGTTTCTTACCATTCTTATTGCTTTCATAAGTATAGCAAGTTTGATTACGGCCTATATAATCAGCCGAGGTCTTGCGGGCTCAATAAATGAGCTTTTAACAATCTCCAAGAAAATGGCTGAGGGAGATTTAACCGAGAGAATCAAAATCAGATCGAAAGATGATATAGGTATTGTTGGAGAGTCCTTTAATACGGCAATAGAAAATACCAATAATCTCTTAAAAGAGGTTATGGGAGATATCAATAATCTTCAGGAGCATAGTCAAATTCTTTCGGCTTCTGCCGAAGAAATCTCGGCTCAAACACAGAGCATAAGCTCAAATACTCAAGAAATTGTTGCTGGGTTGGAAGAGGATAGTGCTTCGACAGAAGAGGTAACAGCATCGAGCCAAGCGATTTTTGATTCGACGAAACAGCTTGTTCAAAAAGCAGAAACGGGTGCTGCAAATGCCCGCGAAATTAAACAACGTGCTTTAAACATGAAGGAAAATGCCTTGCTTTCTGCTGAAAATGCTAAAAATCTTTTGGAAGAAAAACAAAATCGGATTCGCCAAGCCATAGAGGATGGCAAAGTAGTCAATGAGATTGAAAATATGGCAGAGATTATAGCAGATATCGCAGGACAAACTAATCTGCTTGCGTTAAATGCAGCCATCGAGTCTGCTCGGGCTGGTGAGCAGGGACGTGGATTTGCAGTAGTGGCAGAGGAGGTTCGTAAACTGGCTGAACAATCTGCCGATACGGTAAGAGGCATTCAAACAACAGTTCAGGCTGTTAGTGAAGCATTTGCAAACCTTACGGAATATTCAAGTGATATTCTTAAATTCATTAGTGAAGATGTAACTCGTGATTACGAATCCCTCGTTAAAACCGGAATGGATTATCAAAAAGATGCTGATTTTGTAGATTCTTTGGTGGAGGACTTCTCTTCGAGTTCCGAGGAGATCGCGGTTTCTATCGAACAAGTGATGAAGGCCATAGAAACCGTTGCTGCTTCAACTGAGCAGGGAGCTACGGGTTCGCAACAGATTTCAAGTACAGTAAGTCAAGTCGCTGTTGCCGTAGAAGATGTTGCTAAAACTGCACAGAAACAAAATGAATTAGCCCTTGCACTCGATGAAATGGTAAAACGCTTTAAAGTAAAATAATTCAAGCCGAAAATTAAATAATATAAAAGAAACAGATCTAAAAGCAAAAGAAGGGCAGTTGTTTTACATAAGTTAAAACAATTGCCCTTCTTTAAAACATTTTTTTCGTTTCCTCTATTAACTGTATATTCTGGTCTATAGCTTTATTTCATGAATTAGCTCGATAAAAGCCTTCAGAGGAGCAGAAATCCATTTGTCTTTATGATAGAGAACTTGTGTGAGGATTTCGAAAGAGGGCCCTTTCCAGTTCAGGTTAACCAGCCGCTGCTGAGAACATTCCTCTTCAACTGCAATCAGAGGTAATAATGTAACCCCTAATCCACTCATAGTCAGATGCTTAATCGCTTGGACATTACCCGTTTCAATAATGGAACGAGGCTTTATGGCATATTGACCGAGTATATTTTCAAACAATGCTCGATAGCCGCACCCGGTTTCGGTTAAAATAAGGGTTTCACCGTTTAAGTTATCGGGTAGGACACTCTCCTTTTGAGCAAAAGGGTGCTCAGTCGAAGAAAGGATTCCCATAGGTTCGGGAAAGCTTATTTCAGTAACATAACCTTCTTCATTTATCTTTTCCTCAAGGAAAAAAGCAATATCAATCGTATTGGCTTTTAAACCACGGAGAAAATCAGCACGGCTGCCGAATTTTAAACTGATCTCAACATCAGGGTATCTTAAACGATACTCTTTTAATATTTTGGGAAGCCGCATGATACATAAGGATTCAACTGCGCCAATGACTAACGTTCCTTTGGGCAAATCAGAATAGGTCATTGCATTTTTTGCATCATCCGAAAGTTTAAGAATTTGTTCGGCAAATGGGAGTAGCCGCTTGCCCTCAAGGGTTAATGAAATATTGTGACCTAATCGCTCAAATAACTTTACACCGAATTCTTTTTCGAGCAGCTGAATTTGCGTAGTTATGGTAGATTGAGCATAACCCAGATTCTGAGCTGCAAGAGTGAAGCTTTGCAACCTAGCGATCGTTAAAAAGGTTTTGAGTTGCTTAATGTCCAGAGTTTTCACACCTTTGCATCGATTTTGTTGAATAAATATATCTATATTATCAATTTTACTGTTAGTTAATAACATGATAACATCATCTTAAACAATATCAACTCTATGTTTTATTAAATCTTAAACTTTTGCAGGCTAATAGTTTAGGAGGGATGGAGATGGAAGAACGAATTAAACAAATTCTGATGAACTTAGGAGCGGACCTTTGCGGAATAGCAAACGTTGAAAGATTTAAAAATGCACCTCAAGGTTTTCATCCAAAGGATATTTATAAGGATTGCAAGTCAGTCATTGTATTTGCCAAGGCTATGCCCAAGGGACTGGCGGATGTTAACCCAAGGATTGTCTATATGAAAGCGACAGATGTAAATCTTAACGAGTTAGATCGTTTAAGTTATTCGGCAAGTCTGGAAATAGAAAAATTAGGAGGGATCTCTGTTCCGGTTCCTTCCGATTCACCTTACGATTATTGGGACGAGGATAAAAGGGAGGGAAGAGGAATACTTTCCATGCGGCATGCAGCGCTGTTAGCGGGGATAGGAAGTATGGGCAAAAATACGTTGATCATCAATAAAAGATTCGGAAATATGATCAATATAGGGGCGGTACTGACGAATTTAGATTTAAAATCAGATCTTCTTTCCGAAGAGATGTGCATTGCAAGTTGTCATCTTTGTCTGGATAATTGCCCTCAAAAAGCGCTTAATGGTTTAACCGTAAATCAAAAGTTGTGCAGAAAATTTACCTATAGTAATAATGCAAGAGGTTTTGGAGTATGTAATTGTAATCAATGCAGGGTTATTTGCCCGAGGGTGTTGGGGGAAAGATAGAAAATTTTTGCTTTTGAGTTTTTAATATAATTCTTTAAAAGCCAGCAATTGATTAATTGCAGGCTTTTTGTTTTACAAAAGAAAATTATATGATAAAATATAGTTGAAATTTCAACTAGTATTACACTGGGGGTGAGAACAATTCAATATCTACAAAATCCAAATGCTCTAGATAACTTTATTTTGCGGGAAGTGGGAACGTTAGCGCGTTCCATTCAGTCGATAAGCGATATAAAGTTTAAAGAAATTAACCTCCAAAGAGGACAGTTTATATTTCTTACACGTGTTTTTGAGAATCCGGGTATCAATCAGATTGATCTATCAAATCTTTTAAAGGTGGATAAAGCGACAACGACTAAGGCCATGCAGAAATTAGTGGATGAAGGTTATATCACTAAAATAAGGGATGAGATAGATAAGCGCATGTGGAGATTATATCCTACAGATCAAGCCAAAAGTGTTTATGCGATGATTATTGAGGAAGAAAATCGAAATATTTCGGTGTGCTTTAGCGATTTGACCGAAGGTGAACAGCAGCTTGTTTATAGGCTTGTTAAAAAGATGCGCGAGAATATCGAACAGGATTGGAAGAAACTTAAGAATTTCTGAGGTGAGGTTTTGTGATTAGAAAAGCGATAATCAAGGATTTGGACCGTATCATGGTAATCTTAAAAAAGATTATTGATGAAATGCACTCCTATAATAATTATCAATGGGATGAGAATTACCCCCAAGCTAAAGATTTTGCAGTGGATATTGAAAAAGGAGAACTCTATGTTTCGGTAAGGGAAAATATGATTGTGGGTTTTATTTGTATTAATCGAGTTGAACCTCATGAATATGAAGGACTTAATTGGTCATCAACCAAAGATGCTTTGATCATTCACCGTATGGGTGTAGATACGGACTATCGAAATGCCGGGATTGGGAAAGAGCTTGTCGGTTTTGCTGAGGACTTAGCTCATCGGAGTAATGTAAAATACCTTAAAACAGATACCAATTCATTGAACGCAAAAGCACAAGCCTTATTTCAGAAGTGTAGATATATTTTTGTTGGGGAGATGAGTTTTCGAGGAAAGGAAAAGCCTTTTTATTGTTATGAAAAGGTTTTAGAAGGATAAAAAAGGGCCAAGGATTAACCTTGGCCTTTAACGTATACTTTAATAATTTAGGATTGATTGTATGTGACTATTGCAATTTAATTTAAGTTAGCATACAATGCAATTAGATATTTAGATAATTAACTAAACATGAAAGGAGACGAAAATATTGAATGAGACGTTTAAAGCTCTTTCCGATTCGAATCGGCGAAGGATTCTTGAGATACTGGCAGAGGGTGACTTAACAGCAGGCGAAATCGCAGATCATTTTGAGATAACCAAACCGTCGATCAGTAATCATTTAAATATTTTAAAAAACGCGAACCTCGTTTTATGCGAGCGCAAAGGACAAAATATGATTTACAGCCTAAACACGACGGCTTTTCAGGAAGTCCTGAAATATGTCCTCAATATGATGAATGTGGAGGTTGAGAATAATGAAAAGCAATAAAATATTGCTTGCGCTTTGTTTTTTATCTTTTATCGGTACACTTGCCATTTATTCGTCACTGCCTGATGTTGTTCCCTTGCATTGGGGGATAAATGGAGAAGTTAACCGCTGGGGTTCAAAGGTTTATATGCTTGGGACAGGTCTTCTGCCACTTGCAATTTATGGTTTAATGATCGTTTTGCCGCGTATTGATCCGAAAAAAGAATCATTTGTACTTCATGACAGAGCCTATAAAATTACCCGAGCCTTGCTGATTTTGTTTCTCGTTGGGATTCATTGGGCGACCATTCTGGTTTCGCTAGGCTATCCGCTTAACATTACGCTTGTGGTTACCGTAGGTATTGGGCTCTTATTTATGTTTATGGGCAACTATCTTTCACAAGTTCGGCAAAACTATTCCTTTGGCATTCGAACTCCATGGGCACTAGCCAATGAAAAGGTTTGGACGAAAACCCATCGTTTTGGAGGTTTTGCTTTTATTCTTCTGGGATTGTTCAGTTTATTTACGTATTTTGTCCCAACTCCGGTGCGCTTTATTTACTTCTTTGTTCTTCTCATAGCATGTTTAATAAGTACCTTTCTATATTCCTACCTTGTTTATAGAAAGTTAGAAAAGTAGAGTTAATTGTTCTAGGGCAGGCTATTTAGCCTGCTCTTTTGTGTTATTAGTGTATAATATAGATTAGTCGAAATAGATTGGAGTAATATCGAAATAATAGCATTGAATAAGTTTTAATTTGAAGCCTTTATATACATCAGGTATAATATTTGATGACATCAAATAAATGCGGGCCCCATTTACTACGATTAGCAAGAAGTGAGGGAACATGATGAAAAGTAAATTGAGAAGTAAAATGGAAAGTTTTACACGGGTCGTTTTATTCAGTGTTATTTCTGCTCTGTTTTTAATTTCTCCTTTAACGGCTTTAGCCGAAGGAGGCAATGGAAGCGGCGGACAACAGAATCCTTTGAGCTTAGTTTCCTCTAGTCCTGCAGATGGACAGAAAGACGTTAAGAATCCGGTAGAAATTAAATTAGTCTTTAATAAAAATGTAGTGAATATGAGTGTAAAGGACAAAAACCAAAAGTGCATAACCCTCACTGATTCTGAAGGGAAAACGATTCCTGTACAGATGATCATGGCGGATGACCAAATTGACCCGACCAAAAATGAAGAGATTGTTTTGAAACCGTCACAGGACCTAAAGCCAGGAACGACTTATCAGGTTAAAATCACAGGTGATTTACAGGCAAAGAATGGAATGACTTTAGGAAAAGAAACAAGCATCCATTTTGCGATCGCTGATTCTAATATAACTCCTGCCAAAGAAACGAGTGTTAATAATCCAACGGCAGGTACGACGGCAAATTCGCTCGGAAAAGGGAGCATGAATAAAAGCATCATCTTTGCAGTCATTGCACTTATTATTGTTGGGGCTGGTTATGCCTATTATAGACGCAGACCTAGGCAGTAATTGAAAAAGATTCAACACTGTAAAAGTATGCAAAGACACTAAAGACATGATAGAAATAGACATAGTTCTGAACAGGGAGTTAAGAGCATGAGGAGTAGGGGTATATATTTAATTCTAGTTGCCTGTCTGTCGGGCGTTATTTTCCTTTCCTTGTTTATCGGGAGATATCCGCTCTCAATGATCTCTGTAATGAAGATGCTATGGTCAAAACTTACCTTGAGCAGTACTGATTTACCGAATATTTATGAGACTGTCGTTTGGGAAATTCGCATGCCAAGAGCAATCTTGGGAGCTTTCGTTGGCGGCTCTTTAGCTATTAGTGGAACGGCCTTTCAGGGTTTATTTCGCAATCCTTTAGTCAGCTCAGGAATCTTAGGCGTAAGCTCTGGGGCTGGCTTCGGGGCAGCATTGGCGATTTTATTATTTAATACGAAGATCAGCATCTATCTTTTTGCCTTCTTGTTTGCGTTACTTGCCGTTTTGTTGAGTTATTGGATAGGGAGAATATATAATACAACGCCTACCATCATGTTAGTTTTGGGCGGAACGATTGTTTCAGCGGTTTTTTCCGCTTTGCTTTCTTTTATTAAATACGTGGCCGATCCTTATGATAAATTGCCGACCATTGTCTATTGGCTTATGGGAAGCCTAGCCTCTGCCCGTACGGGGGATATTAAGATCGCTATTATCCCCATGCTCATTGGGATAATAGGAGTTTGGGTGCTTCGCTGGCGGATTAATGTGCTTTCGATGGGAGATCGTGAAGCACGCTCTTTAGGGATCAATGCTTCAGTGGATAAAGCGCTGGTCATTTTTTTTGCAACAATTGCAACGGCAGGTGCAGTTTCTGTAAGCGGAACGATTGGCTGGGTCGGACTTATCATCCCGCATATTGGAAGGATGCTTGTGGGAAATGATAACAGCCGATTGATTCCAGCAAGTTTTTTTCTGGGGGCCAGCTTTTTAATTGTTGTTGACTTAGCGGGAAGAATGCTGACCGGTTCGGAAATCCCTTTAAGTATATTAACAGCTTTGATCGGGGCTCCTTTCTTTATCTATTTATTAAAGATAACGAAAGGAAAGGGGTGGTGAGCCCAATGTCATTACTCAGGGCAAGCAACGTAGCTTTCGGTTATGAGGGCCAAGAACTCTTTAGAAGCATTAACTTTCAACTCCAAAAAGGAGAGATCTTTTGCATTATCGGTCCAAATGGCTGTGGCAAATCTACTCTCTTGGATTGTCTCCTTGGAAATTTAAAGCCGCAGGCAGGGGAGATTTTTTTAAAAGACCAAAATATTAAAACACTTAGCCCAAAAGAGATGGCCAGGCATGTTGCGTACGTTCCTCAAGATCACGAAAAAAGTTTTCCCTATACGGTAATGGATATCATTTTAATGGGCAGAGCTTCATATACGGGCTATTTTGGCACTCCTTCAGCCGAGGATACCCTTATCGCTGAAGAGGCTTTAAGGCTTTTGGGTATAGAAAAATATAAAATGAGACCTTATACAAAATTGAGCGGCGGGGAAAGCCAATTAGTTATGATGGCACGAGCCTTAGCTCAGCAAACCCCGGTTATCATTTTGGATGAACCAACTTC
Source organism: Desulfitobacterium nosdiversum (assembly GCF_049860565.1). Lineage (GTDB taxonomy): Bacteria > Bacillota > Desulfitobacteriia > Desulfitobacteriales > Desulfitobacteriaceae > Desulfitobacterium_A > Desulfitobacterium_A nosdiversum. The sequence continues at coordinate 1,048,489 of NZ_CP172056.1, forward strand.
ACATCTTGATTTTAAGCATGAACTTTTGATTCTGGAGACCCTCGTTCGTTTGGTTCGTGAAAAAGAGCTGGCTGTGATTATAACGACCCATTTTCCTAACCATGCTTTTTATTTCGAAAATAATAGTATCCCTACACGTGTTGCAATGATGAACCAAAAGACTTTTTCGGTGCTCGGGAAACCTTCGGAAGTTTTATCTGAGGAAAATATTAAATCCGTGTATGACGTCAATGCCAAAGTTATTTCCTATGAACATGAGGATAAAGAATTTAAACAAATTGTTCCTCTTAAAACGCTGGCTTAAGAGATATAAGGCTGCAGGTTAAAATAGTGATAAAACAAATCAATTTGGAAATACTCTACGCCGTACGAGGGAGGATTTTATGAAGGAAAAGCTGACTCGCCGCTGGTTAATCGCAGGTTTCATTATAATTGTCAGCCTAGGGCTTCTTGCAGGCCTAAGGGGATCGTTAGGGACCGGATTGTTGACAGGAGATTCTAGGCAGTCTGACTCAGACCAGGGAAAAATTGCGGGTGAAACAATTCAAGTTACGGATTCAATAGGCCGAAAGGTTAATGTACCGGCCAAAGTCGAAAGGGTTGCTTGTTTATATGCCTTCTCAGGACATGTGGCAACCATGTTAGGCAAAAGTGAGAATATTGTTGCTGTCGTTGATGGGTTGAAGCGGGATGTGCTTTTAACCGATATTGCCCCAGAGATTAAGAATGCAGCTGTTCCTACCAATGGCGGAATTATAAATATTGAGGAACTTTTAAAAGCTAAGCCGGATCTCGTGTTTATTAGCGGCGACACGGCAGCCAATGAAGGGGAGATTGAAAAGCTTAATAAATCGAAGCTCCCTTATCTAGTTGTCGATTATAAAAATATTAAGGAACAACAATATACCATTGAGATGATCGGCAAGGTCTTAGGCGCTGAGGATAAAGCCAAAAAGTACAATGACTATTATCAAGCGGCAATCGATCGGGTTCAAGCTAAGGTAAAGGATATTCCGATAGAAGACCGGGTTAAAGTTTATCATTCCGTCAACGAAGCTGCCCGAACGGATACGAAAGATAGTCTGCCTGCGGATTGGCTTTTGCAAGCAGGAGCTTACAATGTATCGCTCAATGAAAAACTGAAAGTGGTCGAAGGCAATAAGTATTTTGCCAGCCTTGAACAGATTCTGCTATGGAATCCTCAGGTTATTCTTGTCAATGAAGCTGGAGTTACAGATTACATTCTCGGGAATTCACAATGGTCGAGTATCGATGCGGTTAAGAACAAAAAGGTGTATCAAATGCCGAATGGAATTTCCCGATGGGGCCATCCGGGCTCTTTAGAAACACCTCTGGCCATTCTCTGGACGGCGAAGACTTTATATCCTGATCGTTTTTCTGATATAGATGTGACAAAAGAAGCAAAAGACTTTTATAAGGAGTTTTTTAATACTTCGCTGACAGACGACATGGCTGCTCAGGTATTGAGCGGCAAAGGGATGAGGATACCTAAGGGCTAAGCAGGAAGTCAATTTAAGGATTAAGGCCAAACATGAGAGGAGTAAGTGTATGAGAATCTTAGTTTGTATTGACGATACGGATAATCTCGATAGCCTTGGAACGGGTGAGCTTGCTTCAATCCTAGCTCAGGATATTGAGGAAAAGGGATGGGGGAAGAGCGGGGCAGTCACGAGACACCAGCTTTATGTTCACCCAGATATTCCATATACCTCCCATAATAGTTCAATGTGTTTTGCTACTGACCTCAATGATGAATATTTAAATCCTTTTCTTCAGCATGCTGCAGATTTTTTAACAAGGAAAAGTGCCGAAGGATCTGATCCCGGTCTTTGTGTTCTTCTCCCAGAACAGCTTAAAGGAAAAGATAAACTTATTGCTTTTGGCCTTAAAGCAAAGAAAGAAATTATAACAAAAGAGGAAGCGTATAATTTAGCCCAAGACTTGCATATTCACCTTTCAGAACATGGAGGAACGGGTCAAGGGGTTATTGGGGCTCTCGCAGGAATTGCACTTAGACTCTATGGCAACGACGGACGTTTTAAAGGTAAGTTTAAAATTAAAAGTGAAAAGGGTATTGCCTCAGTTCGTGATATTCTAGCCCAATCGCGGATTGAGATCGTTAAGAGCATAGATGGAACGGTCTTAGCGGAAGATGAACTTGTTTGGCTGGGCGATACGGTCAAAGCTGTTCTGCTGGAGGGAAGGTGTGTCCTGCTTGTTACTCCGATTGAAGTGTCACAAGCTGAGGGTATTCACTGGCAAACGTGTTCAAAACAACTGCTGAAGAATTATTAGGAGGTAATTGAAATGTGGTTGTTTAATTCAAGAGGGGAAAAGGAGTTCAAGGGCGGCAAGGAGGACTGGAAAGGAGCAGTACAGGCAGCAGAAAAATGTTCACAGTTCAAAGAAGATGTTGAAGATGAACTTGTTGCTGATGAGCTGGTATCTTGTTACAATTGCCGTTATCGGCGTTGGACGAATACCTCATTGATTTGCTTGGCTAAGGATTCTCGTCAGATTTAAAACAATTTGTAAGATTTTGTGGAATAAATTCTTTTTAAGAATATAGGGCTATAAATTTTAGTTAAGCCCTTTACGTAGGATATTATAGGTAATATACTGACAGTATAAACTTAATAAACGTGTGCTAGGGGTGCCCTGTAGGGCTGAGAAAGAGGTAACTCTTATCCCTTCGAACCTGATCTGGTTAGAACCAGCGTAGGGAAGCCAAGTTTCTGATGTTTCTTAATAAAAACTCAGTACGCTAAAAAAGCTTGCCTGCACGGCAAGCTTTTTTATTTGGGCAAGTTAGCAGACGTTAAAAAATGAGAAAGGGGATATTTAGACATGGCGACACAAATGGAGGCTGCAAAACGCGGTGAGATCACGGAAGCGATGCAGGCAGTAGCTCGCAAGGAAAATCTGCCCGCGGAGGAAATTCGAGCCAGAGTAGCTCGGGGAACTGTCGTTATTCCTAAGAATGTTCATCATCACAGTATAGATCCTGAGGGAGTGGGGCAAGGACTTAAGACCAAGATTAACGTTAATCTGGGAATTTCCAAAGACTGTGCCAATATTGATTCGGAATTGGATAAGGTTCGTAAAGCCCTGGAAATGAAAGCTGAAGCCATCATGGATTTAAGCAACTACGGCAAGACAGCTTTATTTCGAGAAAAGCTTATTGAAATGTCCCCAGCCATGATTGGCACCGTACCCATGTATGATGCTATCGGCTATTTAGGCAAAAAGCTGGAAGCTATTACGGCTAAAGAATTCCTGGCCGTGGTTGAAAAGCATGCGCGTGATGGTGTGGATTTCATGACGATTCATGCAGGCCTTAATCGCCGGACCGTGGAACATTTTAAACGGAACTCCCGGTTAACGAATATTGTATCGCGCGGGGGCTCCTTGCTCTATGCCTGGATGGAACTGAACCACGCTGAAAACCCCTTTTATGAGTATTTCGATGAAGTCCTTAATATTTGTGCGGAACACGATGTTACCTTAAGTTTAGGAGATGCCTGCCGGCCGGGAAGCATTGCCGATGCGACGGATGCTTCTCAGATCGAAGAATTGATCGTTCTCGGAGAGTTGACTCAAAGAGCTTGGGATAGGAATGTTCAGGTTATGATTGAAGGACCGGGACATATGACTTTAAATGAAATTCAAGCGAATGTTTTATTGGAAAAAAAGCTTTGCCATGGAGCCCCATTCTATGTTTTAGGCCCCTTAGTCACGGATGTGGCACCAGGTTATGACCATATTACGAGTGCCATTGGAGGTGCCATATCAGGTGCTGCGGGGGCGGATTTTCTCTGCTATGTTACGCCGGCTGAACATTTGCGCCTTCCAACCTTAGACGATATGCGTGAAGGAATTATCGCTGCAAAAATCGCCGCTCATGCTGCAGATTTGGCGAAAGGCATCCCTGGCGCTGCGGAGTGGGATCGGGCCATGAGTACGGCTAGGCAGGCTTTAGATTGGAATAAAATGTTCGAACTAGCGATGGATCGGGAAAAAGCGGAGCGTTATCGTCAAGAATCAGCGCCGGCCTTAGACGACAGTTGTACAATGTGCGGAGAAATGTGTTCAATGCGTTTGATGAACAAATTTGTATCCCATGAGTTATAAATAAAGCGTCTAAATAGCACCATATTTCGTACCGAAAAAGACGGCTAGATGTGAAATCGCACGCCGTCTTTTCTTATTTCCCAAAGATTTAAATTTAACACAGCTAACTTAAATTGATGCTATAATATGGAATCGCAAAGAATCTCAGCTTACTAAGTTTAAGCAAAAGAGTAACTTTTTTGGTCAAGCCTTCATAATCTATATCAAAGAAACAGAATAACCCTTCTCGTCTCATCTTTTAAGGCCTATCCAAGAGGTCTAATCAAAATAAGAGAGGTGGGTTATATTATGTCACTATTCGGAACACCTTTTACACCATTTGTACCATTTACACCTGTATCGCCAATTGTCGGGCTTTTTGACAGCTTTCCCATCGGTACCAGACTTGCTGTAGGAGAAAATTCTAGTTTTTGGGTTGGAAACTTTGGCGGAATTCAAGATGGAGTTGCCCTTTTAACCAATGCCCTGTTATTCTCCAATATTGGAACTCCAATTGATGGAATTCGACCTGTTGTGCGTATCCCGATACGCGCTATAACGTTCGTTAGCCAATAATAGTAAGAGGACTGTCTTTTGACAGTCCTCTTTCCCTCCAGATAAGTAGGAAGACGTTAGCCTTCCGTGATCACCTTTGTGAAATTGATGTGACTTTAGATGCGATTCTCTGTTTTGAACTTATTAACGGAACCAGTCAATAAAAAACGGGCTCTCTTTTTTAGATTAGCTTTACTCCTTTAGGGAAACACTAAGAGAGATGTCGTGTTGTTCATTCTTGTGTTGTTGAGCTGGTTGAAGTACACTAAGTTATATCAAGCAATCCGTTTGTATTAGATAAGAAAGAGGCTTCGAGAATAATGGGTAAAGTAATAAAAGTAACGAAGAGTTTCACCTTTGATGCGGCTCACTTTTTGCCCAATCACAAGGGAAAATGTTCCAACATGCATGGTCATACCTATAAATTAGAGGTCACTGTAATGCGTGACAAGGGTCAATTGATGACTGACGGTTCTGATGAGGGAATGGTCATTGATTTCTCTGATCTTAAATCCATTGTTAAATCAGAGGTTATAGATAAGGTCGATCATAAGCTTTTAAATGAAGTATTTTCTTTTAGAACAACGGCTGAGAATATGGCGGCTTACATATTTGATGTTTTAGATCAAAACTTGCAGCCTCTTGGTGTCAAAGTTGAAAGAATAAAGCTATGGGAGACACCAGACTCCTGTGCGGAAGTCGCTTATGAATAAGGAACCTATCCGTTACCCTATCACCGAGAGTTTTACAAGTATACAGGGAGAAGGTTTCCATAGCGGTAAGGGAGCAACTTTTATCCGTGTTGCAGGATGCAATCTTCGTTGCCCGTGGTGTGACACAGCATATTCCTTTGACTTAGCAAAAGCGCGGTGGATGAATACCAAAGAAATCATTAACGAAATTAAAATGCCTCATCAGCATATTGTAATTACCGGAGGAGAACCCACTTTATACGATCTTGGATCTTTAGTTCAAGAGCTGCATAAGAGGGGGAAATATGTTGCCGTAGAAACGAATGGGACAAATCCAGTCCCTGATGAATGGGGTATAGATTGGATTACAGCATCGCCTAAGCCTGGTAATGAATATGCTTTAGCCTGTCGGGCGGATGAGCTTAAATATGTTGTTGATGATAAGTTCAAAGTTGAGTATATAAATCAGCGGGCAGTGCCTGAAGGAAGGGTTTTCCTTCAGGTCGAAAGTGGACGTCCGGAATCAGCCCAAAAAGCATATGATTTGATTCAGCACTATCCTGAACGTTGCTTACGGTTAGGGATACAACTGCATAAGGTTCTTAAAGTAAGGTAACAAAAACGGCAATAGGTGTAAAGCAAAATACGCCAATTGCCGTTCTTGTTATGTTCTTTTGACAAACTGAGTTCTGCATTTTGGGCAGGTAATACGAATGTTTCCTTTACCTTTGGGAACTCGGACTTTCTGTTTACAGCTTGGGCATTGGAAATAACGGTGATCTTTGATGTCCTTAATTCTGCTAAAATTGCGGTTAAACCAACTCTTAAAGGGATACCACCAGACTAAGAACTTTCGGTTTTCTTCACGTCGTTTAACTATATTGCGTGAAAAAATCCTGAAATAGCAGATAGCGAGCGGGGCGAGTGCTATGAGATTGAGCCAATTGACCCTAATAACTTCAGCAGCTAGAGAAAAAGGAAGATAGACAATCAGCAAGGCTATAGACAATTGATCTATTCCGTAGCGACCGATCATAATTTTTTTTAGCCAATTCATTTAATAAGCTCCCTTGTATTCGATGAATTAAGAATGGATGATTAGTGTATTTGTTTGCTTTTTTTTTCCTGTGCTTTGATTGTGTTAATTAAAAAGCTGCATAAAGTTTGAGTCGAGTTGGGGCGGGCTAAGCTTTTCATGGCTTCTTGAATATTTTTTCGCCGTTCGGGAGATTCCAGCAGGAGATGGAGGGCATCATCAATTGAAAATGTTTTGGAGACATAAAAGGAAGCGCCGTTGTTCAGGAGAAATTCAACGTTGCGGTTTTCTACACCAGGCAACTGATCAATTATGATCATGGGAAGACCTTTGGCCAGGGCTTCGGAGGTCGTAATTCCCCCGGGCTTTGAAAGAATACAATCGCAAGCATCCATTAAGATATCCACATTATCGACGTATCCGTATACTTTAATTTTCTTTTGAGTTGATTTTTCCTTTATCTTTTTATAGAGACTTTTATTATTGCCGCAGATAACAAAAAGCTGTAAATCGAATGGACTTTTATCGAGTTCATCAATGTACTTGTCAATGTTGCCAAACCCCATGCCCCCACCCATGATCAGTACATTGATGGGGCCGGCATCGACTTCAAGCAGCGAGCAGGCCTCAGTCTTTGTTTTCTTTACGGAGAACTTTTCAGCAATGGGTATTCCGAAGGGTAAAACACGGTCCGAAGTAATACCGCGTTTTCTTAACTGAGGGTTTAATAATTTGCTTCCAACAACGATATATTCAAAATGCTCTACATCTTCCCAATAGGTTTGTACAGTAAAATCTGTAATAATTCCAATGGCGGTCGCGGTTATTTTTTCTTTTTCCTTCAAGACATCAACGACCTGCGCTGCATATACCTGCGTACAAATAATGACATCAGGGTTATACTCTCTAATGACTTTATAAAGCTTCGAGGCAAGGACTTGGTTTTTAACATGACTGATAGAGTATTCAGAGGTGACATCTCTTTTTTGATTCAGGTCATAAAGATCTGAGGCGAAATCCTTGACTAAGCTTATGGATTTCATGGAAAGGTAAAACCCCTTTGAGATAATATCCTTAAGCAGGGGCTGAATATTTTCGTAGAGATCGAGAACGACATTATCAATGTGCTGTTTATCTAAGCAGCTTGAAATGGCTTGGGCAACCGCGTTATGTCCGTTTCCCAACGGGGTTGTAATAATGACGACTTTCAAAGTATATATACCTCCCATAAAACAAAGCCGAGAAAAAAGACCTGTAAGCGTAGCCTCACGCATAGAAGTTAACGATTTCGCGGCGAAAGCCTCGATAGCCGTGAAGGCTATTGCACTTGTTTGAAAGGGTTTCGCGATAAAGTGCTCGATGCTTTCGTGAGGGGATCGGCGCCACTGGACTTGGCCAAACAAGTGCAATACTCTCCACTGGAGACTATCGGGAAACAAGTGCATAAGCCTTGCCACGGCTTATGGGCCTGATGTCATGGATGCAACCTTCTTCGGGCGAACAGTTTAGCGACTGTTCGGAATGCACAGGAGCAACGAACATCAGGTATTACCCTGAGGTTTGGCACGAAAGTGTCCAGTGGACATTTTCGCTCGAAGCGGCTATCTCCAAAGAATGCTTATCCCGCTGAAGATAGCTCCCTCAAAAGCAAGTGTACCAGCCCCGAAGCGCTTAGTGAAGCTGTGTGCGCGCAGCTACACGACCCTAAGGCATTTTACCGCGAAAGAATAGCCATGAACTCATCTCCGGTAATGGTCTCCTTTTCTAAGAGATAACGAGCAAGTTCGTGGAGCTTATCAGTGTTTTCTTTCAAAATACCGATAGCTTTTTCATGGGCTCGTTTGATGATCGCCAGAACTTCTTCATCAATTTTAGCTGCAGTGTCTGCAGAACAGGCTAAGGAAGTATCGGTTCCAAGATACGGATTGTTCAAGGTTTCTAAGCCCATCATGTCAAAGTTTCTGCTCATGCCCATGCGGGTAACCATCGACCGTGCGATTTTTGTGGCTTGCTCAATATCATTGGAAGCTCCGGAGGTAAAGGTGTTAAAAATCAATTCTTCTGCAGATCTGCCCCCAGTGAAGGTCGCAATTTTGTTAAACGCTTCTTCTTTGCTCATGAGTACATGCTCGCCTTCATCGACCTGCATGGTGTAACCGAGTGCGCCTGAGGTTCTGGGAATGATGGTAATCTTATGAACGGGTGCTGAATCGGTTTGCTTCGCTGCAACGAGGGCATGCCCAATTTCGTGGTAAGCAATAATCTCTTTTTCTTTTTGCGAAATTACAGCTCCTTTCCGTTGATATCCAGCGATTACGACTTCAACGGATTCTTCTAAATCATTTTGATTAACCCGCGTTCTGTCGTTTTTGACCGCACGCAGTGCTCCTTCGTTGATGATATTAGCCAGGTCAGCACCGGATGCGCCTGAAGTTGCCCGGGCAATCGCGTTGAAGTCAATATTATTCTCCATTTTTACGTTATGCGCGTGAACCTTTAAAATTGACATCCGTCCTGCAAGATCAGGAAGCTCAACAGGAATTCGGCGGTCAAATCGACCCGGTCGGAGCAAGGCTTTATCAAGGGATTCCGGACGATTCGTTGCGGCAAGGATGACAACACCTTTTTTACCGTCAAATCCATCCATTTCTGTCAGCAGTTGATTGAGGGTTTGCTCACGCTCATCATTGCCGCCGAAATTACCGTTGCCTCGTTTTTTGCCAATGGTATCAATTTCATCAATGAAGACAATGCAGGGAGCCTTTTCATTCGCTTGTTGAAATAAATCACGCACTTTAGCTGCGCCCATGCCGACGAACATCTCAACAAATTCAGAGCCGGAGATCGAGAAGAAGGGAACTTTGGCTTCGCCGGCGACAGATTGAGCCAGCAGTGTTTTACCTGTTCCCGGCGGCCCAACAAGCAGAGCCCCCTTGGGCAGATTAGCTCCAATATCTGCATATTTGGCAGGGTTATGGAGAAAATCGACGATTTCCATTAGAGCTTCTTTAGCCTCGTCTTGACCGGCGACATCCTTGAAGGTCTTGCCGGTTTGGGCCTGAACATAGATTTTAGCCTTGCTTTTACCGAAAGACATCGCATTTATTCCACCCATACGTTTGGACATCTGGCTGGTTAAGAGCTGACCCATTGCCAAAAAGAAAGCTAAAGGCAAAATCCACGTTAATAGAAAATTCATCAATGGGGAATTCTGTTTAGGTATAGTTTGTGAGAATTTTACACCTTTATTATGAAGCCGATTGACGAGCTCAGGGTCATTCACTAAGCCTGTAACATAATCGACGTATTTACCGGACGTATCTTTAGCCTTAAAATTGATCTGAGAACTCTGAATATCAACTTCGCTGACAGCTCCGCTTTCAACTTGCGTTAAAAAAGTGCCGTAGTCTACTTCAGTAACCGGTTGTTTCATTAAAAGGGGAAAAACAAAGGCATTGAGCAGCATTAGGAGAATTAAGCCTATTCCATAAAAATAAATCAAGGGCTTCTTCGGTTTATTTTTTTTATTGGGCTTTTCCATTATCTTTTCACTCCATTAGTTTTTTTAAGCTTCCTCACTCATTTCACGAATGAAGGAGCCTAATTTTTTCATACATTCAAATATTATCTGAAATTCGTCTTCACACTTGCTTCCCAAAAAAGCACCATATCTTTCTTCAAGATCTTCGCCGATTTGATGAATAGTATTTTCCCCGATTGGGGTTAAAGCAAGTTGAACATACCGTTCATCCTCCGGATTGCGAATGCGCTGAATAAAACCGGCTTTCTCCAGCTTTTTGCACATCGAAGAAGCATTCCCCCCGGAAAGGCCGATAATACCGCCTAAGCTTCCTACAGTATGATGCCCACAATGTTTAAGTTCAATTAAAATTTGCGTTTGCAATAACGTTAAGCCATGTTTTGCAGCAATCGGACGAAAGGAATTTTCCATACACTCCGTAATCATTCGTAAAAAGTCCCAAACCTCATTTTCGAATACGATGCTTTTCATAGGGGACCTCCATTTATGTATGAATAATAATATATTTACTCTATATATGTTATATGTTAAAATTTTTTTTGTCAATGAAGGTGAAATTAAGAGTGTCGTAATTTTCTCGGAAAAAATTGAGGAGTGCAGAAATGAAAAAGATTTTCAGATTTTTCTCGAGCAGATTATTTTTAATAGGTGCTCCAATCGTAATTCAGGCCCTTGTTTTAGTGATTGTTATTTGGCAGTTTACAAGTTATTTTGTCTATTTTTATGCGACCTGTACCTTGCTCAGTGTAATTGCGTTATTAAGAATATTAACGGGTAAGAGCAATCCCGCTTATAAAATTGCCTGGATTATTCCGATTCTTCTTTTTCCCATTTTTGGCGGACTTATTTATATGCTTTTTGGGGGAAATAAATCAAGTAAGCGCATAAAACGAAAAATGGCTGAAATTCAGGAAAGGATGACTCAATCACTGGGGCAAAATGAAGCGATCCTTAAAGAAATTGAGCTTCAAAATCGAAGCATTGCCAATCAATCTCGTTATATTGAGCGATATTCTTATTGTCCGGTTTATAAGAACACTGTTTCAGAGTATCTATCCCCAGGTGAGCGTATGTTTGAGCGTTTGCTTGAGGAATTAAAAAAGGCTGAGCGTTATATTTTCCTCGAGTATTTCATCATTGAAAAAGGAATCATGTGGGATACGATCCTCGAAGTTCTTCTCGAAAAGGTGAGACAAGGAGTCGATGTTCGAGTTCTTTATGATGATGTAGGCTGTCTTCTAACTCTTCCCTATGGCTATGACAAACAGTTGGAAAAGCTGGGGGTAAAATGCTCTGTTTTTAATCGTGTTGTACCTGTTTTGTCCTTTCATGTAAACAATCGTGATCATCGTAAAATTGCTATTATTGATGGGTTTACAGCATTTACGGGGGGCATTAATCTAGCTGATGAATATATCAATGCCTATGAGAAGTATGGGCATTGGAAGGATTCGGCAATTCTTATTCAGGGCGAAGCGGTTTGGAGTTTTACAGTGATGTTTTTATCCCTCTGGAATTATCAGAGGAAAACAGTGGAGGGGTATGAGCAATTTCGCCCGCTGAAACATAAGGTTAAGACATTTGCTTCTGACGGTTATGTGCAGCCGTTTACGGACAGCCCGTTAGATGAGGAATCCGTTGGCGAAACTGTTTATCTCAATTTGATCAGTAATGCAGAGCATTATATCTATATCAATACGCCATATCTTATTCTTGACTATGAGATGATTATAGCACTATGCTCTGCGGCTAAGCGAAGTGTTGATGTACGAATCATAACTCCGCATATTCCCGATAAGTGGTTTGTTCATTCTGTGACACGGGCAAATTATCAGGTGCTTGTGGAGAGCGGTGTAAAAATATATGAATATACACCCGGCTTCAATCATGCTAAATCTTTTGCGGTAGATGATGAGCTGGGTGTAGTTGGAACCATCAATTTGGATTACAGGAGTCTGTATCTGCATTTTGAATGCGGCGTCTGGATGTATCAGACGCGAAGCGTATTGCAGGTGAAAGAGGACTTCCTGAAAACCTTGGAACAATGCCAATATATTACCCTGGATACATGCCGAAATGTTAAATTATACAAAAGGTTGGGTCGTATTATTTTAAGGGCTTTTGCTCCATTGATGTAATACTGTATTTCTGTATTTTTTAAATAACCTATTGACAGATGGAGATAAAAAAGATAAAATCTACACCAATAACAAATAACAAACCTCAACATGATGAAGGGAAGTTCAAGGCTTATGTTGTTTAGAGAGCTGGCGGAAGGTGCAAGTCAGTCAAACAAGCTAAAGAATTCCATCCCGGAGTGGCCAATGATGAATTGTGACGGGTTCCGCCCGATAGCGCGGACATAAGTTGGCCGATTTGGCAACATGGGTGGCAACGCGGGAATAACCTCTCGTCCCTGATAGGGATGAGAGGTTTTGTGTATTTTTAAGCACCTTTTGTCATGCCATTTAATATGGGTTAGAACTTGGGTGGCACCGTGGAAATTTTCCGCCCCAAACATTGGGGCGGATTTTGTTTAAATAGGGACATCCAGTTTAATACATTTAAATAAGAAATTCAAAAAGGAGGATTATTTTTTATAAAACGCTATTAAATGGATTAATAAATAATTTTTACTAAAGGGAAAAAGAGAGGAGATTTTTAAAATGGCAAGAGTATTTAATTTTTCAGCAGGCCCGGCAGTATTACCGGAAGAGGTTTTAAGAGAGGCAGCAGAAGAGATGTTGGATTATAACGGAACAGGAATGTCCGTTATGGAGATGAGCCATCGCTCAAAAGCGTTTGAACAAATTATCGGCGATGCAGAAAAAGACCTCAGAGAATTAATGAATATACCGGATAACTATAAAGTTCTCTTCCTTCAAGGAGGAGCTTCCCAACAATTTGCTATGGTTCCTATGAATTTGATGAAGAATCGAGTGGCTGATCATATTAAAACAGGTCAATGGGCGAAAAAGGCAATCTCCGAAGGTAAAATCTATGGGAAAATCAATGTTATTGCTTCTTCTGAGGATAAGACATTTACCTATATCCCCGATCTTAAGAATTTAAAGATTTCTGAGGATGCTGACTATGTTTACATCTGCCATAACAATACCATTTATGGTACGAAATTTCATGAATTGCCGGATACCGGGGATAAAATCTTAGTTGCCGATATGTCTTCCGACTTCCTGTCTGAACCCGTAGATGTGACGAAATACGGCCTTATTTTTGCCGGGGCTCAGAAAAATGTTGGACCGGCGGGTGTTGTAATCGTAATCATCCGCGAAGATTTGATTACGGAGGAAGTTCTTCCCGGAACGCCAACGATGCTGAAATATAAAACCCATGCTGACAACGGTTCGCTTTATAACACTCCTCCAGCTTACGGAATCTATATTTGCGGCAAAGTGTTCAAATGGGTTAAAAAGCTGGGCGGCTTAGAAGCCATGAAAAAGAGAAATGAAGAAAAAGCAGCTATTTTGTACGATTTCCTGGATTCCAGCAAACTTTTCAAAGGAACCGTTGTTAAAAAAGACCGTTCCTTGATGAATGTTCCTTTTGTTACCGGCAATGAAGAGTTGGATGCTAAATTTGTTAAAGAAGCTAAGGCTGTCGGATTTGAAAACCTAAAGGGTCACAGAACAGTGGGCGGAATGAGAGCAAGTATTTATAATGCGATGCCGATTGAAGGGGTTAAAGCTCTTGTTGAATTCATGAAAAAATTTGAAGCTGAAAACGCGTAAGAGATGAAGGAGTGCTTGGAAATGTTTAAAGTCAATTGCTTAAATCCTATCGCCAATATTGGACTCGATTTATTAACAAACAATTATAAAGTCGTCGATCAATTTTCTGATGCCGATGCAGTACTTGTCAGAAGCGCCGCCATGCATGATTTAGAGCTGCACCCTGGTCTGGAGGCGATTGCCAGAGCAGGCGCCGGGGTTAACAATATTCCTCTGGATAAATGCGCTGAAAAAGGAATCGTTGTTTTTAACGCACCAGGGGCAAATGCCAATAGTGTTAAAGAAATCGTAATTGCTGCTTTGCTTCTGGCTTCACGGGATATAACAGACGGAATTAACTGGGTCACTTCAGTAAAAGACGATCCGGATATTGCGAAACTTGTTGAAAAGAAAAAGTCCAAATTTGCCGGCAATGAAATTATGGGTAAAAAGCTTGGGGTTATTGGCTTAGGTGCAGTCGGTGTTTTAGTCGCAAATGCCGCCAATAAACTTCAAATGGAGGTTTATGGATACGATCCGTATATTTCAGTCAATGCGGCTTGGAAACTTTCGAAATATGTAAAACCGGTAAGATCGGTAGAAGAGATCTTTAGAGAATGTGACTATATTACGGTTCATGTTCCTCAGACCGATTCGACCAAAGGAATGTTTAATAAAGAAGCCTTTGCCATGATGAAGGAAGGAGTAAAAATCCTCAACTTCTCAAGGGATACCTTGGTTAACGACGACGATATGATTGAAGCTTTAAAAGCCGGGAAAGTCAGCAAGTATATCACGGATTTCCCCAATCCAAAGGTTGTCGGTGTTGAAGGCGTTATCGCTATTCCTCACTTAGGAGCTTCCACAGGTGAAGCAGAAGACAACTGTGCTATTATGGCAGTCAATGAATTGATGGATTACCTTGAAAACGGAAATATCAAGAATTCCGTAAACTATCCTAACTGCGATATGGGGGTATGCGAACAGACCGGACGCATAGCCATCATTCATAAAAATATCCCCAATATGCTCAGCCAGTTTACTTCAACATTTGCAAAGGAAAATATTAATATTTCTGATATGACCAATAAGAGTAAAGGACAATGGGCCTATTCCTTGCTCGATATTGAAACTCCTTCAACAGAGGAAATTACTAAGAAAATCGGTGAAATTGAAGGCGTTATCAAAGTTAGAGTGATTAAGTAAGCAGTTCTTAAGGGGGACCCATTTTTATGGTTCCCCTTTATTTTACGTATCAGAAGAGAATGGAGGAAAAACTTTGGCTGTGATTAGACCATTTAATGCGCTTAGACCCAGAGAGGATGTTGCCGGCAGAGTGGCAGCCCTTCCTTATGATGTTTATAATCGTGAAGAAGCTTTGGCAGAAGTATTAAAAGAACCCTTATCCTTCTTACGGATTGATCGAGCTGAAACACAATTGCCTGAGGATGTTAGTCCTTATGATGATCAAGTTTATCAAAAAGCCCGTGAAATCCTTCGGCAAATGATTCAAGACGGGATCTTCATTAAAGAGGGAAAGAACTGTTATTACGTGTATGAACTGACGATGAATGGCCGTTCACAGACGGGTTTAGTCGGATGCGCAGCAATCGACGATTATTTAAATAATGTCATTAAAAAGCATGAGAAAACGCGGGAAGATAAAGAAGTGGATCGCATCACTCATGTCGATGCGTGTAATGCACAAACAGGTCCGATCTTTTTAGCTTATCGTTCCCAAGAAACAATCAACAACGTCATTAATAGAGTCAAAAAGGAAAAACCTTTATATGATTTTACGGCTCCGGACGGAATTAAACATGTGGTATGGAAAGTCGATGGGGCGCAGGATATCGAAACCATCGCCGCAGGCTTTAAAAATATCGAAAGCATCTATATTGCTGATGGTCACCATCGGGCAGCATCAGCGGTCAAGGTTGGACTCAAAAGAAGAGCAGCTAATCCAGGATACACGGGAGAAGAAGAGTTTAATTTCTTCCTATCCGTACTTTTTCCGCATGACCAACTCATGATCTTAGATTATAACCGGGTGGTTAAAGATTTAAACGGATACACCAAAGAAGAATTTTTAAATGAAGTAGCCCAATCCTTTGCTATCGAAGAAATTGGAGCCGAACCTTATAAGCCCGCTCAAAAAGCAACCTTCGGCATGTATCTTGAGGGCGTTTGGTATAAACTAACAGCTAAAGAGGAAATTCGCTCAACAGATCCTGTTGAGGGACTGGATGTTTCCTTGCTTCAAAATAACCTCTTGACGACTGTCCTTAATATCAAAGACATCCGTACGGATAAACGAATCGACTTTGTTGGCGGAATCCGAGGCCTTAAGGAACTTGAGAAAAGAGCCAACAGCGATATGAAGCTTGCATTTTCCATGTATCCAACATCAATCAATGAGTTGTTTGACGTTTCTGATGCAGGAAAATTGATGCCTCCGAAGTCAACATGGTTTGAGCCAAAACTCAGGAGCGGCTTGTTTATCCATGAGTTAACTTGATCATTAGGGAACAGTTGACTTAAATCAATTAATGTTATAGTATAGTTCTATTGGAAAATTGAATAGAATTCAAACTTCTTATCAAGAGTGGTGGAGGGACTGGCCCGATGAAACCCGGCAACCGGTATTTTATTTATAGAATACAGCGGTGCCAATTCCTGCGATGGAAACATTGATAGATGAGAGAGGAGTAAATAAAAAACAAACCTCTTTCTTCGGAAAGAGGTTTTATTTATGGGCTTTAGCCTGTTGAGCGAAGCGAAATAAAAAACCACCTGCTATGCGGGTGGGGACCAAAAAGTTATACTAAACTACTTTTCGTTAAAGTTGATTCGTTCAAAGGACTCCAATAAACGAATAATAGAATGTTTTATAGCCCACAAAGAAAGACACTTATTCTATGCAAAAGGGAGAAGGAAGTCTTTCCAATTCATAAGTAGCCAGTATTCAGCAAGGTTTGTTTTATGAGCGACTTTAAGGGAAAAAGCATTCCTAGTTTTTAGCCTTTTGCAATTTATAATTAGCAAAAGGATTGAGACATCGGCTTGAACGAAAGTGAAAGCCAGCGTCTTTAAGCGCGAGTTGGTACCAGAGGCTTATAGCCTCAGAACAAACCAACCGTTGGACGGGTGGTGCTGATTTTCTCAAAAAAGAATGACTGAAAAACCTAATAAGCGTAGCTTCACGCACAGACGCGAACGATTTCGCAGAGGGGCGGTCAGGAACACTATGCTTCCGTGGGGAAGCGAAGCCGGTGGTTCACATGCAGAAAACAGAAGGGTTTGGCGGAGCTCCCACGAAAGCGAGTGTGCCAGCCCCGGAGCGCTAAGTGAGCAGATGTGCGTGAAGCTACACGACCTAAGCGTTTTCAGTATTCTTTCCATATGAAAGGGGATAGTTTATTGCCAATTAATATACTCGATGGTTTGCCAGCAGCGGAAATATTAAATAAAGAAGACATCTTCGTTATGAACGAAGGACGGGCAGCTCACCAAGATATTCGACCGCTTAGCATCGTCATTTTGAATCTCATGCCCAATAAAATTGTAACAGAAACACAAATCTTAAGACTTTTGGGGAATTCCCCTTTACAAGTGGACATTACCCTGCTTTATCCAGAAACTCATAATTTTAAAAATACTACGGAAGAGTATTTAGTTAAATTTTATGAAACGTTTGACACAATTAAGGATAAGAAATTTGACGGAATGATCATCACAGGCGCACCTATCGAAAAGATGGATTTTGAAGAGGTTGATTTCTGGCCTGAACTCGTTAAAATCATGGACTGGAGTAAACATAACGTTTATTCGACACTCTATATTTGCTGGGGAGCTCAAGCCGGCTTATACCATTACTTCGGTGTACCAAAGTACTCTCTAAAGGCTAAGATGTTTGGCGTTTTTCCGCATACTCTCAACAATAAGCATGTCAGGCTGCTTAGAGGTTTCGACGATATTTTCTATGTCCCGCATTCCAGGCATACGGAAGTTAAAAGGGAGGATATCGAAAAGGTCGCAGAATTAGAGATACTGTCAGAGTCTGAAGAATCGGGTGTGTATTTAGTAGGAACAAAAGGAGGACGCCAAATTTTCGTAACCGGACATTCAGAGTATGATCCGCTCACTTTGAAGGCAGAGTACGACCGCGATGTTGCCGGCGGTCTTCCAATCAATATCCCACGCAATTATTTTCCTGATGATGATCCGGGAAAAACACCGATCGTTCGCTGGAGAGGTCATTCGAGTTTGCTTTTTTCGAACTGGCTTAACTACTACGTTTATCAGGAGACCCCATTTAATTTGAGTGAAATTGATTAAGGTGATTGATGAATTGTTAAAGAAAGAAGGTCCAATAAATGCCTGAAAATGAACTTGATCGAACAGTTGCCTGGCAACTTCTTAATGAATATGTAAAAAGTGAGAGCTTAATCAGACATGCAATCACAGTAGAAGCGGTAATGCGCCACTTTGCTTCCTTGTTTAATGGAGATATTGAAGAATGGGGGATTATCGGCTTACTGCATGATATCGATTTCGAAATGTATCCAGAAGAGCATTGTCATAAAACGAGAGCCATTCTTGAGCCGAGACATTGGCCCGAGTCCTATATTCGGGCAATCGAAAGTCATGGCTACAAGCTTGTTAATGAAGTTGAACCGATAACCCGGCAAGAAAAAGTTCTCTATACCATTGATGAATTGACAGGTCTTATCGCGGCTACTGCTTTGCTTAGGCCCAGTAAAAGCCTATTTGACCTAACGGTAAAATCCGTCAAAAAGAAATGGAAACAGAAGAGCTTTGCCGAAGGGGTAAACCGCGAGGTTATCGCAAACGGGGCTCAAATGCTAGAGCTTGATCTGGACTCTGTAATTGAGCAGACGATTAAAGGGATGCAGACGGTGGCTGCGAAGATAGGGCTAGAGGGAAATTTGGAAGCAGGAAAATAAACTAACTTTATTCCTATTTATTCATTTTAACTCGACTAATTAGACCAGTATGGTTAATCTTGGACTTGACTTGAATTTCAATTTCAGCATTTGGGAATTCAGCTTCCCAGTTTTCTTTCATCTCTTTCCACTCCTTGGGAAATCTATGCATTGTTGCTTCACCAAGTCCAAGAATATCTAATTTTAGATTCTTTTGGGCTTCTTCAATAATGGGCTCTATTTCTTCAGTAACTTTTTTTTGCTGTGCCTCCATTAATAATTTAATCTTTTCCGGATCAGTAAAATCTATATCGCACATTTGGTCACCTACGGAACTTTCCACCGTGACATCAATTCGATATTTCATTTTACCCTCGTCAATGTAAGGCTTGATGCTTGATTTCACATTTTTAATCTCTAAAGAAATAAGCTTGTCTTCTTGACCAGGACAAGGAATCGTGATAATTCCGCTTTTGATCTTATCTCTGACCCATAAATAACCGCGTGTTTTCATCGGGTCTAACCAACTGACCAACTTATCTTTATGAAAAACTCCCGCTCCTTTCAGTACTAATCCCTTTTTCTCTTTTTGATTGGCTATTTCAACCTTCCCAACTACTGCTTGAAGTGACTCATCTGTTATTTCATTAAAAAAATCAAGAGTGTTAACTGCAACTGACTTGGAGACAATATCGTAATCTTTAAGAAGAAGCCTTAAATTTTTAGCCGATAAATTTTCCAGTGGAGGCGTGACTTCAACAATGTCGGCAGCCTTTCCGCTTGTGACTACAATCCATGTTCTAAATCGCATTTCATGATCACGAACAAAAAAATCCAGAACGGGAAGAACTCCGTCTCTGGCCATATCTTCGCCTACGGCAATCACCATCGTATGGGAATAATTAAGCCTGCGTCCTGATTCCTCGGTAAGATTGCGGACGGCATCAAAAATCGTAGGACCGCTGCTTGTAAAAGTGACAGTGGATTTTCCCTGTCCTGAACTGCCGCCCTCCGCCCGTTTAATGCCTGAAGGAATAATCACTTGGACTGTGTATACAATTTGCTGATTTTCTCCTTGATCAATTCCGACTTCTGTTACGATTCCGATCTTATCTAATTCGCGGCGATTCCAACATCCTGTCGTAAGCAACGGGAGCGATAGGATCATAAGGATCAATACCCATCTTTTCCAATTCATAATTATAGTCCCCTCTATTTTTCCGGTGAAGGTTTTCCAGAGTTTTGTCGTATAGGATCCTCAGTACCCAAAATACGGGGCCGTTTTCTTAAGGCCCATATTGGGGCCTTGATTAAAACATCTTTTAAGCTTTCACGATTTCCTGGAGCTAATGGAGAAAGATAAGGAACACCAAAAGAGCGAAGTTTTAATAAATGGATAAGAACAAACAGAATTCCCATCAATACCCCGAATACTCCTAAAGATGCAGAACAAACCATAAAAAATAATCGAAGTAGAGGAATAGCATCACCTAGCGAGGAAATGACAAAACTGCTGATTGCGGTTAAAGCCACGATAATAATCATTGGATCACTGACGATTCCGGCACGAACAGCCGCTTCACCCAGGACTAAAGCACCGACAATGCTGACAGCCTGACCGATAGGCCTCGGCATCCGTATCCCTGCTTCGCGCATGATTTCAAAAATTACGCCCATTATTAAAGCTTCGACATAAGCAGGAAAGGGAATGCCTTCCCGTGACCCGGCCATACTGAACAGCAAATCCGTAGGAATCATTTCAGGCTGAAAACTTTCAAGGGCTACATAGATTGCCGGCAGTAAAGTTGTAATTATATAAGCGACAAAACGGATAAAGCGGATTGTTGTGCTGTAAAAAGGTCTTGAATAATAATCCTCGGCACTTTGGAAAGATTCAATAAACAGATGAGGGATGACTAAGACAAATGGAGTACCATCTACAAAAATGCCGATTCGCCCTTCTAAAATTTTGGAGGCTAAAACATCGGGCTTTTCCGTATTTCCGATCGTTGGAAATATCGAGCCTGGCGCATCCTCGATAAGCTGTTCAACATAACCGCTTTCCAAAATGCTGTCCAAATGGATTTTTTGAAGTCGCATTTTAACCTCAGTAACTAGCTTAGGATTGACAATCCCGTTTAAATAAGCAATGTAAATCTGAGTTTTCGTACGAGTCCCTAGACTTAACCCTTCAAGTTTAAGGTTGCTGTCTCTTATCTTCCTTCGCAGGAGAGCAGTATTTACGCCGATATTTTCGGTAAAGCCTTCTCGCGGTCCTCGAACGACAGATTCTGTATCAGGCTCCTTAATCGGTCGGTATTCACCGCCTTTGGTATTGATTATGAGAGCAGAATTGAAACCGTCCAGAAGCAAGGCCGACTGCCCCATAAGGATGTTCTGAATCAGATCTTCAATAGACTGAGTCTCCTGAATACGGTTAGTTGGCAAGGCAGAATCGCGAATAACAGCAAGTAAATTGTCTTGATAAGATTCTTCAAGTTGTTTTGAAGTAAAATCGTACATTAAAGGCTCTAAAATATCAGTTTTAATTGCTGCTGTATCGACTAGACCTTCAATATAGATAATGAAAGCCTTGTTTTCGGACTTAAAACTAATATTGAATTGTCGATAAATAATATCACTACTGTCTAGAAAGCGATCTTTGAGCAGGGCTAGATTATCGGATAAATTGAGACTAAGGGTTTGGGCCTGTGTTTTGTTTTGATTAGCCGAAGGAATGTCTTCGCTTTTCTTTTTTTTAGGCTGTAACGGCTTAATAAGTTGAGGTATGATTTTTTTCATCATTATTTTTTCCCCCTTCGCAGTACATTTCTGCCCTTGCCATGTCGAAGATAGCTTACCGCAAAAAGCAAAAGCATCAATACAACTTCCACGAAGAGTGCTACGTAGGGCAAAACTCTTTCAATAACAAAGTTAAGTTCTGTGACGTTGCGAAAACTGAGCCATGAGACAAGAAGAACTCCCACTCCGATGAACGGGGTTAAAGATTGATACCTTGACACTTTAAAAACCTGGGCAAATCCCAGAACAGTGCTATAGAACAGGATCGTTATAGCGACAAACGTACCTCCAACCCAAAATATAACCATTAAAGGTTCAATGCGCTCAAGAAAACCACCCATTTCAATGTATTTAGCCATACGGAAGACGGGAAAAAATTCTATACTGTTCATATTTACGCCGAGGACTGCTATGAGCTCAAGCAAGATCAGAATGGCTAGAATTGCTCCTGACGTTATTGCTATTAATTTAGCTTTAAGCGCTTCTTGGGGAGTATTATGGTAAGCCATAAATATGCCCATGACGATACAAAGTCCAAATACACTTGTTGTTCTTAAACTCTCTTTGAAAACAACAAGAGGACTATGCTGAAACATCGGAAGGAGGTTTATAACTTTTATTTCATTTAAATTGAGAGAGAAAACGACGAGCAAGGATAAAATCATAATAGGCCCGATGATTTCGCTTAAGCGAGCGATGACTTCGAGCCCTGCATTAACCGTGTAGGCACTGACAAGAAGAATGACGAAGCTGAAGACGAAGATGGGCGTTTCGGGCATGAGTGTTATTCTAAGAAAAAAACTAATATCCATTAGGTAGAGAATAGCCCCCGAAGCAAAAAGCAAAACAAAACTCAGCCCCACTAATTTACCGAACCAGGAACCAAGAATGGTTTCGGCGTACTGCATCATGGTTAGGTTCGGGTATCTTCGACCAAGAATTTGAAAAACCACAGCAAGAGCTGCATCAGACGCCCAGGATATAACAATGATTTGCCAGACATCCTGCTGCAGATGAGCAATTTTTTGCTGAGGCATGTTATAGTAGAAAGAACTTGTTACAAGGCAGAATAAGAGAAAAGTAAATTGTCGAGTGGATATCTTGCCGTTTTCTAACATGGATTCGCCCATTTCTTTCAATAAAAGTAATTTAATATTATGATGCTCATAAAGCAGTGATCTATACAGGCATGATTGATGAGCAGTCAGGATGAAAATAGATGCTTAAGGCTTAAATCAAATCCATAAGAACGAAATTAAGGGCCGTAAGGTGGATAAATTTGCGGAACATGATATAATTCTTTTCAAATAACGGTTTCAGGTGATGAAATATGGAAATTGTAATTGGGGTTACCGGTGCGACTGGAACGATTTATGCTATAAATTTGCTGAAGGCCTTAAAGGCCGCGGATGAAGTGAATACTCATCTTATTATGAGTGATTGGGCAAAGGAAAATTTAACCATCGAAACGAAATACTCCCTAGAGGATGTCGAGAACTTAGCAACGGTTATTTATGATAATCAAGATTTAGGAGCAAGGATATCGAGCGGTTCCTTTATTACAGAGGGTATGATCATTATTCCTTGCAGTATGAAAACGTTGAGTTCTATTGCTCAGGGGTATGATGAAAATCTCATTGCAAGAACGGCAAGCGTTATGCTCAAAGAGGGCAGAAAGTTAGTTTTGAGCCCCAGAGAGTCGCCTCTTAGTCCTATCCATTTAGAGAACATGCTTAAGTTGTCTAGAATTGGAGTAAGAATTGTTCCCCCTATGCCGGCATTTTACAGCCATCCCCAAGGTATTGAAGATATCGTTAACCATCACGTGATGAAGATCTTAGACCAATTTGGAATTGACTATGATCAAGCCAAGCGGTGGAAGGGTTGAAGGCTAAATTAAATAAAAGCTATAAGCCTAATTGAAGTAAGTTAAGATGCAACTGATAAAGCAATAAGAGAAAAGGGGATATTTATGGAGGAAACGTATCAAGAATTTGAACCCGGCTTTACAAAGGAAGAAGCTTTAGCTGAGGCTGCACGCTGTCTTCAATGCAAAAAGCCAGGCTGTCGTAAAGGCTGTCCTGTTTATAATGCTATTCCTCAATTTATTAAAGCTCTTCGCGAGGAAAATTATGCGACGGGTCTTGATGCCATATATCGTCACAGCTATTTGCCGGCGGTTTGCGGGCGAGTTTGCCCCCAAGAAATGCAATGCGAAGCAGGCTGTGTTTTAGGACGCAAGGGTAAAGCAATTCGTATTGGGAAACTTGAACAATATATTGCTGAACAAGGAAAAGATATTGAGTTTGCAAAGGTTGTTTCAACCATGGGATCTGTTGCAGTTATTGGTTCTGGCCCTGCAGGCTTGGCGGCCGCAGTTCAGCTGGCGCAGTTGGGGTATTCGGTCACTGTTTTCGAAGGGGAATCTGAACCGGGCGGTGTACTTCTTTATGGGATACCGGAGTATCGCCTGCCTAAAGAAGTGGTCAGACGTGAGATCGAAAAAATTAAAAATTCAGGTGTGGAGTTTAGACTGAATACCTTGATCGGGGTCGATTTGCTTTTAGACGATCTTTTTAAGGAAGGATATCAAGCGGTATTTATAGGGACAGGAGCAGGGCTTCCGCGCAAACTGAACATTCCGGGTGAAGATTTAACAGGGGTTATGTCAGCAATCTTCGTTTTGCAGACGATCAATCTTTATAATTTAGGACAGTTGCCAGATAATGAATTGCCTACGAAAAAGGGTGAAAAAGTCGTTGTTATTGGAGCCGGTAATGTGGCGATGGATGCAGCTCGAACCTCGAGCCGTTTGGGAGCAGAGGTTACTGTTCTTGCCCGCCGGGGCGCTGATCAAATGACAGCTCGAGGTAGGGAGCGGGATGAGGCTATAGCAGAAGGAGTTATGATTCGCCCCTGTATCGCACCGCTGGAGATTCTCGGTGTGGATCAGGTTACCGGGGTTAAATGTGCACCGACAGAGGTGATGGATGACGGGCACCTGAGAATCAAAGAAGAGGAAAGTTTTGTTCTTTCTGCAGATAAAGTATATATTGCCATTGGTCAGCGCCCGTTTGCACGGATTGTCTCGACCTCGGAAGGTTTTAAAGTAGATAAAGACGGATTATTGCTGAGTGATGAACATGGTATGACAACCCGGGAAGGCGTTTTTGCGGCGGGGGATGTCGTTCACGGCCCCGCAACAGTGGTTAAGGCTATGGGGGAAGGACGAAGGATCGCGATCGAAATGCATGCTTATTTATTAAGAAATAGATGATATATGGTTGCTTTAGAATTATTCTAGAGCGATTTTTTTATAAGGTTATAGGAAAACCTATTCGATGAATAAAAGTAAAAGAAATCGTGACCAAGGACTCATTGATTACTAATATTAGAAAAGTTATACTTTATCTAAGTGAGCTTAGATATTTCTTTTATAAAAATTCATGTAAAAATTTAAAAAAGATCTATTGACATTTAGAATAATTATAATATAATAAGTGATGTAAACAAGGTTTACGTTAAAAAACAAATCAAACATATAATCTTATTTAAAAAGGAGAGGTAATTAAAAATGAAAAAATTTGTTTGTGCAGTCTGTGGTTACATCTATGAAGGAAATGAGGCTCCTCAAGAATGCCCCGTATGTCATGCATCAAAAGATAAGTTCACAGAACAAACTGAAGGAGCTCGCGTATGGGCTGATGAGCATAAAATTGGAGTTGCTCAAGGCGTTGACCCTGAAGTTATTGAAGGCTTAAAAGCTAACTTCAATGGCGAATGCACCGAAGTTGGAATGTACCTGGCAATGAGCCGTCAAGCGGATCGCGAAGGTTTCCCGGAAGTTGCTGAAGCTTACAAACGTATTGCTTTTGAAGAAGCTGAACATGCTTCTAAATTTGCTGAACTTTTGGGTGAAGTTGTCTTCCCGGATACTAAAAAGAACCTTCAATTAAGAGTAGATGCTGAATTTGGCGCTACCCAAGGTAAAAAAGATCTTGCTACTTTGGCTAAGAAACTCAATCTGGATGCAATCCATGATACGGTTCATGAAATGTGCAAAGATGAAGCTCGCCACGGTAAAGCTTTCCAAGGATTACTCAACCGTTATTTCAAATAAGAACTGCCTCTGCTCCTCTAACTTTATATTGAGCCCGAAACGCCGAAGAAATTTCGGCGTTTTCTTTTGTGCGCCCGGCATGGGCGCAGTCTAACGGGTGAAAGTCCCGAGTGCGGGTTGATAGTGCCAAGCACATAGCCAAGAGCAAGAGCGTCCATCGTGAGGTGGAGTTTGAAGGAAGCTGGAGGCAAACTTCTGGTCTGACGAACAGAAATCACATTAGGCATATGTAGGCTGGGTGAGGTTGCAAAGCAAACTAAAGCCCAAAACTATCCGGAAGCCTACGGTGTAAATGTGGCAGATAAATGGAAGGAAAGACTGCGTTCTTACCCGGGGAGGTCTCACGGACGTACGGAAACAAAACGTATGAAGTACGGTTGAAACAAGATTTGTCGTGAGAAGTCAGCAGAAGCCATACTACCACTGGCAGTCGACGGCCAGTGGGAAGGGCTGAACCACAGGAGGTGAAAGTAAATGAATGTTACCAAATCAGAAGTTAAGTGTAGCCAACTTCCGGCAGACAAAAGTCCAAAGGAAGGCTCACCGCAAAAGAATAGTGCGGAACACAAAGGATATGCGGAAGCGCACAATTCTGAAAGGATAGCTGAAAACAACATCACCAACGCAGACCTGTCGAAGGAGGGACTGCATGAGCAAATCTTGGATAGAGACAACATGAACAGCGCCTACAAGAGAGTAAAATCCAATAAAGGGGCTCACGGAATCGATGGGATGGAAGTAGATGAACTTCTGCAATATCTCAAAGAAAACGGAAGTCAACTCAGGCAGTCAATCCTGGACGGTAAATACCGTCCTAATCCTGTCCGCAGGGTAGAAATACCCAAAGAAGACGGGAAGAAGAAAAGGAATCTAGGGATTCCTACAGTAGTAGATAGAGTTGTGCAACAAGCCATATCCCAAGTACTTACGGCGATATATGAAAGACAGTTTTCGGACAACAGCTATGGATTTCGGCCTGGACGAAGTGCTCATCAGGCAATCAGGAAATGTCAAGAAAACGTAGACGAAGGATATAAATACGTTGTCGACATGGATTTGGAGAAATACTTTGACACGGTAAACCAAAGTAAACTAGTCGAAGTGCTATCCAGAACCATAAGAGATGGACGTGTCATATCCCTCATCCATAAATACCTGAGAGCGGGAGTAATCGTTAGGTATAAATTCGAAGAAACCGAGATCGGCGTACCTCAAGGAGGCCCTTTAAGTCCAATTCTTAGCAACATCATGCTTACTGAGCTGGACAAGGAACTTGAGAAAAGGGGGCACCGGTTCGTCCGCTATGCGGACGACCTGCTAATCTTCTGCAGAAGCAGGAAAAGCGCAGAACGCACACTCAGAAACATACTCCCTTTCATTGAGAATAAATTATTCCTAAAAGTGAACAGGGAGAAAACAGTGGTCGACTACGTAGGGAAGGTAAAATTTCTTGGATTCTCATTTTACCGCTACAAAGGAAAAACGAGAATTAGAATTCATCCAAAATCAGTTGTTAAAATGAGAAGAAAAGTAAAAGAGCTTACTTCCAGAAGCAACGGAATGGGCAATGAGACAAGAGCAACAAAGCTAAGACGCTACATTATGGGGTGGATAAACTACTTCAAGATAGCGGATATAAAGAAATTGCTATCTGATACAGATGAATGGATGAGAAGAAGGATTCGCATGATTTACTGGAAACAATGGAAACGATTAAGAACGAGATTTAAGATGCTTAAATCGCTCGGAGTCCATAAACAGAAAGCATGGGAATACGCAAATACAAGAAAAGGCTACTGGAGAATATCCAATAGCCCAATCCTATCCAAATCCCTTAATAATGAAACGATTAAAGGATTTGGGTTCCTATTCTTTTCTGAATACTATCGACAAGTAACCGCGTAAACTGAGGAACCGCCGTATACCGAACGGTACGTACGGTGGTGTGGAAGGTCGACCACTCAAATAATGGGTGGTCTCCTATCCGATTGACATGTATACACTAAACATCGGTTCTAGAAGTTGCAAAATGATGAACAAAAAAATATAATTTCCATAGAAATAGGTTGCTTTTGGAAAGAAAGGGGTTACATAAACAATGGCCTTTGTAAACGAAAACTATCTAAAACTGCCCGGGAGTTACTTATTCTCCGAGATTGCGCGGAGGGTTAATAAGTTTAAACAAGAAAACCCGAGTGCGGATATTATCCGTTTGGGAATTGGGGATGTAACTCGGCCTCTGCCCGCAGCGGTTATTGAAGCCATGAAAAAAGCGGTCGAAGAAATGGGACATGCAGAAACATTTAGAGGATATGGCCCGGAACAAGGGTATGAGTTCTTAAGTCAAGCAATTATTGATCATGATTTTACTCCGCGAGGCGTAAATTTATCAACGGATGAAGTATTTATCAGCGATGGAGCGAAGAGTGATACTGCGAATTTTCAAGAGTTGTTCGGAGTAAATAATACAATAGCGGTCAGTGATCCAGTCTATCCGGTGTACGTTGATACCAACGTAATGGCTGGACGTACGGGTTTTCCCAATGAAAAGGGACAATTTGAAAAACTCGTTTATTTGCCTTGTACTGAAGAAAATGGAATGAAACCGGCACTTCCTCAGAGTCGTGTGGATATGATCTATCTGTGTTTCCCGAACAATCCAACCGGAATGACGCTTTCCCATGAGGAATTGAAACAATGGGTGGATTATGCCCGAGAAAATAAATCGATTATATTATTTGATGCGGCTTACGAATCGTTTATCCGTGAAGAAAATGTTCCCCACAGTATTTTTGAGATTGAAGGTGCGCGTGAGGTTGCCGTTGAATTCAGAAGTTTCTCGAAAACCGCTGGATTTACAGGGACACGCTGCGGTTATACGATTGTTCCGAAAGAGGTCATGGTTTATGACACCAAAGGGGAAGCACATAGCCTGAACACATTATGGTTAAGACGGCAGACAACCAAGTTTAATGGAGTATCTTACCCGGTACAGGCTGCTGCTGCTGCGGTGTTTACTGAAGCAGGGCAGAAGCAGGTTAAGGAAACGATTGATTATTATATGGAAAATGCGCGGATTATCAGAGACGGTCTTCAAAAAGCAGGTTATAAAGTATTCGGGGGAATCAATGCACCGTATATTTGGATGAAAACACCGGATAATATGGAATCCTGGGAGTTTTTCGATAAGCTGATAAGAGAAGCAAATGTCGTAGGTACACCTGGAGCAGGATTTGGGGCAAATGGTGAAGGATATTTCCGTTTAACAGCTTTTGGTACTCGGGAGAATACAGAAAGAGCTATTGAAAGAATTATATCTAAAATGTAAAAAAAGTTAATGAGAGAGGCCCTGCGTTTACTGTTGAGTAAATGCAGGGCCTCTTTTTAGTTTTATACAATGGATTCACCGATTCTGACACTCTTCAATACACTATATCAACATAGAGAATTTACAACATAGAGGAATTAAGCCATAGAAGGGGGGATTGCATATGCATGAGGTTGTCGAGATACATAATATCGGAATGAAGTATCAATCTCTTGATGGGGAAATAAATGCTTTAGAAAATATTGATTTTTCCGTTCGTGACGGTGAATTTTTGAGTATTGTCGGTCCCAGCGGCTGTGGAAAATCCACGCTCTTATCCATAATCTCAGGGCTCTTGCCTGCTACTGCGGGGCGGGTTTTGCTCAAGGGTAAAAGGATCACCGGAACATCACGGAAAATCGGATATATGCTCCAAAAGGACCATCTTTTTGAGTGGAGGACGATATATCAAAATATCTTATTAGGATTGGAAATTCAAAAGAACGTATCTAAGAATGCTAAAGAACGTGCTCTGGAACTGCTCAAAACTTATGGACTTTATGAATTCCGTAATGCATTTCCTAACCAGCTTTCAGGGGGAATGCGGCAAAGAGCAGCTCTCATCCGGACCTTAGTGACTGATCCGGAGATTCTCCTATTAGATGAAGCGTTTTCAGCGCTGGATTATCAGACCCGACTTGCAGTAAGTGAGGATATTTATACCATCATTAAAAAGGAGAATAAAGCTGCAATACTTGTAACCCATGACATTGCGGAAAGCATCAGTATGGCTGATCGTGTTGTCGTTTTATCGAAACGTCCGGGAACGGTAAAAAACATCTATGATATTCAATTGAGTTGTAAAAGCCGTACACCTTTAACCTCGAGAGAGGCACCGGAATTCAGACATTATTTCCAAAAGATCTGGGAGGAGCTGGATGTCCATGTCTAATGAGAGTTCAGAAGGGATAACAACATCTCAGGAGCATCAAGAATTCTTGCGGCTCGTGCGCAGGGAAAAAGTTCAAGTGCGTCTGACACAGTTTATTATTCTTTTTATAGCCCTTGCTCTTTGGGAGATTCTGGCTAATGCCAGGATTATCGATCCTTTTATTACGAGCCAGCCTTCTCGAGTACTTAAAACAATTTTGCAGCTATACAGAGAGGGTGTGCTGTTTCAACATATCGGAGTAACGTGTTTAGAGACGATTATTGGGTTTGTTCTCGGTACTTTTTTAGGAACGGCTATCGCCATTATTCTTTGGTGGTCAGAATTCTTATCCAAGGTTTCCGAGCCTTATCTTGTGGTTTTAAACAGCTTGCCTAAAATCGCCCTTGGACCTGTTTTTATCGTTTGGATTGGAGCAGGTCCGGTTGCTATTATCGTGATGACTTTGGCGATTTCACTGATCGTTACGATTATGGAAGTCCTTAATGGCTTTTTGGCGATTGATCAAGAAAAAATTAAGCTGGTTCATACGTTCGGCGGATCAAAATATCAGGTATTAACCAAGGTTCTCCTTCCCGCTTCCCTGCCTACGCTTATCAATGCCTTAAAAATCAATGTCGGGTTGTCTTGGGTTGGGGTTATTGTAGGGGAGTTTTTGGTATCAAAGTCAGGTCTCGGGTATCTTATCGTTTACGGCGGGCAGGTCTTTAAACTTGATCTCGTTATGACCAGTGTGATAATTCTCGGAGTGGCGGCTGCGCTCATGTACCAAGCCATTGTTTATCTCGAGAAATGGCTGGTTAAGCATAAAGCTTAAGGTATTACATTTTAAGCGTTGGGTCATGGTACCCATCACATATTAACTTGACAAAGGGAGGATTTCTATGAAGCGGTTCATGGTCGTACTTATCGTGATTTTCTTAGGACTGGCACTTACCTTAACAGGCTGCGGAAGCCAAGCCTCACTCACGAAAATAAAACTTTCGGAGGTGACTCATTCGCTTTTCTATGCTCCTCAGTATGTCGCCTTAACTCAGGGATTCTTTAAAGAAGAAGGGCTGGAGCTTGAACTCTTAAACGGTGAAGGTGCAGATAAAGTCATGACAGGTGTTTTGTCAGGTCAGGTCGATATCGGGTTTGCCGGTCCGGAAGCCAGTGTTTATGTTTATAACGAAGGCAAAGAGGATAACAGTGTTGTTTTTGCCCAACTGACCAATGGAGACGGAACATTCCTTATGGCCCGTAAACCCGATCCGAATTTCAAATGGAGCGATGTCAAGGGTAAAACAATCATCGGCGGACGAAAAGGCGGAATGCCGGAAGTCATCCTTCAATACGTTCTGCGTAATAATGGTTTAACTCCTGGAAAAGATGTCATGATCGATACGACGATGCAATTTGCAGCGATGCCGGGTGCTTTTATGGGAGGCAAGGGAGATTATGTGATTGTTTTTGAGCCAACGGCCTCAGAGATGGAGAAGGCAGGAAAAGCGTTTGTTGTAGCTTCTCTGGGAAAATCGAGCGGTGAGGTTCCCTATACTGCTTATTTTACTAAAAGAAGTTATCTCGAAAAAAATCCTCAAACGATTCAGAAGTTCACAAATGCCATCTATAAAGGTCAGCTTTGGGTGGCCAGCCATACGCCGGAGGAAATTGCCAAAGCTATCAAACCCCAATTTCCAGATTCCAGTGATGATATTTTAATCAGTGTTATAAAGCGGTATAAGGAGCAAAATACCTGGAAGAAAGATCCTGTTTTATTGGAAAAAGATCTTATGGTATTGCAAAAAGCCTTACAGGATGCCGGTGAACTCAATAAAACTGCCCCCTATGATAAAGTTGTTACCCAAACATTCGGTGAGACTGCGATAAAAAATATTAAATAATCCACATAAAATACCCTATATACGCGTATTTACTTTCAGGTGGAGCTTTTGTACTCCACCTGAAATTTCCAATAAAAAGAAAATAAAGGAAATTAAGGTTTAAAAATAGAAGGAATTTACAATTTTGCGATAGAAGTATAAAGTATATCTTTAATAAGGCAGAGATAAACTAAAGCAGGAATTGAAATTTCTATTTTTATAAAACTAGGTGAAGTTGAATGGATGGTTATTGGGACCGATTTTTAATTCTAATTTTATTGATTTTGGCTTCATATATCATTTTTTTGAAAAGGAAGCATTATCGTTTTATTGAGTCCTTAAAATCGGGTTCAGTTATTGGTCAAATTGCCTTCGAAAAGACAGTCTTGGGAATGGCTGCAATTTCACCTGAGTTAAAGCATCTCGAAATTAATCCTTCATACTGTGATATTATGGGCTATTCCAAAGACGAATTAATGAAAATGACACAGAAGGATTTACTTCATTCTGAAGAATATGAAAGAAATACAATTTTGGTACGCGATCTTTTTGCGGGCAAAGCGGATTCCTTCCAAACGATTAATCGCTATATCCACAAAGACGGGCATATTATTTGGGGAAGGGCTATCGTATCGTTAGTTCGAGACGGTAAAAATAATCCGAAGTTTTTAGTTAACCAGATTCATGATATTACTGCGAGTAAAAAAACCGAAGAGATATTACAAAATGCTAAAATCAAAGCGGAGACTTTAGCAAGTATAGATTATTTAACAGGCTGCCTCAACCGCAGAGCCTTTATGAAACGGATCGAAGAAGAGCTTGCCAGAGCTAAGCGGAATCAAACGAATCTGTCTCTAATTCTTGTCGATATCGATAATTTTAAATTGATTAACGATCTTAATGGTCATTTAGCCGGCGACTTTATTTTGCAGCGGTTTACCGAGTGTTTGAACAAAGGGTCGCGCGCGTATGATTTTATCGGACGCTTTGGGGGAGAAGAGTTTATCATTTGTCTCCCGGATACTGAGCTTCAAGATGCGTTTTTAATTGCTGAGCGGATGAGACAGGATATCGAAGAAATGACGAGTTACTATGAAGATATCTTAATTAAGGTTACGGGAAGCTTTGGTGTAGCTTGCTCAACGTTTAAAAGTGAGGATCCCATTAATTCCTTAATCGCAAGAGCAGATCAAGCTATGTATAAAGCTAAGAGCCTAAAAAATCGCGTATATAAATCTGCGTAATTATATTGTAATGCTGATTTTATAGTGCTATAATATTATAAACTGTTGACGAGGAAGTAAAACCGCAAAACCAACTTCTTAGAGAGTCGGGGTAGGTGGAAGCCTGACAGGTAACGGAGCGGGTAAATGGGCCTCCGAGGGCGGAGCAAAAAAGTCAGGAATGGCTTAAGTAGCTTCCGACGCATAGCCGGCGTTATGGGGCTAAGGGTGTGATGGCACTCTGCACAAGAGGATGCACAGGATATGCGTTAGCATAAGTGCATCAATTAAGGTGGTACCGCAGGTTATACGCCTGTCCTTTAAGCTTATTAAGGACAGGCGTTTTTGATTTTAAAATTAAATGAGGAGGTTTCTTCCAATGAAAAGAAAGTTTGCAATGCTTATGTCCGTCATTTTATCGATTGCCATGGTATTATCCGTTGCCGGGTGCGGAACCCAAGGCAGCACCAACAACACGACTGCTTCATCTGAGAAGAAAAAGGTAGGAATTGTTCAAATCGTCGAGCATCCCTCTTTAAACACAATCCGCGAATCCATTATCAAAGAATTAGCGGACAAAGGGTATAAAGACGGCGAAAATATTACGATTGATTATCAAAATGCGCAAGGAGATCAAACCAATTTAAAAACGATTTCTCAAAAATTCGTTAACAATAAATATGATCTGATTATCGCAATTGCTACTCCTTCAGCTCAAGCCGTCATCAGCGAAACAAAGACTATTCCCGTTATTTTCTCTGCCGCGACCGATCCGGTAGGCTCAGGACTCGTTAAAGATTTAAATAACCCTGGCGGAAATGTTACAGGGACTTCCGACCGTGTCTCGGCTGAAAAAATTATGGAATTGGCTAAACGCATTACCCCTAACGTCAAGACGATTGGTGCTCTCTATAATTCAAGTGAGACAAACTCAGTATCTGTAATCAACAATCTTAAAGAGTATGCTCAAAAAAATAATATGACGGTTGTCAGCGCAACTGTTACAAACTCATCTGAGGTTCAACAAGCCGTTAATTCCTTGGTAGGAAAAGTCGATGCTATTTTCTCTCCGATTGATAACACGATTGCTTCAGCAATGCCGGTGGTCGCTCAAACTGCGAACAAAGCGAAAATCCCCGTTTATGTAGGCGCTGATTCCATGGTTAAAGACGGAGGACTTGCTACGTACGGAATCAACTACACAGTTCTTGGCAAAGAAACAGCAGATATGGCTGTTGATATTTTAAAAGGTAAAAAACCTGGTGATATTCCCGTGAAGATGATGACGGATATGGATATCTACGTAAACCAAGGTACGGCTGATGCCATTGGCGTTAAATTGCCTGACGATATTTTAAAACAAGCCGCTCAAGTGTTCGGAAAATAAGTAGGGAAAGGGGTATAGCCCATGTCACTCGCAGCATTTCAGGGGTCCTTAGAACTGGGAATTATCTATGCAATCTTAGCTTTGGGAGTTTTTCTTTCGTTCCGCTCCTTAAACATGCCAGATTTAACGGTCGATAGCAGTTTCACCCTGGGAGCTGCCGTTTCGGTAATCATGAGTGTCAGCGGCCACCCTTTTTTAGGATTGTTAATTGCTTTTATTGCCGGCGGAGGGGCAGGCTGCATTACGGGCCTGCTCCATACAAAGCTCGAAATCCAACCGCTGCTTGCCGGAATTTTAACGATGCTGGGTCTCTATTCGATCAACTTAAAGGTAATGGGCGGAAAAGCGAATATTCCCCTTCTAAATAAGCCGACGGTTTATTCAGTTTTCGAAAAAATCGTACCTGGAGATTATTCCCGTCTTATCTTCGCAGCCTTAATTCTTATTTTTATTCTCCTTTTGTTCTATGCTTTTTTGAAAACACGTCTTGGTTTTGTACTCCGAGCAACCGGGGATAATGACCAAATGGTTCGGTCGCTTGGAGTGAACACGGATTTTATCATTTTAATCGGAATGGCTCTTTCCAATGGACTGGTCGCATTATCGGGGGCTCTGATTGCTCAGGAGCAGTCTTTTGTCGATGTTGGCATGGGAATCGGTATGGTCGTGATCGGCTTGGCTTCTGTAATTATCGGGGAAGTTGTTTTTGGAACAAAAACCTTATTCCGCCGATTAATAGCGGTTGTCTTGGGGTCAATTCTCTACCGTTTAATTATCGCCTTGGCCCTAGAGCTTGGAATGCCGCCAACAGATCTTAAGCTTGTCTCAGCAGTCATTGTAACGATAGCCATGTCTATGCCCATCATCAATAAGAAAATTGCCTTTACGCGCCGCAAATATAGGCGAAATGACTCATCACGAAAGAGTATATCCTAAAATAGTGAAAGGAAGGAGAAGCCCTTTATGCTAAAAATCGAAGCCATCAGCAAAACCTTTGCCAAAGGGAGTATAACGGAAAAACGGGCACTTCAGGATTTAAGCCTTTCACTGGAGGAAGGGGAATTCGTTACGGTCATTGGAGGCAATGGGGCAGGTAAATCTACGCTGTTCAATGGAATTTCCGGTGTTTTTCCAATTGACGGGGGACGGATTTATATAGATTCCCTCGATATTACCTTTGATCCCGAATTTAAACGTTCACGTTATATTGGCCGTGTTTTTCAAGATCCCTTGAAAGGGACCGCCTTTGATATGACGATCGAAGAAAACCTTGCCATTGCTTTAGCCAAAAAAGAGCGGCTGAGCTTAAGGCCCGGACTCCGAAAGAAAGATAGTCAGCTTTTACAGGAACGGCTTGAATTATTGGAAATGGGTTTAGAGAATCGGATGAAACAGAAGGTAGGGCTGCTTTCCGGAGGGCAGCGCCAAGCGTTGACACTCTTAATGGCTACTATCATAAAGCCTAAGCTTCTGCTTCTTGATGAGCATACGGCAGCTCTCGATCCATCAACGGCTAAAAAGGTTATGGACTTAACTCGTCAGTTTGTTGCCGAAGAGAACCTTTGTACCCTCATGATTACGCATAATATGAAAGCCTCTTTGGAATTCGGAACACGGACGATCATGATGCATGAGGGACGAATCATCATGGACCTTCAAGGTGAAGAACGCAAGAACATGACGGTAGAAAAGCTCATTGAGCAATTTGAAAAACGAAGCGGCACCGAAATGGATAATGACCGGATGCTGCTCGGATAAGTGATTAAATCAGGAGTATAAAAACCTAACTTGAAAATCTTAGTATTTAAAAGGAAAAAAGAGAGAGTGGACAAAATCCACTCTTTTTTGTTGGAATTTCATTAGTTTACCGATTTACCCCTTTAGCAGATTAAAGGTACAATAGAAATATGCTTAATCAGAAATGTTAGTGAAATAAAGGAGTTGTTCATATTGAAGAAGATTTTGGCTTTAGCTATGACTGTAGTGATGTCAGGTCTCCTGCTTGCGGGCTGCGGAAGTGCAGGATCAACGGCAAGTGCACCAGCCAATACTGCTCCCCAAAAGATTGTTGTTGGTTTGGATGATAACTTCCCTCCTATGGGATTCCGGGATGAAAAAAATAATCTAGTGGGATTTGATATTGATCTAGCCACAGAAGCAGCTAAACGCCTAGGAATGCAGGTTGAATTCAAACCGATTGATTGGAACAGCAAGGAAGTTGAACTCAACAGCAAAAAAATCGACGTGCTTTGGAATGGCTTAACCATCACCGAGGAAAGAAAGAAAAATATTGCATTTACCAAGGCTTATATGGAAAACAGACAAATCATTGTTGTGCTCCCAAATTCCGATATTAAGACCAAAGCAAATCTCGCTGGAAAAACGGTCGGCGTACAGGATGGAAGCTCTAGTGTCGATGCTCTTAATAATGATGCGGCAACACTGAAAACCTTTAAGGAGCTTAAAAAGTACTCGGATAATGTCAATGCTTTATTGGATCTCAAAGCAGGACGTGTCGATGCCGTTGTTGTTGATGAGATCGTAGGCCGTTATTATACGAACAAAAAACCGGGTGAATACACGATTCTTTCGGATAACTTCGGATCTGAGGAATATGGCGTTGGGTTAAGAAAAGATGATACACAACTCCTTGAGAAAATTCAAAAGGCCTTGGATGATATGAAGAAGGATGGCAAGGCTGCCGAGATCTCCCAAAAGTGGTTCGGAGAAAATATCGTTAAATAAAGTTGTGAAGTAATTGTTACTTAAGACATAAGAAAAGTATTAAGGCCGATGGTATATCAACCATTGGCCTTTCGATTAAGATTTTTGTTTTCATTGGTTTTACCAGAAAGAATTAATTATTGAAATTAGATATGAACTAAGGTACATTTACTTAGGACTTATTCTTTTTTAGGGGAGTAGCATATGCAGTATGTTCAACAAATTCTCGGGCCGATGTTCGATGGTACATTTGTTACGTTAGAAATGTTTTTTGCAACGATCATTTTATCCTTGCCTTTGGGCTTAATGCTTGCTTTAGGGCGGATTTCACGCTTCAAGGCTCTTAGTTCCGGGATAGGGGTTTATATTTGGCTTTTCCGGGGAACACCGTTAATGCTCCAGCTCCTTTTCGTTTATTTTGGCTTGCCGTTTATCCCGGGCATTCACTTAACCTTGCCTGATTTTCAGGCGGCGCTCATTGCTTTCGTTTTAAACTATGCAGCCTATTTTGCAGAGATTTTCCGCGCCGGTATTCAGTCCATTGAACGGGGCCAATATGAAGGGGCCAAAGCCTTAGGGATGACCTATAGTCAACTGATGCGCCGGATTATTCTGCCGCAGGTCATAAAAAGAGTACTTCCGCCGGTGAGCAATGAAACGATCACTTTGGTTAAGGATACCTCGCTGATTTATGTGCTGGCGATGAATGATTTGCTTCGTACGACACGGGCGATTGTCCAGCGGGATTTTACAACTATGCCTTTTATTGTAGCCGGTATATTCTATTTAGCGATGACGCTTGTTTTGACATGGGGCTTTCAAAAACTTGAAAAGCGTTATGCGGCTTATGATGAGTAATGGAACAAAAATAAGAGCGTTAAGGTGTGTAGAATAATGTTAATGATTAGTGCACAAAACATTCAAAAAAACTTTGAGAAGCTTGAAGTTCTGCGGGGAGTTTCCCTTGACATTCAAAAGGGAGAAGTCGTTGCAGTCATAGGACCCTCGGGTTCTGGAAAGAGTACCTTTCTTCGCTGTTTAAACCGGCTTGAAACAATCGACGGAGGAACCATTGAGATCGAAGGAGAAAAGCTGGTGTTAACCGGAGCGGAGGGCATCCCTAAATACGCGGAAGAAGCTAAAGCTCGGATGATCTGCCGCAAGATGGGGATGGTCTTTCAACAGTTTAATTTATTTCCTCATCTCACGGTTCTTGAAAATGTGATTGAAGCTCCTTTGACGGTTAAAGGAGTTAAACGGGAGGAAATTCTTCCGGAAGCCGAGGAGCTTCTCCGCAAAGTAGGCTTGGAAGATAAACTGAACAGTTATCCTTCGCGCCTATCCGGGGGGCAAAAACAGCGTGTCGCTATTGCCCGTGCCCTTGCAATGAAACCGGATATCTTGCTTTTCGATGAACCGACTTCGGCACTTGACCCTGAACTTACCGGTGAAGTGTTAAAGGCCATGAGGCAGCTGGCAGAAGAGCATATGACCATGATCGTGGTGACCCATGAAATGGGTTTTGCCCGTGAGGTGGCAAACCGAGTCATCTTTATGGACAAAGGGGAAATCGTTGAACAGGGGACTCCGGAGGAAGTTATTGATCATCCGAAGCAGCAAAGGACTCAGGCATTCTTAAATCATATCAATGAAAAATAAGATAGGATAAATACAAAGATAAACACAAAACACAGAAGCATAAGAGAGGAGAACAAACGTTGAGCAAATACTGGAGCAAATTAGCGGCTGGGGTTGACCCTTATGTACCGGGCGAACAGCCTAAAGATAAGAAATATATTAAATTAAATACGAATGAAAATCCTTATCCACCCTCACCAAGGGTTCTTGAAGCGATCAAAACGGTAGCCAATGAAAGCTTAAAGTTATATCCAGATCCTAATGGGGATGAGTTAAAGCGCACCTTGGCTGAATATTTTGGTCTAAAAAAAGACCGGATTTTTCTTGGCAACGGTTCCGATGAAGTGTTAGCCTTTTCTTTTATGACCTTTTTCGATAGCGGCTTTCCAATTCTTTTTCCGGATATCACCTATAGCTTTTACCCCGTCTATGCGAACTTATTTAAGATCAATTATGAATTAATTCCGTTAAATGACGATTTCGCTATTCCCGTGGATCAGTTCTTCAAGCCCAATGGGGGAATCATTATTCCTAATCCTAACGCGCCTACTGGAGAATATCTGACCCTTGAAGCCATTGAAGAAATACTGCTTCATAATAATGAACATGTTGTGATTATTGATGAAGCCTATATTGACTTCGGCGGAGAATCAGCGCGGAAGCTTATCGATAAATATCCCAATCTTTTAGTTGTGCATACGCTTTCCAAATCCCGCTCGTTAGCAGGCCTAAGAGTAGGCTTTGCCATGGGCCATGAGGATTTAATTGAAGGTCTTAATCGTGTTAAAAATTCCTTCAACTCCTATACCTTGGACCGCTTAGCTCTTGCAGGAGCCGTTGAAGCGATAAAAGATGAGGCATATTTTCAAGTGACAAGTAAAAAAATCAGTCAGACGAGAGAACGCGTAACTCAGGATCTTCAGATAATGGGCTTTAAGGTGCTCCCTTCTAAAGCAAACTTTATTTTTATCAGTCATCCGTCAGTAAAAGCGGAAGAACTCTTTTTAAAACTTAAAGAAGAATCGATCCTCGTTCGTTATTTTAAAAAACCAAGAATTGATAATTTCCTGCGTGTGAGCATTGGCAGCGATGATGAGATGGATAACTTCTTAAAAGCTATCTGCAAAATCATCGCATAATGTCTGGTTTAATGGGCGATCCGTCAGATTTAAATTAATGCTTGCTGGATTATTCCTCGAACCTTTTCAGGTAATTTAGCAGTTTCCTCTTTAGATAATCCTACTGTAGCAATTGGATCAAAAACAGTGATTTTTACATGGGCAGGTTTAATGCGAAAACCATTTTGCTCCATGATCTTATAGGAACCATCAATGGCAATGGGAACAATAGGAACGCCTGCCTTAGCAGCTAATTTTAAGCTTCCCGCTTTAAATTCGCCTAAATTTCTGCTCTTGCTGCGCGTTCCTTCCGGAAAAATAACCATGGAGTAACCTTCTTTAAGATAGTCTGCAGCCTGGTTTATCACTTTAAGAGATTGCCGGGCATTCGTGCGATCGATAAAGACACATTTCATATGTTTCATCCAGGTCCGGATCATCGGCAGCTTCAGGAGTTCGATTTTCGCAATAAATGCCTTAGGTTGGTCAATATGCCCTAAGAGGATAGGAATATCAAAATTCCCTTGGTGATTACTGACAAAGAGAACAGGGCTTTGACCGGCGATTTTTTCCTGACCTGTTACACTCACGGTGACACCGGCTAGCTTAAGAAGAGAAAGAGCCCACTTGCGGGCGGTTTTAGCAGTAATTCGGTCGTGCTCAGTTGTTTCGCCAATGTTATCTAAGCGCGTCACCTTGAGAAGAGTGGGTTGAAGGGCTATAACATATAGCCAGAAGTAACTGAACCAAAGAATTGTACGTAACATAAATAACCAAATCTCCTTAGTTAATATTGAAGTTAATATTGAATATAAAGAAGTATATAATCCGAGAGTATCACTAAATTAAAACTTTGGGAAGATAAAAATAAGAAAAGATGATCTCGCTGAGCAATGAATGTGATAGTTCCAACTGTCACTTTATTATTTTTCAGGAAGGAATTTGTGAAAAATCAGTCGAATTTTACATTAAAAATAGTATAAAAAAACTTAATTATGAGGCATATAATGATAAAATATTCTTTTTCGGATCAACGGGTAAGATACAAAGTGATTAGCTTTTTGATGATCTTTTTTTTTATGATTATTATGAGTTACGTTGTCTTTTTCCAACAGCTTAACGAAGAGCACCAAGTTCAACTGGACAAGAATATGCATTTTGTAGAAATGACGGCTACATATTTAGATGATTATATCAACAGTAATAAAAGGGCTCTGCAGAACCTCGCTTTAACGGATGCAATAAAACAGGAGAACGCTTCTAAAATCACTCAAATTTTTCAGAACTATAGCCTTGCACAGCCGGAGACTTCACTACACTGGGTAGCAAATTCACAGGGAATCGTAATCAGCAAATTTCCGAACAATGAATTAGACTCAAATCTTGCAGAGCGTGAATACTTTCAAGAAGCGATGAAGGGAAACCCTTATGTAGGGGGACCTTATATCTGCTCTCAAACGCGAAACGAAATCATTATTATCACAGTGCCGTATTATCGTGACGACAAGGTTGCCGGAATTGTGGGGATGACTATTCCGTTAAGTGAAGTTCAAACGAAGTTAACGACGCTTCAGACGGATCAATCCGTAGATGTAGGGCTGATTAGTTTAGAGGGAAAGGCCTTAAGTCATCCCGATCTTGAAGAATTCCGCAAGAAATTTGTATTTAAAGATTCGCCAATCTATCAGAGAGTAGTAGTCTCAAAAGAGGAAAGCGGTTATTTCGAGCAAGACTCCGTTGAAACAGTGCAGGAAATGCATACGTTCAAGGTGCTCACGGAAGCGCCTTGGGTTGTCATTGTGACACAGCCTCTTGTAGCGTTTAATTCAAGGGCAAACCAAACCGGCGGTCGGAATTTGGCGGTCTTATTCCTTTTGCTCCTTTTTCTATCTTGGGTTATTCATTACTTGCTTTTACTTAGAGATATGAGCCATGCCGAAAAGACTAAGCAGACGGAAAAATTAGCGCTTGTGGGTGAACTTGCGGCAGGAATTGCGCATGAAATTCGCAATCCATTAACCTCGATTAAAGGATTTATACAGCTGGCCAGCCAAAAGAAAGGCAAAGATATCCCTCCTTTATATATTGAAACGATTCTTGAGGAATTGGACCGGATTGATCAAATTGTTGGAGAAATGGTTGTTCTTGCCAAGCCGGCGCCGGAAATAAAAAGGAAAGTCCATCTTGATAAAATATTACAGGAAACCGTCAACTTAATGATTCCTCAGGCTCTTATTCACGAGATTGAACTCACTTTAGAAATTGAACCGGGGTTGCCTTATGTTATTGGAGTAAGCAATCAATTGAAACAGGTGTTTATCAACCTGATTAAGAATGCGATTGAGGCAATGGAGCATGGCGGGACGGTTATGATTAAAGCCAGCCGGCGATCCGGTAATATCGTTATTACAATTGCGGATACGGGCAGAGGAATGAGCCAGGAAACACTGAGAAAGGTGGGCACTCCATTTTTCTCGACTAAAGATATGGGGACGGGGTTGGGTTTAGTTATCACTTTTCGTCTTATTCAGAATCATAAGGGAAAAGTCTGCATTCGGAGTGAAGTGGGGGTAGGGACCAAATTTAAGATCATCTTTCCAGCGGGAGATGAATCCGAACAATAATTATATTTTATAGAAAAATGTTCGAAATAGATATTGACCGTAATAATTGGATCATGTAAAATAAGACTCGTTCGAAAGAGCAGATTTTGAAAATCGATGTTCATATAATCGCAGAGATAGGGTCTGCAAGTATCTACCGGGCTGCCGTAAATGGCCTGACTATGAGCGAAAGTGTACCTAGGGTTGTGGTTAAGGAATAAAAACCCAGGCAGGTAGTTTCTCTCACTTCTAAAAAGCTGAGCTGAAATTTTCTTGCCTGTTTTTTTATGGATTTAAAATTGGCTAAACAAAGAGGGGGAAATTAAGAATGGAGAACACAACGACCAAACATCCTGTTGATGAAATGTTACCCGGCGGAAAACTTTTCCTTTATGGGCTTCAGCATGTTCTAGCGATGTATGCAGGAGCTGTAGCCGTGCCCTTGATTATTGCGGCAGCGGCAGGTTTAACAAAGTCTCAAACAGCCTTCCTTATCAATGCAGACTTATTTACCTGCGGTATTGCTACTCTACTTCAAACGTTAGGATTATGGAAATTGGGAATTCGCCTTCCAGTTATTCAAGGGGTCACCTTTGCCGCGGTAACGCCTATGGTCCTTATAGCTAA
This sequence comes from Desulfitobacterium nosdiversum, assembly GCF_049860565.1. GTDB lineage: Bacteria > Bacillota > Desulfitobacteriia > Desulfitobacteriales > Desulfitobacteriaceae > Desulfitobacterium_A > Desulfitobacterium_A nosdiversum. Next base: position 1,091,481 of record NZ_CP172056.1, read on the forward strand.
AGCCGGCGGTATGCTGATGATTTTTGGAGCTGTCATTATCGCCGGTTTAATCACGTTTTTGATTGCGCCGTTTTTCAGTAAACTCATTCGCTTCTTTCCGCCGGTTGTTACAGGAAGTGTTATTACTGTAATTGGTGTTTCTCTTCTTCCTGTCGGTGTGAACTGGGCTGCTGGAGGAGTAGGAAATAAACAGTACGGATCCTTGACCTTTTTAGCAGTTGCAGGAATTGTTCTTATCTCTATTCTTTTAATCAATAAGTATTTTAAAGGGTTTATTGCGAATATTGCGGTTTTGCTCGGTTTGTTAGTTGGGATGATTGTGGCTGTACCCCTCGGACTTGTAGATTTTTCCGGGGTAGGAACTGCTGCGTGGATTGGAATTGATACTCCCTTCTTTTTTGGAACACCGGTCTTTGATTTAGGTTCTATTCTGGCTATGATTCTTGTTATGTTAGTTGTTATGGTTGAATCAACAGGGGATTTTCTGGCGATTGGGGAAATGGTTGGGAAAAAAATCGGCGAAGAAGATCTAACACGCGGACTTAGGGCTGATGGTCTGTCGACGATGCTTGGCGGGATCTTTAATGCCTTCCCCTATACCGCATTTGCTCAAAATGTGGGTCTTGTTGGTCTAACAGGGGTAAAAAGCCGGTTTGTGGTAGCGACTTCTGGTGTAATCCTTGTTGTCATGGGGCTTTTCCCGAAATTAGCGACAATTATTGCATCTTTACCTAATGCCGTCCTTGGTGGTGCGGGAATAGCTATGTTTGGCATTGTTGCAGCAAGTGGGATACGGACCTTATCTAAGGTTGATTTTGATAAAAATCCGCAAAATCTTTTTGTGGTTGCCATTAGCGTTGGAATTGGGCTTATACCACTGGTTGCGCCGGATTTCTTTAAATTATTTCCTGCTTGGAGCCAAACCATTGTTCATAGCGGAATTACCTTGGGTTCTTTAACAGCAATTATTTTAAATGCCTTTTTCAATGGCGGTAAATCAATGTAAGTATAGCTAAAAGAGTAGTTTTTTGGCATACTAAGGATAGAAGCTCAGAAGTCTATAACTTTAGGAAGTCAATCCGATCGCGTTAACTTATCGGAGGTCTTATGAAACAGGTAAAGTCAGGTGCTGTTGTTGAAGAGCCAAAGGTCGGGAGCCTTTGGGAAATGGTCCGCAAGGCCCAAGTTGTAACGTTCATTGGAGCGGGCGGTAAAACAACCTGCCTAAACCGTTTAACTTGGGAAATTGACCAAGCAGGACATCCTGTAATTGCAACGACAACGACAAAAGTATATCCGCAAGTATTTCCCTCGCTTTGGCAAAATGCGAGGGAATTCCCGTTTCTGGAAACAGTTGTACCTTGTTTCTGGTATGCTGGTGTTGAAAAGGCAAGCGGCAAGTGGCAGGGTATATCTGTTGATGTGGTGGATTCGGCTATTCTTAAAGAGCCAAAGTACTTTTGGGTCATTGAGGGTGACGGGGCTCGGGAACATCGTCTTAAATGCTGGGCTGCGCATGAACCCCAAATTCCCCGTTGCAGCGAGGCGGCTGTCCTTGTTATTGACGGACATCTTTGGGGGAAGAAACTCAGGGAAGACGATATTCATCGCTTTGAACTTTGCAAGGACTTCGTAGGAAAGGTTTGGAACACAGAGCTTGCCTGGCGGTATATTTTAAGCTCACCGGTTTTTAATGAGTTATTCGGAAATATTTCCTGGTTTGTCCTTTTTAATATGTGGGATAAGGGGCATGTTGAGCAGGAACGGGCTGAACTGAGTAAGCTGAAAAAGCTTGGAGAAGAATTCTTGGATCAAACTCAAGATCATTTGCATACACCTTCAGACATACGGTTGCCCCATCATTTGAGACTTTCAGCAGGTAACGCAAAGGAGGGGAGCCTTCGTTGGTACGATTTGTGGTAATGGCCTCAGGTCAAGCAACGCGGATGGGCCAAGACAAGCTAAGCTTGCCTTGGCAGGATTCCACTGTATTGGAATATGTACTTCAGGTTCTTGATCAGGCCCTCAATTTAACACCGAAAGATTTTACAAAATCAGCTGAAGTTTGGGTAATAGCGCGAAAGCCAATACGGGAGTATATAAAAAGCGAGAACTGGATTGCCTCAGCTAAAATGAAGTCAGATAATCCAGTGAAACACGTCTGGCTCAATAGACCTGAACCGCGTCCGCTTTCCGAAACAATACGCTTAGGAATTGCCGATCTTTCTGAAAAAATGCAGGGAATCTGTTTTATTCCTGGTGACCAAGTTGGGTTGGAACCTATTAAATTAGCCGAATTAATAAGCTTTTTTATTGAAAACCAGCCAGACTTTTTGGTGCCCTGGGTTGCGGAAAATAAGCTCAGCGGTTCTCCGGTATTTTTCCACAAGCTTTATTACCAAGAGCTGCGTTCTTTACAAGGAGAACAAGGGGGGAGGGCTGTGCTCAATCGTTATCCGGAGCGTTGGGTTAAGTATTCTGTTCCTCCCGAATTCCTGGAAGATATTGATACGCCTGAAGATTATCGGCGTCTTCGATCCTTAAAGTTAAAATAGATATTGAACAATAAAGCCAAAAGCAGAGGTTCGAGTGTTCACGATTCGCGAATGGGTTCAGCCGGCAACACTGGAAGAAGCTTATACAACACTGATCAGCAAAAAAATGAATACAGTTTTGGGTGGTTGTTTATTTTTAAAAATGGGTTCGAAGAGGATAGGAACTGCGATTGATTTATCCCATCCGAATTTAGAGCTTAAGGGAATTACGGAACATGATGAATGGTTTGAAATCGGAGCCATGACCACTTTTCGGGAAATAGAAACTTATGCCGCTTTCCAAAACTATTTCCAAGGCGTTTTGCCGAAATCTGTTTCAGATGTTATTGGGGTTCAATTTCGAAATGGAGTAACAGTAGGCGCTTCTGTTTTTTCTAAGTATGGTTTTTCTGATTTAATTACGGTGCTTCTTGCCCTTGATGCTGAGGTTGAGCTGTTTCATGGGGGGAGAAAAACACTGCAGGAGTTTTTGGATCAGCCTTACAAAAAAGATATTTTAACAAAAATATGGCTTCGTAAAAATAATCGAAAGGCGTCTTACCAAAACCTTAGAAATTCCAAGAGTGATTACGCAATATTAAATGTTGCAGTTTCAGAGCTTGAAGGGCAATGGAGAATTGCGGTCGGCGCAAGGCCGCAAAGAGCAATGCTCGCGGAAAAAGCATCGCAGGAATTGTCATCCATAGAACAAATGGCTAAACTTGCAGCTGAAGAGCTCACCTTTGGGACAAATATGCGGGCAAGTGCAGAATATCGTCAAGCCCTTTGTTCTGTGCTTGTGCAAAGAGCGATCATGGAGGTGCGGCAATGCTGATTGAACTTACCATCAATGATAAAAAAGTACAATGGGATGTTGCGGCTGACGACTTTCTGGCAGATACACTGCGGGCACATGGCTGTTTAAGTGTAAAAAAGGCATGCAATACAAGCTGCTGCGGATTATGTACAGTTTGGGTTGACGATCAGCCGATTCTTTCCTGTTCAATGCTCGCCGTTCGAGCAAATGGAAAAAGGATCACAACTCTGGAGGGTCTACAGGAGGAAGCTGCAGCCTTCGCAAAAATCCTGACAGCAGAAGGAGCGGAACAATGCGGCTTCTGCAGTCCCGGCTTCGTTATGAATGTTTTGGCAATGAAAAAGGAATTAAAAAATCCCACCGATGAAGAAATCATCCACTATCTGACAGGAAATTTATGCCGCTGTACCGGATATATGGGGCAGCTTCGAGCGGTCAAGACCTATCTGGGGGTGAATTCGGAAAGATGAAGGATAGAGTAGAAATAAATCATAATTCGCAGTTAAAGACGAAACAGGTTGGGAAAAGAGCAGCGAAAATCGATGGGATGGCCTTAGTTATAGGAAAACCTTTTTATACAGATGATCTGGCAGCAGCTAATGCCTTAATCGTTAAAATCCTGCGCAGCCCGCATGTCTTTGCTCGGATTAAGTCAATTGATACTGCACGGGCTGAAAAATTAGACGGTGTTGAATGTATTCTAACTTACAAGGATGTACCGAAGACCCGCTTTACCCTTGCAGGACAATCCTATCAGGAGCCATCTCCTTATGATCGTTTAATTCTTGAGGAACTTGTCCGCTATGTAGGCGATGAAGTCGCGATTATTGCTGCAGTTGATGAAAAGACAGCGGTTAAAGCCATGAACTTAATTAAAGTTGAGTATGAGGTCTTAGAACCTATACTCAATTTTGAACAAGCAATTGGACATTCCACTGTTGTCCATCCGGAAGAAGACCTGCACTGCAACTTTGAAATAGGCATGGTTAAAGAAAAAAACGTCGTGGCAACAGACATCCAGGTTATCGGCGATGTGGATGAGGAATTAGGCAAATGTGCTGTTGTCGCTGAAGGAGTTTATTATCCCCAAGCCCAAGCACATGCCATGATGGAAACCTATCGTGCGTTCACGTATTTAGATCACTTGGGAAGGCTGGTTGTCGTCAGTTCGACTCAGGTTCCTTTTCATGTTCGCCGCCATGTAGCGCGCGCACTCGAATTGCCGACGAATAAGGTTCGAGTCATCAAACCGAGAATCGGAGGAGGTTTCGGGGGAAAACAAACGAGCTCTGGTGATGTGTTTGCAGGAATCGTAACCTTAAAGACGGGTAAGCCGGCCAAGATTATCTATGACCGCCAAGAAACGTTTACCAGCACAACCAGCCGCCACGCGATGCGTTTGAAGGTAAGACTGGGAGCCGATGAAGAGGGATATATTCGTGCATTTGATCTTGAAGTTTTATCCGATACAGGGGCTTATGGAGAGCATGCTTCTACCGTTTTAGGATGTGTCGGACATTATACCCTGCCGCTTTATAATAAAACCCGAGCCATCCGCTTTAAGGGTCAAGCTGTTTATACGAACAAAATGCCGGCGGGAGCTTTCCGGGGCTATGGTGCAACTCAGGGGACATTTGCTGTAGAATCAACGGTGAATCGGCTGGCACGCAAATTAGGAATGGATCCGACCGAGCTTCGGCTTAAAAATATTATTCGTGAAGGGGAAACCTCCCTGCATACGGAGGATTTCCGATTAGGCAGTTCTTCATTAGACCGGTGTATTCTTAAAGGGAAAGAGCTTATCAGCTGGAATGAGAGAAATCTGCGCCGCCAAGTTGGGCCTCATAAAGTTCGGGCGCTTGGTATGGCTGTAACCATGCAGGGTTCTGGAATCGCTCATATTGATACAGCCTCTGCAGAGATTCGCTTAGTGGATGATGGAAGTTTCGTTCTTTTACATGGATCAACGGATAACGGTATGGGTGCGGATACAATTCTGGCACAGATGGCTGCTGAGGTTTTGGAAACAGAACTTGATAAAATTGTCGTTCATGGTGTGGATACGGATGTTTCTCCCTATGATCCTGGCGCTTATGCCTCAAGCGGCACTTATGTCAGCGGGACAGCCGTTGTCAAAGCAGCGGAGGATCTCAAAACAAAAATCCTTGAACAAGGTGCAAAGTATTTGGAAGTAACAGTTGAAGAGGTTAAACTCATCGAAGATACGGTACGCTGGATTCCGAAAGACTCAGCTAAGAATCTTAAAGATGAAGCAAAGCCTAAAGAAATAAGTCTTAAAAAGCTGGCAGAGCTTTCTGTTCTAGGTATGGGAAAACTTCAGCTTGTCGGGCATGCGACATTTGGCGGCGAAATCTCCCCGCCGCCGTATATTGCCGGATTTGCTGAAGTTGAAGTTGATCAGGAAACGGGTAAAGTTGATCTTATTCAATATGTTGCGGTTGTCGATTGCGGAACCGTAATTAACCCAAGCCTAGCACGGATTCAAGCGGAAGGCGGGGTTGTTCAAGGGATTGGCATGGCTCTTTTTGAGGATGTTAAGTATACCGATGAAGGGAGAATGCAAACGGATTCGTTTATGCAATACAAAATTCCCACCCGTAAAGATATCGGTACCGTAAGAATTGCCTTTGAAGAAAGTTATGAGCCGTCAGGACCCTTTGGTGCGAAATCGGTAGGTGAGGTCGTAGCAAATACACCGGCCCCTGCGATTGCTGATGCTGTATATAATGCTGTTGGTGTAAGCATTACTCATCTTCCGATTACCCCGGAAAAGGTATTTATGGGAATGTTAGAACAAAAATAGAGATGACAGAGAAACTTGTAGTAGGAATCTCAGCCCGTTTGTTTGGGCTGAGATTCTTTTTTTGTTGTATTAAGTCTTAATTAAGTCAATTCCACAAGAAGGAAGTATACCCAACAACCTCCTATTGGTCGAGAAGTTGTTAGATGTTATGCTTGGACTAGCTCAAAGAGAAAATTTGCACAAATTCAAATAACACAGGAGTTGATTTAATGAAAAAGAAATTAATACTTTTAATTACAATAGTTTTAACGGGAATTCTTGGCCTTGCTCCAGCTGCTCAGGCAGTAACTCCAAGTCAGGCTAATACAATTATTTCAAGGGCTGAAACGTATATTGGAACTCCTTACCTTTGGGGCGGAACAACATATCGAGGAATCGACTGTTCAGCATTTACACAAAATGCGTTTCGCGCTGCAGGAATTACGCTTCCCAGAACAACCAGACAGCAAGCTTGGGCCGGAGTCCATGTTGATGCGAAAAACCTGAAACCAGGTGATATTGTATTCTTTAGCTTTACTTCAGATCATCGGGTCAGCCATGTTGGAATTTATATTGGAAATCAGAAATTTATCAATGCGACCTCAAGCAAAGGAGTGACCATTTCAACGTTCAATTCCTACTGGTGGCAGCATTACGTCGGAGCAAGGAGAGTTTATTAAAAATGTGAGCAAAAACTTTAAAAAGGTTAAGATAAAAATCGAATGAGGATTTAAATACGTTTAACAAGATAAAGTTTCGAAAAAAGCCTTTTTTAAAAGCTGGAGCCAAGTAAGTTTGGTTTCAGCTTTTAAATATTTTTGCAATATAAATTTTCTCTTTTACAATGGTGTGCTTTTTATCACACTAAAAGGAACGTTGCGGTCACGTTTTTATCCTATAAACTTCAGTATAATGAACCTGCAACAATGAATAAAACAACCTTTACCTTTAGGGAAAACATTAAAGATTAAATTAGGAGGTTTTAAAAAATGAGTATGTTCTGCTACCAATGCCAAGAGACAGCGAAAGGAACCGGGTGCAGCATTAAAGGAGTATGCGGGAAAACCGAAGCTGTCGCCAATCTGCAAGATTTGCTTGTTTTCGTTTTAAAAGGAATTTCAATTTATGCAGTGCAAGCCCGTGAGCTTGGAATCGTTCGTCAAGATATTGACCAATTTATTATGGAGAGTTTGTTTGCAACAATTACCAATGCCAATTTTGACAAGGCGCGTTTCGTAGAGCTAATCCGTAAAGGCCTGTCTTTGCGAGAAGAAATGAAACAGGAAATTTTGAAGGCGGGTGGAGTTATTCCTGCTAACCTTCATGAATCTGCGACCTGGACAGCTGCGACTGTTGAAGAATTTGAACAAAAGGCAGCTAAAGTCGGTGTTTTAGCTACGGAGAATCAAGATGTCCGTTCTTTACGAGAACTTTTGACGTATGGTTTGAAGGGAATGGCTGCCTATTTAGAGCATGCGGTTACCTTAGGTTATCATGATCCCAGCATCTTCGGTTTTATGGAAAAAGGTCTCGCGGCCGTTACGAATGACAGCCTATCAGCAGATGAACTTGTTGCTTTGGTGCTTGAAGCCGGAAAATATGGAGTTGAGGTCATGGCTTTGCTGGATAAAGCCAATACTTCAACTTATGGAACACCGGAAGTGACAAAAGTAAATATCGGTGTTCGCAACAACCCGGGTATTTTGATCAGCGGTCACGATCTTAAAGACCTGGAAGAACTCTTGAAGCAAACAGAAGGAACAGGGGTAGATGTATATACCCATGGTGAAATGCTTCCTGCTCACTACTATCCCGCCTTTAAAAAATATCCTCACTTTGTCGGAAACTATGGCAATGCTTGGTGGAAACAAGATAAAGAGTTTGACTCCTTTAATGGACCGATTTTTTTAACCACAAACTGCTTAATTCCTCCCAAGGATTCCTATAAAGGACGTCTGTTTACGACGGGTGTTGTAGGCTACGAAGGGGTGCAGCATATCCCTGAGCGTAAAAATGGCCAAGCCAAGGACTTCTCTGCTCTAATTGAGCTCGCGAAAAAATGTCCGGCCCCAACAGAGATTGAAACAGGGGAAATCGTCGGCGGATTTGCTCATGATCAAATCCTCGCGGTTGCCGATAAAGTTGTTGAAGCAGTCAAGAGCGGAGCGATTAAACGTTTCTTCGTAATGGCTGGATGTGACGGACGTATGAAGAGCCGTGACTATTATACGGAATTTGCCAAAGTTCTCCCAGCCGATACAGTGATTCTGACTGCGGGCTGTGCTAAATATAAATATAATAAACTTGACCTAGGTGACATCGGCGGGATTCCCAGAGTCCTTGATGCAGGTCAATGCAATGACTCCTATTCCTTAGCTGTGACGGCACTTAAGTTAAAAGAAGTTTTTGGCTTAGAAGATATCAATGATCTGCCCATCTCCTATAATATTGCCTGGTATGAGCAAAAGGCTGTTATCGTTCTCCTGGCTCTTCTTCACCTGGGTGTGAAAAATATTCATCTAGGACCAACCTTGCCCGGTTTCCTTTCTCCAAATGTTGCTAAAGTTCTTGTTGAAAATTTCGGTATCGGCGGAATTACCAATGTTGAAGATGATCTAAAAATGTTCATGGGTGCATAAGAAAAGGAAATCCGTTCTGGGACAATCCCTAATATAGGTAAAGGCGGCCTTCGTAATGAGGCCGCCTTTTTCCATAATGTTTTTCAAAACCTTTATTTAAGGTTTAAGTTTTAAGAATTAGAATTTTTTAATTGAAGTATTGAACTTAATCTAATTGAAGGAGTATGATATTCATTATAAGTTCGTTATATTTTTGAGAGGGAGTCCCAGTTATGCCGCTTTGGAAACGCAATCTTTGGGTTTGTTGGTTTGGTTCTTTTGCGACAGGAGCCGGTTTGAGCCTTGTCCTGCCGTTTTTACCGCTCTATATAGAAATTCTAGGGGTACATGATGTAGGTGCTATCGAACAATGGTCGGGAGTTGCTTTTGGGGCAACCTTTATCCTGGCAGCCGTCGTATCTCCGCTATGGGGCAAGCTTGCCGATCAATATGGTCGAAAAGTTATGCTTTTACGGGCGAGTTTAGGAATGGCTATCGTTATGACATTGATGGGCTTCGCCCAAAATGTCTATCAACTGGTGGCTTTGCGCCTTCTGATGGGGGCAGTCTCCGGATATATTTCAGCATCAATTACACTTGTAGCAACTCAAACCCCTAAAGAACATTCGGGTTGGGCTTTGGGGACCCTGTCTACGGGAATGGTTAGTGGGAATTTATTGGGACCGCTCCTTGGAGGATGGTTGTCTGAAGTTATTGGCTTACGCCACGTGTTTTTCGTGACCGGATTTCTTCTCTTCATGGCTTTTGTAGTTTCTTACTTACTGATTAAAGAGAAATTTAATCCTCAGAAAAGCGTCAATCTAAGCTATAAAGAAGTTTGGAGCAAGATTAAAAATCCGAAGGCTCTAATTGCGATGTTTGTGACATCCTTAATGATTCAATTAGCGAATCTGTCCATCGAACCGATTATCACTGTTTATATTAAACAACTTCTTCAGGATGCAACTCATATAGCGTTAATTTCTGGCTTTGTTGTTTCAGCTTCAGGGCTTGCAAACGTTTTATGTGCTTCACGGCTCGGAAAGATGTCGGATCAAAAAGGACCGGATAAGGTCCTTTTGTTTTCCCTTTTGCTTGCAGCTTTGGTTATCATTCCTCAGGCTTATGTTCAAAACCCTTGGCAGCTGATGGGACTCCGCTTTTTATTAGGAATTGCTACAGCGGGGATGCTGCCTGCTGTAAACGCACTGATTAAGAAGAGCGTCCCAAGTTCTGTTTCAGGCCGGGTTTTTGGGTATAATCAATCTGCTCAATATCTCGGAAATGTTACAGGTCCTCTGATGGGTGGACAGATTGCGGCAAGCTATGGTATCCATTACGTATTTTTCTTTACAGCAGCTCTTCTTATCATAAATGCACTTTGGGTTTATCGAATAGAGAAGATGATTATTGTAAAAGTTCCTTTAAAGTGACGATTTTATAGCCTTTTGCCTGCAGCCCTTCGATAATCGCGGGCAAAGCTTCAGCTGTTGCTTGTTTATCTCCATTACTATGCATAAGGATGATTTCACCGGGTCTTACATTAAGAAGAACATTTTGAACAATGTTCTCTTTTTCTTTTTGCGACCAATCAAGAGTATCGGTTGACCAAATGATCAGCTTTTGGCCTCTGGCTTTAGCAACGTTTAGAACTTGATCGGTAACAATCCCATAAGGAGGACGAATAAATTCAGGGGTAGAACCCGTGAGTGTTTTAAGAAGTGTGTCTGTTTGATCAAGTTCATGGGTTATGAAGGCTTCGCTTTTTTGGGTAAACTGAGGATGACTATAACTATGGTTTAAGACAAGATTCCCTTCATTAAAAGCTCGCTTGACTATGGCCGGGTAGGCTTTAGCGTTTTGCCCGATAAAGAAAAAGTTAGCGTTGACATGATAGCGGCTAAGCGTATCCAGAATCTTGGGAGTAACAGAACCATCCGGGCCGTCGTCAAAGGTTAAAGCAACTTTTTTCTCAGAGGTTGGACCGTTAAGAAAGACCCAGTCAGGATTGGCTTTCGCAATTTGTGCAATTTCCTGCCGCCATTTTTGCATCGAGTTCAATTCTTGTGAAGTCAGTTTGCGGGACTGTCCCAAAATTTCAAGAACTGAAGGGTTAGAAGGAGAAACAGGTTCAGAAGAATTTGTAAGAACTTCTGACGAAGAAGTGCTGCCTTGTGAAGCCATATCACTTGAGGATGCTGAAGGGGATGAATTGTTGTCTCTCTGAAAATAGTGATGTGAAGATGCATAAGCCCCGAAGCTGGTTAAGATTAAAAGGCTCCCGAGAAGTAAAAAGATGGTTCTTTTTGAAGGCATATATATCAACTCCTTATGCTTTATTTATAATAAACTTACCACTTAAAGAACCTAAATTAGAACAAGTATATATTACAGGTTTTGGCGAAAGGATTTTGAAGAAAAAGGTTGACTCAGAGCAAAATCAACAGGATGGAGAGTTCGAAATGAATCAATATGATGAGATCTTAAGCAGGCAGCGTAGTTTCTTTGCAACGGGGGTTACGCAAAGGGCAAGTTTTCGAATAGAGCAGCTTCGAAAGCTAAAAAAAGCAATACGAGACTATGAACCAGCAATTATAGAAGCTTTGCGGCAAGATCTTAATAAATCAGAACTTGATGCTTATTCTACAGAAATCGGTATTCTTTACAAAGAAATAAACAATTTTATTAAACACTTAAATTCTTGGGTGAAACCTACCCGCGTAAAAACTGCGCTTACGCATATCGGATCGCAAAGTTTTATTTACGCGGAGCCCTATGGGGTTGTGCTTATTATTTCTCCCTGGAACTATCCTTTTCAATTGGCAATTGCTCCGCTTATTGGTGCGATAGCAGCCGGAAATTGTGCGATCATTAAACCCTCCGAATTAAGTCAGCATGTTTCCGGGGTTATATCAGAGATGCTGACTGTCTGCTTCCCCGGCGATTATTTATTGGCGGTCGAAGGCGGAGCAGAGACCAGTACGGAACTGCTAAATCTTAAGTTTGATAAGATCTTTTTTACGGGCAGTGTTGCTGTGGGAAAAATCGTCATGCAAGCTGCAGCAAAATATCTCATTCCAGTAACACTGGAGCTTGGAGGGAAAAGCCCCTGTATTGTACATAAGGATGCGAATCTAGATTTAGCGGCTAAACGCATCGTTTGGGGTAAATTCTTGAATTCAGGCCAAACCTGTATTGCCCCGGATTATCTTTGGGTTCAAAAAGAGGTTAAAGAGGAATTAATCGAGCGGATGAAGGGCTGCATCCATGAATATTATGGTCAGAATATCGTTCAAAGTAGAGATTTCACCCAAATTATCAACGAAAAGCATTTCCAAAGACTTTTATTGTATCTTAAGCAAGCTCGCATATTGGTAGGAGGGGGATATAACGAGAAGCGCCGATTGATTGAGCCGACGATTATTGATTCAGTGGATTGGAAGAACCCTGTGCTGCAAGAAGAGATTTTCGGGCCGATTCTACCTGTATTGGAGTATCAGGAACTTTCAGAGGTAATCAAAGGTGTTAATGAACACGAAAAACCTTTGGCGCTTTATTTTTTCTCGGAAAAAAGAGAGCTTCAAGATCAAATCCTTAAGGAAGTATCTTTTGGCGGCGGATGTATCAATGACACGATGATGCATATTGTTACTCCTTACCTTCCTTTCGGCGGGGTTGGCAACAGCGGGATGGGTGCTTATCATGGGAAAAAGAGCTTTGAAGCCTTTTCTCATCAAAAAAGTGTATTGCATCAAACCACTCTTTTTGATCTGCCTGTGCGCTATCCTTCATTTAAGTATGCTTTACAGATGATTCGATTTCTCATGAAATAACGGCTCACATTCCTTTGAGTCAGAGCATATAAAATATCAAGTTCCATTTTAGCACTCTTTCCGGCAGTAAAAACTATGTATAGAATCAAGAGAAGTCTCATCTTAGAAATTCTTTCTTCATTCTTGTCTTAATCTTGAAACGGAAAGAGTGCTGAATGGAGCTCTAATGTTGATGGGAGAAGTTCCCGGGCTATAAGCCCGGGAACGTTATTTTAACTTAGAAGATAACAGCCAATGCAATTAAAATCAAAATCGCGATAGCGATGATCCCAGCGCCAATTCCAACACCAGCTCCAACTCCAACTCCACAGCAGCCGTAACCGTACATTTTTTTCACCTCCGGTAGAGTGTTTGACAATAAATAAATGATATCAGTCGTCCTTATAATCTTAGAAAACGATACCTAATGCGATGAGCAGAAGAATGATTACAACAACAATTGCAATACCAGCTCCAGCTCCAAGACCACCTGCAAACATATCGTTTTCCTCCTTCCATTATTTGGTTATCAGGTTTGGTATAACTTATGTGGCTAGTAATGGTTTGGTTCCTTGTTCTGGCAATCGATGGCGGAATAATTCAAAAGATGAATTGCCCCTTTTTTTATGGTAGAATAACATCGTTCTGAAAGATCAGCGAAACAAAATGAAAAGAGAGAAAAGAATTATGGCAGAGATGAAAGAAGTCGCACCAAATATTTATCTTCTGAAAATTCCTGTACCTTTGAGAGTAAGGAACATCAATGCTTATATTTTTCGGGGTCAGAAACCAACGCTGATAGATACAGGGACGAATACTCCAGGTGTTTATGAAATGATTCAAACTGCACTCAAGAGATTGGAAATAAAGCATGTTGAACAAGTAATTTTAACGCATTGGCATGTAGATCATTCAGGCATTGCCCGACAGTTTGCAGAGCAAGGTGCACGGGTTTTAATTGGCCTAAAGGATTATACTAAATGGAAAAAATTTGTTGAAGGAAAGGGTGGAGACCTTTATAGAGATTGGGCGTTGAAAGAATGGGAAGTTCCTTCAGACCAACTCATAGAGAGGATGAATAAGGCATACGGAAATCCACGTCAGAAAATGACAACTTTACCCGATCATATTGATGAAATTATTCCAATGGAAATGCTGCCAGCAGGAGATTATCAGTTGCAAGCTATCCCCACACCGGGTCATACTGAAGGTCATTTCGCATTTTTTGAAAACGAGGGTAAAAAGCTGTTTACGGGAGATATGCTTTTACCGGATATGATTTCCTACCCTGATATTTGGCGTGAAGAAGGCAAGTTTACAAGTGGTTTAGTCAGTCATCTTCAAAGTCTGGATATAATGGAAAAGCTTGATGCTAACGCATATTTCCCGTCACATGGAGAACCTCAATTGGATCCCGCGCTTCGTTGTCAAGAAACACGGAACGAGATCCATAAACAGGCTGTACAATACGATCCCACACGCTCTGTTTTTGAAAATGCGGTACGTTTAAATCACGGAACAGAAAACCTCGCGGGCCTTTTCATGCGTCTTCACTATGTGTATGGCTGGAAAAAGATATTTGAACAGACTCAAAAAGATATAGATGCTCAGAATGTTGGTCAAGTGGCCGCCTTAAAAAATACAGGCAGATAAGTCAAGTGTTCTTTAACTTTAAAATGTGATATATTATCGAAGACAGCTGCTCTTTTTTAAGCGGGTGTCTTACTTCATATTATCATTAAAGAGGTTCTAAGTATGAGTAAACGTGGTACATCGATCAGTACATATCGCAAGGCAAACTGGGCCTTAGGAGTAACTGCTGTGGGTCTTGCGGCAGCGTATCCATTCCAAACCCAGTTTTGGGGAGGCTTGCTGACAAGCGGCTGCAGTGCGGGATTAGTTGGAGGCCTTGCGGATTGGTTCGCTGTAACGGCACTTTTTCGCAAGCCTTTAGGAATTCGTCCAGGACGAATTTTTCGCACTGAAATAATCCCGCGCAATCGTGAACGTATTTTTTATGAATTGGCTCATATGGTTCAGGACGAGCTATTGTCACAGGAAGCATTAAATCAAAAAATTGCAAGATTTGATTTTGCAAATGGTGTTATAAACATACTGGAGGGTCAAGGGATCGCTCAACTAAGGCCTGCCCTTGAGACGCTTTTAAAACCTTTATTAGAAAGCGTCAGCGTGCCTGTCGGTGAATTATTTAAAGAAAAAAATGATGCGAGTATTGAACAGAGTAATAATGACTTATTAAGTTCAATCCTGTGGCAGGCTTATACACTTTTAAAAGAAAAAGGATCGATACAAAATATACTTGAGATCTTGAGCAGCGAACTTAGCCAGTGGGTACAAAGCCCCGAAATGCATGGAGTGATTAGACGGTGGCTTGAGGATGCTATAGCGGATTATGTTCAGGAAAATCCGTCACGAAAAATCGTCCAGATGTTTTTGCCGGACTCCTCCGAACTGGCCAAAAAGATTCAAATCAAGGCTGTTAATTATTTAAGCGGCGGACAAGCTATAACAGACGCGTTTATTTGGCTGGATGGTTTTGTTCAGGATTCTCGGTTTGATGAATTTATCCGGCGGGTTCTCCCTGCACTTCTTAAAGAAGGAGAAAAAACACTTCTTCCACAAATCCAAGCAGGAATGAACAGGCCCGAGAGTGTTCAAAAGATTGCTGAATTTTTAGTTGAGCAATTGGATAAATACCGGGAAGAATTAGTAATTAACCCCGAAAGGCGGGAAACGTTTAACCATAAGGCTAAGTCTTTTATTTCAGAGTTCGCAGCCAGTCAGCATCAAAAAATTGGCCGGTTTGTATTGGAAGGACTTGAAAAATACTCGGATGAAATGCTTGTTGAATTGATCGAAGCAAAAGCTGGGGCGGATTTACAAATGATCCGCATCAACGGCTCTGCTGTCGGGGCACTAGCAGGGATGCTATTTTATTTAGTTAATTATCTATTTTAGCGTTAATTTAAGGTAAAGGATGATTCACAGTGAATTACCGGCGTCGTGCGAATGCGGTATTAAGCATTGTTTTTCTATTATTTATTCTTGTTTCGTGGGCCAAACATTTATGGCCGGATTACTTTTTACTAAGACTCTGTCAATTTGTTTTGGAAGCCTCTCTTGTCGGCGGTATCGCGGATTGGTTTGCTGTTACAGCACTTTTTCGTAAGCCTTTGGGCTGGCCTTATCATACCGCGCTGATTCCCCGGAATCGGATACAGCTGATTAACGGGATCAGGGCAATGGTTGAAACAGAGCTCCTGAGTGAATCCATGATTTATCAAAAAATTAAGGTATTCAAGTTCTCGGGAAAAATCATCAATGCAGTTGAAAAACGGGGAGGAGCAGGATTTCTCACTGAAAGGCTTGTATCCTTTCTTGCAGTACTAAAAGGACGAGTACCTGCAGATAAACTCGCAGAGAAACTGACCTTATTTATTCAAGCTAAGGTACAGGAGCTTGGTTTAGGCGGAAGAATACTCGATTATTTACAAACGCTTCTTGAACGGAAAGAATTTGATCAATGGCTTGATGAACGACTGGAGGACTTATGGGTCTATGCCTCTGGA
Organism: Desulfitobacterium nosdiversum; assembly: GCF_049860565.1. Taxonomy (GTDB): domain Bacteria; phylum Bacillota; class Desulfitobacteriia; order Desulfitobacteriales; family Desulfitobacteriaceae; genus Desulfitobacterium_A; species Desulfitobacterium_A nosdiversum. Next base: position 1,107,655 of record NZ_CP172056.1, read on the forward strand.
TCAAAAGTCCATTCACAAATCTTAAGTTATTTAGAAAACATTAAAGAGCAGCAATTAGCGAGCGGGGGCTTTTTGCAAAGAACATTATTCGGCGTCTTTCAAGCTTCTGACGGCGTAAATTTCGAAGCAGCCGCTGATTCAGTTCAGACTCATCTTATCCTGACAATACGGAGTTTGAAGAATCCGGAGAATGCCTTAAGAATTCGTTTGAAAGCTCAGTTGGAAGAGAGAATCATATACTGGAAAAAGGATAATGCGATAGAAGGGAAAATTGAAGAAGGGTTTAATCAAATCCTTAGAGAATTACCTCTTGAAGACTATCTGAAAAACGGAATCGATAGGGTTCTTACAAACTGGCAAGACGGAAAATCAGCACGGGGTGAAAACTTAAGGTTCTCCGCTGAGCCTTTAGCTGCAAGTTTTTGGATGGAAGTGAAAGCCGATCAGAAATTACAGGAGACATTCGACGAATTTTTAAGGGAAACACTTCTCCGGTTGGTTCAAAAGGAACATCGTTTGATTGGTGAAATTGTCCAAGAGACTTTAGAGGAATTATCGGATGATGAGTTGAACCGGTTTATTGAGGATAAGGCCGGTAATGATCTCCAGTGGATCCGAATTAACGGCTCGATCGTCGGCGGAATCTTAGGCTTAATATTATTTATCCTTCTGAATTTTGCGTATCAGCCCTTGTTGATGGGTTTGAAATAGGATTAGGACTAGGGGGAAATTTAACATGGATCTAAAACCCATCAAAAGTAAACGTACTACTGAAATTATTCTCGAACAAATTAAAGCGTTGATTATCAACGGAGAACTCGTTCCGGGAGATAAACTTTTAACCGAAAATGAACTTGCGGAGAGCTTTCAGGTTTCCCGAACCTCGGTTCGGGAGGCTCTTGCCGCTTTGAGCCTGACGGGAATTCTTGAGGTCCGTCAAGGTGAAGGTATTTTTGTTAAATCAGCTTCACCCAATTCGGTTATCGAGCCTCTGAGTTTCATTCTTTTACTCGAGAAAAATGAACTCCAAAATATTCTCGAAGTGAGGAAAGCGCTAGAGGTTGAGGCTGCGGGTCTGGCTTCAGAACGGCGTGACGAGGGAGACCTTGCTCAATTTAAACGCTTGATTGAGCAAATGGAAAAGGACTTGCCCAAAGCAGAGAATAGTGAAAAATTGGATCTTGAATTTCATTTAACATTAGCACGGGCAAGTAAAAATCCACTCTTGAATCGAATGATGAATACGGTTCAGGAAATTATGGGGCAAACGCTTCGAGTGACGCGTGCACTTTGGATTGCAGCCACTGCGGGGACCGCTCAAAGACTTTTTGAGGAGCATCAAGAGATTTATGAAGCAATCGCGTCCCGGGACTCGGAGAAAGCACGAAAAATAACGTATGAACACCTTCGCAAGGTAGAACTGGAACTTGTAAAACTTGCTAAGCTCAAAGCCTAACAATATATATTTTTTATAATAAATTGAAAGAACTTTATCAATTTACGATAAAGTTCTTTTTTTCGCAAAGTACTAAATTGATTGAAAATTTAAGGCTCATATTATAAAATACAACTGTAGTATGGTCAGACCATACTACAGGTTATGGCTTGATAAACTTTGATGCTCGATTCAGCTCACAAGGACTTATGGATTTCTTTACCTACACTAAGGAATGTTTTAAGGAGGGGCATATTGATGTTAAAACCTGAAGTTTTACAGGAGCTCATTCAAGTTCTCGGTAAAGAAAACGTCTTTACTGAAAAGGAAGACTTGATAACGTATGCTTATGATGCAACCGCAGCCATGAAACGGGTTCTCCCGGATGTCGTAATTACTCCGGCAAGTACCGAACAGGTGGCTGAAGTCGTTAAAATCGCGGATAAGTACGATACGCCGATTTATCCCCGCGGTTCCGGAACGAACTTAAGCGGAGGAACAATTCCTTTGAAAAACGGAATTGTTATGTCTATGCTGAATATGAACAAAATTATTGAAGTTGATGCTGAAAACCTAACGGCATGGGTACAACCGGGCGTTATTATTCAGGATTTGAACGACGCTGCTATGGAATTTGGATTGTTTTATCCCCCCGATCCGGGAACAGTTACCACAGCAACGATGGGAGGCTCTGTTTCTGAGTCCTCCGGCGGACTGCGCGGCTTAAAGTACGGCGTAACCAAACACTATGTGATGGGAATGAAATTAGTTCGTGCCAATGGCGATGTTATCAAATGGGGCGGGAAAACGGTTAAGAATGTTTCCGGCTATGACATGACGGCTCTCTTTACAGGAGCCGAAGGTACGCTTGGAATCATCACCGAAATTCTTGTTAAATTACTGCCTACTCCAGAGGCGAAGAAGAGTATTCTCGGCGTATTCCACGATATTGACAAAGCCGGAAATGCAATCTCGGCAATCATCCGGAATAAAGTTATTCCTGCAACCTTGGAAATTATGGATAATATGACAATCAGAACGGTTGAAAACTTCGCACATGCAGGTCTTCCGGTCGATGCAGAGGCCATTTTGCTTTGTGAAGTGGACGGCTATAAAGAAGCTGTTGAACGTGAAGCAGCACTTGTCGAAAAAATTCTCGCGGATGAAGGAGCAACAGAGGTTAAACTCGCTAAAGATGACCATGAACGGGATGTGATTTGGACTGCACGCCGTAATGCACTTCCGGCTCTTGCTCAGATGAAGCCTACGACCGTTCTTGAGGATGCGACTGTTCCTCGCAGCAAAATACCGGATATGCTGAAAGCGATTCGTAAAGTTGCAACGAAATACAATCTGACGATTGGAACATTCGGCCATGCCGGCGATGGCAACCTTCATCCGACGATTCTTACCGATGTCCGTGACAAAGAAGAAATGGTCCGTGTTGAAAAAGCGGTCGATGAAATTTTTGATGTTGCTATTTCCTTAGGCGGAACCCTTTCCGGCGAGCATGGAATTGGTATGGCGAAAGCAAAATATCTCCCGCTTGAATTCGGTGAAGCGGGTGTCAACATGCTCAAAGATATTAAACAGGCCATGGATCCTAAAAATATTTTAAACCCTGGGAAAATGGTGAGGAGGGACTAAAGTGAGCATTTACAGTTCACTCGACTCCATTCGGGAAGAGCTTTATAAATGTATGAAATGCGGAAACTGCCAAGAAGTCTGCCCGATCTATAAAGAAACGCGCCAAGAAGTTGGGGCTGCTCGGGGTAAAATATCCTTGGTAGAAGCAATTTTAGAGGGTGAGGCAGAGATGACCGAAGGCTTAGCCGACCGTCTCTCCCTATGTACCACTTGCGGTGCGTGTTCCGAAAAATGTTCCTGCGGTGTAAGTTTTGGTAAGATTATCCTCGCTGCCCGCGCGGAGGCTGTACGCCAAAAGGGTCTTCATCCTGTTAAAAAATTTGCGTTTAATTTAATCAAACTGAATCGTCTCTTTGATTTCGGCATGAAAACGGGAAGCGTTTTCCAAGGCTTCGCCATGAAGCGGATTAAAGGAAGCGATAAAGGAGCTCGTCTCCGCTTTGACTTCGGCTTGGGCAAAGATAAAGTGCTTCCGAATTTGGCGAAAAAACCGCTTAAGGATGAATTGCCGGAAATCATCAAGGTTCAAAATCCTAAGATGCGTGTGGGTTACTATATTGGCTGTGTGACCAATTATTTCTACACCGATATGGGCAGAGCAGTTGTTGATGTTCTTACTGAAAACGGCTGTGAAGTCGTTGTTCCAAAAGAACAAGGATGCTGCGGTACACCGGCTTCGGTTAACGGAGATGTTGAATCGGCAAAAGTTATGGCACGCCGCAATCTTTTAGCGTTTGAAAAAACCGGTGCCGATGCAATTGTTTCAAACTGTTCTTCCTGCGGAGAATCCTGGAAGCACGTCTTCAGCCAACTCTTTGATGATGAACCGGAGATGAAAGCTCTTGCGGATAAATGGGCTGCAAAGACGTATGATATCTCTGAATTCCTAATTCATAAGGTTCCCTTCAAGAAAGAAGGATTAGGCCGAGTTGACCGCAAAGTGACTTATCATGATCCTTGTCATTTAAACCGCGGCCAAGGAATTAGAAAAGAACCTCGTGAAATTCTCAAAGCAATTCCGGGTGTTGAATTGATTGAGATGAAAAAGCCCGATCGGTGCTGTGGAATGGCGGGTTCCTTCATGCTTGTCCATCCTGATCTTTCTGCTAAAATCTCAGACAAGAAGATTGCGGATATTGCTCAAACTCACACAGATACAGTGGTCACAGGGTGTCCGGCATGTCGTCTGCAGATAACCAGCGGTGTTGTCAATGCCGGACTTAATGAAGATGTTATGCATACGGTTCAAGTCCTTGCTGAATCTTATAAAGCAGGTAAAAAGAGTATTTCTTCAGCAGCCCGTTAAATAATGGGACGAAAGTCCTATTGTAAATTCACTTGAAACTGCCTAATAATGATTCTGGACTAGCCTATCATATTGCCAGGGGATAAAGGGGTGTAAGCCATAAGGCTTACACCCCTTTATCTAAGATTGATGCTTTAATCCTTTAGCAAGATGAAGAATTTAATGAGGAGGATTTTGAATGGAGATTTCGTCACAAGTCGCCAATAAAATCGTGGATTTCATTTATCAGGAGTGCGGCTATCACAGTATTGTCTGTAATCATTCGGGGACGATTATTGCTGATTCGGCAAGGGCACGGGTCGGTGTAGTTCATACAGGCAGTCGGAATATCCTGACAACAGAAAAAGATACGGCAGTGGTGACTGCCGAGGATGCCGAAAAATCGGGTGGCAAACTTAAGGAAGGATTTAGTTTAGCCATTAAGCAAAGCGGCGAGAAAATTGGCAGTTTTGGTATAGCCGGTCCTCTTGATATCATTACACCCATCGCTAATGTTGCTGCAGGAATGGTCGTGACAACAGTAAAAGAGGAAGAACTCAAAAAATTAATTCAAGATCAAGTAATCAGCCTCAATGGGGCAATCGAGCAAGCTGCTGCTGCCATTGAAGAGATGGTAGCCTCTTCTCAGGAAGCTGCAGCCATCAGTCAAGAGGTTTCAGTGAAAGCCGATAAAGGACATGAACAGGTGAAAAAGACGGAGGAGGTTTTAAGCTTTATCCATCGAGTTGCTGACCAGACTAATCTGTTAGGACTCAATGCTGCAATTGAAGCTGCTCGGGCGGGAGAATACGGTCGCGGTTTTTCGGTTGTGGCTGGAGAGGTTCGCAAACTCGCAGAAGAATCAAATGCCTCTGCCAATAACATTCAGGAAATACTGAGTGAATTCCGGTTAACGATTGGAGAAATTACGAAGGGGGTATCGCAGAACGGGAATATTAATCAAGAACAAGTGAAACATACTGAGGAGATAGCACAAATGGTTGAAGGCGTGAGGGAAGTTGGAGGGAAACTTACCGATTTAGCTAATGCTTTATAATATCTTAAGGTTATCCAGCTCTGTTGTATTTTACGGATAGGATGTAACGTGAATTGTCTTGGAGAAGATCAACAATCCATTCACGTTCTACCGGAATTCCCCCAGCATCCATTATGATTCGAATTCGAGGACGGGTGAGATTGGGATATGAATAATGAAGAACAATTCCAGTTTCACCGCTGTTTAAGGTGACTAGCGAATCAGCAGGGTAGAATTGAATCGTATGTAAGAAAGTCTCTATTACCTCTGGCGAGAAATGCGTTTCGGAGCCTTTAAGCAGGATTTCGATTGCGTGATAGGGTGGAAGTCCGGCATGATAAGGCCGATCGGTAATCAAAGCTTCATAGACGTCAGCAACTGCCACGATTTGAGCAGAGGGTGAAATTTCGTGATTAGCTAAACCCTGTGGATAACCAGTTCCGTTCCAACGTTCATGGTGCTGAAGAATTGTAGAGATAACACTTTCCGGTAAAATAAGCCCAGTAGTTCGCTGTACACCGAGTGTGGGATGGGACTGTATGATTTTGAATTCTTCTAAGGTAAGTGCTTCGGGCTTGTTTAGGATTTTATCCGGTAAATTTAACTTGCCAATATCGTGGAGCAAGGCACCGAAAACAAGTCGGCGTAACTTTTCTCCCTTGTAATTAAACTCTTTTCCAATCATAAAAGAAAGAAAAGCGACGTTAATGGAATGCCGGTAGGTCACGCTGTCTGATGTGTATAATAGTTTGAAGTCAGAAGAAATTCCCGGATGAACGAATAAATGCTCTAGAAGAGTATCAATAAATGAAATGGCTTTAAGCATCAGTTGGGGTTTAAAAAGATCCATTTCGAGAAAAATGCGTGAAAGCCAGGGCGAAATTCGTGGATAGTTAATGAGTATAGAAGAGTCGGGATGTTCTGTGATTGGGTTCGCAGCATCCGGCCATTCATAATAAAGACTATTAACGGGCTGACGATTAAAATAAGAAGCAAGTGAAGGAGTCACTACCTGCCCTTTGCCGACAAGAAGATTTCCCTGATGATCAAAATAATCCTGGGAGGCGAATTCTCCGCCTTTAAATCTGTGATTGACGGGTTTTAAAACAAATTGCATTTTTAACGCCTCCATCGAGCAAAGTAGTGGAAATAATATTTAGTTCTCCACGAAGAACGAAATATCCTTTTTTTGCCTGTGAAAAAATGGTAAATTTATGTTGCCGGACTGACCTCTTTAAGTTCTGCATAGAGTAAAAGGGAAAGTTAAAGGTTTAAAATTAGAAATGAAATAAATAAAACCATTTGACCTTAACTGACCTTTGTACTAAAATAGGATTATCAGGAAAGGATATAGAAATATGCCAGAGTAAAAGTATACTAAATGGGATTAAGGAGGATTCATTATGGGGTATCTAGTACCAATGGTCATTGAACAAACCAATCGTGGAGAGCGGTCTTATGATATTTATTCCAGACTGCTGAAGGATCGTATTATCTTTCTTGGAGGGGCAATTGATGATGATGTTGCCAATCTTGTTGTTGCTCAGCTTTTATTCCTAGAAGCAGAGGATCCGGAAAAAGATATATTCCTTTATATTAATAGTCCTGGAGGATCAATTAGTGCAGGAATGGCGATCTATGATACAATGCAGTATATTCGTCCTGATGTGCATACGATTTGTATCGGGTTAGCTGCTAGTATGGGAGCTTTCCTTTTGGCAGCCGGGGCAAAAGGAAAAAGAAGTGCCTTGCCGAATTCCGAAATTTTAATTCACCAACCTCTGATCGGCGGTCAAGGAATTTCCGGGCAAGCTACGGAAGTTGAAATCCATGCTAAGCACTTGCTCTATGTACGGGAAAGAATGAACCGAATTTTGGCAGAACGCACGGGTCAATCGATTGAAAGAATTGCTGCAGATACAGACCGCGACCATTATATGACTGCTGATGAGGCCAAAGAATATGGCCTTATTGATGAAGTTTTCGAAAAGATTGCTGATCTGGAAGAAAAGAAATAAGGTAACGTATATAGAGTAACGTAAATATTGAGAAGGCTGTCCAATTTAGGTAAACTGGAGCAGCCTTCTTTTATGTACGTAAGCCGCTAGGCCTCTAGGCTATCATGAATGATCTCAAATCCTAAACCTGCCAGAAACCATTCGGGTGCCATTCGTAATGTAATCCAGCCGTTGATATTCAAAGGATCGCGATAAACCCAGGGGCAGGAGCCGAGAATAAGACTCAAGATCCAGCCGCTTAGATATTCTATACCCCAGATAAGCGTAAGGTAGATAAAACCTCTAATCCACCATGGCTGGAATTTGATTTTATGATGAATAGGTTCGAGGAAGACGGCTAAACCGTAGATTGGCAACATTACTAAAAATGTAAAACCATGCATGCTCCAATCCCCTCGAAGAAGAGAAGCAAGGCCGGTATATATAACTTCTAGGGTTAACCCAAGAAAGCCATAAATCAGAAAGCGTACTCCGCGATGACGTGATAATGAAGAAATACGGACCTCCATCATATAAACTTCACCTCTAGTATATAAATGGATAAAATTTAACTTGTTTTAGTATGGATGAAGCTTATAGCATCATATACATTTTTCGGGATACTCAATTAAATATGATATACTAAAAAGTAAATTGTAGTGAGGAGAGAATTAATGATGCGGAGAATCCGAAAAGCTGTTATTCCGGCCGCCGGTTTAGGTACTCGCTTTTTACCGGCAACAAAAGCCCAACCTAAAGAAATGCTGCCGATTGTTGACAAACCTACAATTCAATACATAGTAGAAGAAGCGGTTAGTTCAGGTATAGAAGATATTATAATTGTTACAGGACGCAACAAACGTGCTATTGAAGATCATTTCGATCGATCCGTCGAATTAGAGAGCTTCCTTGAAAAAGGCGGAAAAGAAGATCTGCTGGATATGGTTCAAGACATCGCCCGTTTAGTCGATATTTACTATGTCCGCCAGAAGGAAGCACTAGGCTTGGGTCATGCAATTTATTGTGCCCGTAAATTTATCGGAGATGAGCCTTTCGCTGTTCTTCTGGGGGATGACGTCATATATTCGGAAGTTCCGTGCCTTCGTCAAATGCTTAATCACTATGAACGCTATGGAGCAAGCATGGTAGGTGTTCAGAAAGTTCCGCTTGAGGAGACATCAAAGTACGGAATCGTTGACGGTACCCAATTTGGGGATCGATTATATCGTGCAAATGATTTTGTAGAAAAACCGCAGCCTGAAGATGCACCGCAATCTCGCTTGGCGATTATGGGGCGTTATCTTTTAAATCCGGAAATTTTTGATATACTTGAACGCCTTCAGCCCGGTAAGGGAGGAGAAATCCAACTTACCGACGGTATTCAGGAACTTGGGAAGATTCAGGAGATCTTAGCCTACGATTTTGAGGGGCAAAGATATGACGTTGGCGATAAGCTGGGGTTTGTGCAGGCTACAATTGAATATGCTTTGCGCCGAAAAGAACTGTCTGAGGATTTGACGACTTATCTTAGGAATTTGGTGAATACGAACTTATCTTAGAAATTAGAGACGCATGAATGCAGGCATCTGGGGAGAGTTGCGATTACAGCTGCTCCGGCCGGGCGCTCGCAGAGCAAACTAACGGCTCAAACTGCCGGATGAATGCGGGCGGGGTTCGGCGCCAGAATCGGCGTCCTGCCTCTGTTGGCGCCCGTGCCCATCCATGGGCACGCCCCGCTGATGCAAGCGCAGTTTGAGCCGAGTTTGCTGGCTGCTCGCTTAAAGGCCTCCGCATCTGTACTCGCAACTCTCTAGGTCGCTTCATCGGTCCCTCTTGCATGTCTTGCTTCATAGTTCTGGAGGCGGCGTGCGCATTCTGCACCCAAGGCCGCTGATTCAAGCTTTATAAGCAAGAAATACCCGGAAGTGGATTTTGATTTACAAGAGTGAACGACTAAAGCAAGCAGCTACCAGCCTTAGGCAGTGACGACTTCACGAAAGCAAAGGGTTGCGCATAGGATGTGCGCAACCGCCAACAGAGTCAGGAGACGATTTTGGCGGGGACCCGCGACCCCAAATAAGGAGTCAGTGCCTTAGGCTGGATCTGCGAAGCGTCCGGAGTGAACGGATGTAAATCAAAATCCACCTCCCCCAGAGAAATTCTTAATATTCAACTGAATTTCCACACATATTTTCAGGAGAAAAGCTTCTTTTCTTAATCGAAAAGCAAACTTTTCTCTTTCTTTTTTTCTTGAATGCTGTTTAATTTGCACGAAGATAGGGAATACAAGGGCACTCTATGACAGATTGGACAAGCTCGGGACGGAAAAAGGTTCATATAATTCAGGAAAAGTGACACGATTTCCCTCAAGTAATTGGTAATATATGGGTGAAATAATATTTCAAATTTAAAGGAGGGAGATTCATGGAATTTGACCAAAGGAAAGTGCTCACTCTGGCAGGAACTCTCGTTCTGGCCGGTGCTGTCGTTGTCGGCGGAATTTATGGACCGAGTGCCTGGAAGGTCTTTATGAATAAGACTGCTTCAGGCGATCAAGTCGTTGTCCAGACGCCACCTGTGGATAATGCTAATGCGACCCAAGGTGGCGCTAATGGCAATTCTTCAGCGAAGTCCGGATCGCCAGGAGCAAGTCCAGCGGCTTCAGTAACGAATCCGCCGGGTATTAATGTTACTCCGCAAGGAGATGTTTCAGGGCCAAAGAAATATAAAGAGCCTGACACGAAAGAAATATCGCTTGCCCCGTCAATCGAGGGATTTTTCGGGGAAAGCGGGCTCAGTGACAACACAAGGGATCTTGTGTTTAGTACTGCTTGGAATATTCATCAATATGTCGATGGATATCTGTTTGGTCCAAATGCCGGGCCGCAAATGAACGAGCAGGATATTGAAAAGTACATCGTTTTTCATAAAAAAGTTTTGGAAAGTCAGTTGAAGAAAGAAAGCGGAGCAAATAAAGCTTCAGCCTTTACGAATTATCTTGAGGTTATGCTTAATCGTGGAATGGACGCATTCAATACGAAAGACAAGGTGCGTATTGAACAATTCCACCAAGAGGTTCATGATCTTGACGCGCATCTTATGCGGAACGATTCCAGCGCGAAGATATATGGCGCAACTCCCTTTGCCACCAAACGGTAACGAATCCAAGCTCGTCTAAGATATGCGGGAAGGGTATCCAGGAATATTTGCAGGCAAGGATTGCGCAATGAATCAGGGCTTAATGTTCAAAGAGTAAGGATTTGAAGCCGGAGTGAAGAAGGGCAACCGCACATATAATCAGGAAATCAAGATAGAATCATTAAAACTGAATAGAGCGGTCTGAGCTCCTAAGACCGGAAGACAAGGAGCAGAAAACAGCCCTTGTGAAGGGCCCTCCTTATGGAGAAATCGAACAGACAGACCTTAAGAAAGAACTGCTTCCTACTAAATAAATATCCGACTGAGAGGAATGAAATTGGACGGATAAGAATCTTGAACTTTTTCAAGAACACTGAAATGAATTTATATTTGGAGATAGGCTGCGCGCAAAATAGGCCTAGGCAAGAAAAATTGAATAAGGAAAACAATTTTAAGCTCATCGCGTTTGAGCGCCGGAGTAAAGCCTGCCCAAAAGGACAGGTTTTACTTTTTTATTTGCTTGTGTCTAAAATCTCTTTTAGTGGGTAATGATAGATCTAATAGAAATTTTATATCCATTAAAGGTAAAGGAGATTTTTGTTTTTATGCGTAAGATTAATTGGCTCATAGGATCTATAACGTTAGGAATGGGTATGGTTATTGGAATTGTAGGCTATGCCGCTGCAACAACACCATCAACGGGTAACCCTCTATTGACGAAATTGGGGATAGGGAAAGAAGCTCAAATGGTTAGCAGTACGGTTAAGTCCGATGCTGCAAATACTGATCCTCTAAATTCCAATACAACGAATTCTAATACAGCAAGTCAAAATATATTGAATCCAAGCCCTGATTTAAATGGAAATTCAAGTTTACCCGCTTCAGCTTCAGGGGAAGAAAGTGCGACAGGGAATAATGGATCCTCTTCCGTGCCTAACGAACTTGCACAAAAAATTATTGGAGATTATAAGCAAGATATAGGGTACTTTTTTGGAGCGTGGAAGGCTGCCGATATGATTAAATTTCGTTCCAGTTTGTCAAAAGCTTATGTTGGGGATCTCTACGAAAAACACGCACGTCAGGCGGAAGGATATATAACTCAGGGCGTTGGAATGGATGTCAGCGATCTTCGCTTTGATGAAGTTAAAGTTGAATCTGCTACTGTATCCTCAGCAACACTTGTAGCAACATATCGCTATACGGCTCAGGACTATAGACTAGGAGAGGATACATCGCAAGGTGAGAAAACAGAACATCTTGTTCATATCCGAGTCAATTTAATTCAATCCAATGCACGTTGGCTGATCTCAGGAGAAACTCCACTCGAGTAATTACTTAATTCATTGATGATAATTACTTCTCTAAAAATAGGTCTTTTAGCCTTAATGTAAGGCTAAAGGCCTATTTTTATTTATCTCAGCAATTGCCAAGGAAATGGAGCAGGAAACTTTAACAAAGATGTTGAAATAGGAGGAATTAGCCCCGGCTGAGGAGGTTTTTTAGTTGAAAAAGAAAAAGACAAGCAGAAGATATATAAAATTAGGGATTAGCCTTTTGCTGAGTACTTTGCTGATCGTTCAAGGATCTAACGGTTCAAGCTTGCTCTGGGCAGCAACTGCGGATTCATCAAGTCCGACAGGAACAACTATGACCTCAGACTAACCCTTCCACGGATATTATCAACCAGAAACTTGAGATGATTGCTAAGGAAAAACAGATTCCGAGTGTTCTTTTGAAAGCGATTGCTTATCAGGAAAGCACATGGAGGCAATTTGACAGCCAGGGAAATCCCCTCATGAGCAGAACTGTTCACCCGGCGATAGGGATTATGCAAGTCGCAACCTATAATGATAGCGATCTGGATACGATCCAAAAACTAAAGACAGATATCGATTTTAATATTCGATGGGGGGCGGATCTTCTTAATGAAAAATGGGCATTTGTGCCTAAAATCGGAGATGGCGACCGTAATAAATTAGAAAACTGGTACTTCGCTCTTTGGGCCTATAATATATGGTCGGGGAAAAATAATCCCAATGAAGCGAGTTCACAAACGACTTCAGGAAGCACTTCTACTACACAAGGCAGTACCGGAGCGCCTTTATCGAATCCCGCAGGGAGTGCCGCCGGCAATTCTCTTCCGGTTTATCAGGATCGCTTATTAAACGTAGTTGCTAATCCGCCCTCTTGGTTGTCTCGTTATATCCAGGCGGTCACGATTACACGCATTCCGACGAGCTCCTTACCCGCGACGGGGGTACCTCAAGCGGCAGTGCAGTGGACAACACCTCAACCTTTTCATTTAGGAGATATATCTTCAGGGAAGACGACTCAAGTAATCCCTTCTTGGACACGCCTCCAAGGGATGGATCGAATAGATACAGCAATAAAACAAGCACAAAAAGGGTGGACACAAGGTGCTGCTTCAGTTATCCTTGCCCGCGCCGATGATTTTCCTGATGCGTTAGCAGGCGTTCCCTTAGCGGCTCAATTAAATGCTCCTATCCTGCTCACTTCTCCTAAGGAGCTCGATCAAAGGGTTATAACCGCCATTAAGACACTTCATCCTCAAAATATTTATCTCCTTGGCGGAACGGGCGCGATTGGGACTGAAGTGATAACTGCACTGCAACAAAATGGATGGGGTCAGGGGAATATCATTCGTATCAGCGGCGAAAGCCGCTATGGGACAGCTGCGAGCATAGCCTTAGCTTCGTCAGCAACGAGCCTGTCGTCCTTAATAAACAAAGGAAACATTTCCCTTGCAACACTGCCTCAAACGTTCTCACTGCAAAACACTCCTGCTGCAGTTCTTGCCACAGGAGACAATTTTCCGGATGCGTTAAGCATTGCTTCGATTGCGGGAGGAAAAAGGATGCCTATTCTTTTAACTGCCCCACAGGAGTTACCGACAGAAAGTTTGGAAGCACTAAAGCGTATTCATCCAAGTAAAGTTTACATCGTGGGAGGCGAAGGAGTTATATCGTCAAAGATTGAGCAGGCACTCTTCAAAGAATTAGGGATATCTTCTTCGCAGGTTAAGCGCCTTTCAGGAGCAAGCCGTTATGATACGATGACTGCTGTTGCTCAGGAATTTCAAGGGAATATTCAAAAGCTAACGTTTGCTACGGGTGAAGATTTTCCGGATGCTCTTGCCGGCGCTGCTTTAGCAGCACACCAAAATTCGACAGTCATTCTTCTTCCGAAGGATTCAATAAATGAATTCCCAACGCTGAAAACATGGATCAAAGGAAAGCTTCAGAGTCTTACGTCGGTATCGGGTAATTCCTCCTCTAGTCCCATTACAATACCTGAATTTTATGTATTGGGCGGAACCGGCGCTATTCCTCTGGAACTCGAAAGCGAGCTCAAAGGTCTCTGAACCTGTGAAGGGGGAGTACATGTCCTGTTGTAAAACGGTAAAAACTATAGTAAACTGTAAAACGGTGATTTGTTCTGAAGTATTTAAAGGGATTTTGACTATTCCCTCAAATTGAAGAAGGGACTAAAATTCATGTTGTTACGTAAAAGAACACTGATGTTATTAGCAATTGATGCCGTACTTGTCAATCTCGCTGTATTTTTAAGCTTCTATATTAAATTTGAAGGAAATATACCTCCCGAATATTCTTTGACGTTGACCCATTCAGCTTGGGTTGCAGCGCTTACGTATTTGGTTGTTTTTTATGTTTTTGGATTGTACAAAAGGCTTTGGCAGTATGCCAGCACAGGGGAACTTCTTTTAATCCTTTTCGCGGTGACGGTAGGAACAGCAGGAACGGTCACTCTTGTTTATTTCCTGGCACCGATGCGCTTCCCTCATTCAGTTGCAGCGCTGCTCTGGTTTACCACGCTGTTCTTCGTAGGGGGCTCACGCTTTATGTGGCGGATTTTACAGGAGAATCTTTTTACACCTCACGTTCCAGGCTCGCAGAAACAAGTACTTATCGTTGGAGCAGGGGATGCAGGCGTAGTAGCTGTGCGAGAATTGAAAAATCGGAATTACCATGAGGGTCGGCCCGTCGGATTCATTGATGATGATCCGCAGAAACAAAGGCTTCAGCTCATGGGGATTCCTGTATTGGGCACGCATAAAGATATTCCGCGCGTGGTTAATAATCATAACATTGATGAAGTAGTCATTGCGATGCCTTCGGCGTCCGGTGATGTTATTCGTGAGATTGTTCAAATTACGGAGAAATCCGGAGTGGATTTAAAAATTTTGCCCGGTGTTTTTGATTTGCTAAGCGGTAAAATTGATACCAAGGGAATTCGGGAAGTGCAAGTAGAAGACTTGCTCGGACGTGAACAAGTCGTAGTTGATCTCGAGGAAGTCGCCAGTTATTTAAGCGGTGAAACGGTTTTTGTAACAGGAGGCGGAGGCTCAATCGGTTCGGAAATCTGCCGTCAGGTTATGAAGTTTAATCCGGGGAAACTTGTAATTTTAGGACATGGCGAAAACACTGTTTTCGACATCGAACAAGAACTTCGGACGGAACATCCTGGAATTGACCTGGCAACAGAAATTGTGGATATCAAGGATAGGGATAAGATTCAGCTTATCTTTGAACGGTATCGGCCGGGGGTTGTTTTCCACGCAGCAGCCCATAAACACGTTCCTTTAATGGAAAAGAATCCGGAAGAGGCTTTGAAAAATAATATCGTCGGTTCCTATAATTTAGCAGAAGCGGCAGATGCCGTACATGTTAAAACCTTTGTTCTTATTTCTACAGATAAAGCCGTGAATCCGACAAGCGTCATGGGTGCGACAAAGCGCGTAACGGAAATGATTATCCAAACGATGGACAAGCGTTCCAAAACAAAATTTGTCGCAGTACGCTTTGGAAATGTTTTAGGAAGCCGGGGAAGCGTTATACCGACCTTCAAAAAGCAGATTGCCAAGGGCGGTCCGGTTACGGTAACTCATCCTGAAATGGTACGATTCTTTATGACCATTCCTGAGGCTTCACAGCTGGTCATTCAGGCTGGAGCGATGGCCCAGGGAGGAGAAATATTTATCCTTGATATGGGTAAACCTGTTAAGATTTTAGATCTGGCCCGTGACCTGATTCGATTGTCGGGATTTGAACCTGATGTGGATATACCCATTAAATTTACGGGTATGCGACCGGGTGAAAAGCTATACGAAGAATTGCTTACGGCGGAGGAAGGAACAACGGCTACGAAGCATAAACGAATCTTTGTCGCGAAGCCGCATCCTGTTGAACCGGAAAAGCTCGAAGATATTATTCATACTGTACGCGAGCGGGGCACCTACCTTTCTAAAGATGAGGTTGTTCAGTTGCTTCAAAAAGTCATTCCGGGATTTAGAAAACAAGCTGCAAAATCTGTTGCCAACCAATAAGGAGGAAATAAAATGCTAGAACTTAAAGAGGTAATTACCGAGGAGGATGTTCTCGCCAAGAACCTTAAAGAAAAAATTTTAAACCGTACTGCAGTTGTTGGGGTCATTGGCCTTGGTTATGTTGGGTTGCCGCTTGCTGTTGAAAAAGGTAAAGTTGGATTTAAAGTGATCGGTTTTGATCTTGATGCCAAAAAGGTTGCTCGGGTCAATGCAGGTGATAATTATATCGGGGATGTTAAGGATGTCGAACTTCAAGAACTTGCGCAAAAAGGAATTCTTACTGCGACGACGGATTTTGACCAATTGAAGGAATGTGATGTCGTTGTCATTTGTGTACCTACTCCGCTTACCGTTACCCGTGATCCGGATATTTCTTATATGGAATCAGCTGCCAAAGATATTGTGAAACGGCTGCGTCCCGGACAACTCATAACCTTAGAGAGCACGACCTATCCGGGGACGACTCAGGAGGTTATTTTGCCCCTCTTAGAAGAGAGCGGTTTAAAAGTTGGGAAGGACTTCTTTCTCGCTTTTTCGCCTGAGCGTGTTGATCCGGGAAATAAACGCTTTTCGACCAAAAATACCTCAAAAGTTTGCGGCGGTGTAACTCCAATTTGCTTGGAGATCGCTTATACCTTCTATTCACAAACGATTATTAATGTTGTTCCGGTGTCCTCGCCTGCTGCAGCAGAGCTGACCAAAGTCTTTGAAAATACGTATCGTGCGGTAAATATCGCTATGGTTAATGAGCTAATGCTTCTTTGTGACAGGATGGGACTGGACATTTGGGAAGTTGTTGAGGCCGCAGGGACAAAACCCTTTGGTATTCAAACCTTCTGGCCAGGGCCTGGTGTTGGCGGCCACTGCATTCCGATTGATCCATTCTATCTTACTTGGAAAGCACGGGAGTATGATTTCCATACTCGCTTTATTGAACTGGCGGGTGAAGTAAATATCGAAGCATCTTATCACGTTATTGATAAAGTGGTCCGTGCATTGAATAATGAGAATAAGAGTTTAAAAGATGCCAAAGTTCTTGTGCTCGGAGTAGCCTATAAAAATGATATTGATGACGTTCGTGAGTCGCCTGCTCTTAAAGTTATGGAACTTCTCCGAAGAAACGGCGCAGACATCGTTTACCACGATCCGTTCGTGCCTGCGATCGAACCTCATGGCGGCAGCACAGTGCATATGGACAGCATTGAGCTGACAGATGAAGCTCTGAGTACGGCGGATTGTGTTCTTATCCTAACAGGACATAGTGCCCTTGATTATGAACATATTGTTGAGAAGGCGCAGCTTGTAGTGGATACACGGAATGCAACAAAGAATGTTAAAAATAATCGTGAAAAGATCGTAAAGATCTGATCCGGCAGTATAACCGAAAAGCAATTACAAAAGAATAAATGAAGAGGGGAATCGGGAGATTCCCCTTTGCCTAATAATAAGCCTTATGTATAATGGTTCTAAGACGTGGCTAAAAAAATAAAGAGTTAAATAGCTGTTAATTAACAATTTTTTAGATTTGAATACTTATTTTTGAGGGAGAGAAAGAATTATGGATAAGAAAGTACGTTTTGCTATTATTGGCTGTGGACGGATTGCTCCGAAGCATGCAGAATCAATTGTTGCTTTACCTGAAGCTGAACTCGTCGCTGTTTGTGATATCATTCCGGAAAAAGCTCAAGCATTTGCTGATAAGTATGGGGCTAAACCCTATACCTCTTATGAAGAAATGTTAGCCAAGGAAGACATTGAAGTCGTGACCATTGCGACTTCCTCCGATTTACATGCGCCGATTGGAATCGCTGCGGCGAAATCCGGAAAGCACGTCATGGTTGAAAAACCGATGGCGATGACTCTAAAAAGTGCTGACGAACTGATCAAAACCTGTAAGGATAATGGTGTTAAGCTCGAAGTCATTCATCAAAATCGGTTTAACAAGTCTGTAAAACTGATGCGCAAGGCATTAGAAGAAGGCCGCTTCGGCAAAATGACTCATGGACAAGCTACAGTACGCTGGAATCGGGATGATAATTACTACGCCCAGGCTTCTTGGCGCGGTACAAAACTTCAAGACGGCGGCGTGCTGATGAACCAATCGATCCATAATATTGACTTACTCCAATGGACGTTTGGACCGGTTGAATCCGTATTTGGGTATACAACTACAGCTATGCGCAAAATTGAGATGGAAGACGTCGGCGGCGCTGTCATTAAGTTCAAAAGCGGTGCAATTGGTCTGATTGAAGCTGCTTCAACAATCTATCCTAAAAATATCGAAGAGACCTTAAACGTATTTGGTTCAACGGGTTCGGTTATAATCGGCGGAATTGCGGTCAATCGAATCGAGACCTGGGAATTCCCTGAGAGCGAAGAGGAGAAGAAGCAGATTTTTGCCAGCCAAGAAAGCGATCCTCCGACAGTTTACGGCTTTGGGCATCGTGAGGTTATCAGCGATATGATTCAAGCCATCCTTGAAGATCGGATGCCGGCTATCCCTGGCGAAGAAGGGCGTAAGGCGTTAGAGATTATTCTTGCGATTTATAAATGTCAGGAAACGAAGGAGCCAGTAGTATTCCCGCTCGTTGAGGAGTAAGAATGTATCTGGGGAGAGTTGCGATTACAGCTGCTCCGGCCGGGCGCTCGCAGAGCAAACTAACGGCTCAAACTGCTCTATGAATGATGCGGGGTTCGGCGCCAGAATCGCCATCCTTGGCTCTGTTGGCGCCCGTGCCCATCCATGGGCACGCCCCGCTGATGCAAGCGCAGTCTGAGCCGAGTTTGCTGACTGCTCGCTTAAAGGCCTCCGCATCTGTACTCGCAACTCTCTGGGTCGCTTCTTAGGTCCTCTTGCATGAACGACTTTCATGACTCAGGAGGCAGCATGGTACATTCTGTACCATAGGCTGCGAATGCAAGTAATTACCAGCGAGAAATGCCTGGATGTGGATTTTGATTTACAGGAGAGAACGACTAAAGCGAGCAGTAGCCAGCCTTAGGCAGTGCCGACTTCTTAAAAGCAAAGGGTTGCGCATAGGACGTGCGCAACCGCCAACAGAGCCAAGGATGGCGATTTTGGCGGGGACCCGCGACCCCAAATAAGGAGTCAGTGCCTTAGGCTGGATCTGCGAAGCGCCCGGAGTGAACGGATGTAAACAAAATCCACCCCCAGAGACTTTCTTAACTCTTAAGAGCCTTTCATGCAAAGGCAAGTAATACGAACTCGCGAAAACGAGGTGTAAATAATATGACAAATAGTAATACACATAGTCTGGTTATCTCCAGAACAGCTAATTTCCCGGAGACTGTGACCTTCAGCCCATTCTGCGTTATCGGTGAAGGTGTAACACTGGGGGAGAATGTCGTCTTAGGTGTAGGGTGCATTATCTCAGATGGAGTGACAATTGGTACCGGGACAGTCTTAGGTCATCATGTTACCGTGGATCATGGAGTCTCTCTTGGAGAAGGATGTCAACTCGGAAGCCACGTAAGCGTTGGGGCATGGGCAAAAATTGGAGCTCGGACAAAAGTTGGCGAACATACCACGATTTATCCTCAAGCCGATTTAGGAGACGAGGGTTTCATTGGAAGCAACTCCTCAATTGGCCGTTTTCCAAAGGCTGCGGCAACAAGCACAGTCAAAGCCCATGCTGATTTACCGTCCCTCAAGATGGGGAATGGCTATACCGCGGGATGCTCCGTGGTACTCTATTCAGGGACAAGCTATGGTGATAAAGTCTTTATCGGCGACGGAGCGATGGTTCGTGAACGCTGTATAATAGGTAAAAACGTGGTCATCGGGAGCGGCACAGCTGTCGAGAATGATACGAAAATCGGTGAGTTCACCAAAATTCAGACCGGATGTTATATCACCGCCTATATGGAAATAGAAGATCATGTTTTCATTGCTCCGATGGTTGCGACAACCAATGATAACTTTATGGGGCGTACGGAAAAACGCTTTAAGTATATTAAGGGTGCGCATATCGGAAGAGGCGCCCGGGTCGGGGGAGCTTCTATTCTCCTGCCGGGAGTCCACGTAGCTCCCGAGACGTTTGTCGCGGCCGGCGCTTTAGTTACGAAGGATACGAAGGAAAAACGGGTGATGATCGGTTTTCCGGCTCGCGATGTGCGGCCTGTGCCGGATGAAGAGCTGCTTCCGTAAGCTTTCTGCGAGGGCATGAATCTGGGGAGAGTTGCGATTACAGCTGCTCCGGCCGGGCGCTCGCAGAGCAAACTAGCGGCTCAAACTGCTCTATGAATGAGGCGGGGTTCGGCGCCAGAATCGCCATCCTGGCTCAGTTGGCGCCCGGAAACATCCATGTTTCCGCCCCGCTGATGCAAGCGCAGTTTTCGCCGAGTTTGCTAGCTGCTCGCTTAAAGGCCTCCGCATCTGTACTCGCAACTCTCTAAGCTGCTTCATAGGTCCTTTTGCATGAAAGGCTTTTACGGCTAAGGAGGCAGCATGGTACATTCTGTATCATAGGCTGCGAAAGCAAGCAATCACCAGCGAGAAAGACCTGGAAGTGGATTTTGATTTACAGGAGTGAACGACTAAAGCAAGCAGCTACCAGCCTTAGGCAGTGACGACTTCTTAAAAGCAAAGGGTTGCGCATACGATGTGCGCAACCGCCAACAGAGTCAGGAGACGATTTTGGCGGGAACCCGTGACCCCAAATGAGGAGTCAGTGCCTTAGGCTGGTCTGCGAAGCGCCCGGAGTGAATGGCTGTAAACAAAATCCACTCCCCAAAGCCATTCTTAATCCTGTAAAACCAAGCTTCAACAGCCTCCAATAAGACGCGAATTTTGTAGAAACGCCGACAAGGGGTATAATAAGAGAATCTAATAAGAATTGGAACTCAAACACATATCGATAACTAAGCGTAAAGGAGATAAGAAGAATGAGCATACCGCTTTTAGACCTTAAAGCACAGTACTTAACGATTAAGGATGATATTGACCAAGCAATTCAGCGGGTTTTGGATTCCAGCAAATTTGTTCTCGGACCGGAAATGAGAGCGTTCGAGGAAGAAATGGCTGCGTACTGCGGTGTTAAAGAAGCAGTAGCTGTTGGCAATGGAACGGATGCTTTGTTGCTTGCTTTAAGAGGCTTTGACGTAGGACCTGGGGATGAAGTCATTACAACTCCTTTTACCTTTTTTGCGTCCGCTGAGACGATTGCAGCCCTTGGAGCAACTCCTGTTTTTGTCGATATTGATCCAGTAACATTAAACATGGACTTAGATCAATTAGAGTCAAAGATCACACCACGGACAAAGGCTATTATCCCGGTGCATATTTTCGGCCAAATGGTTGATGTAGAGCGTGTCATGGAAATTGCGGCCCGTCACGACTTAAAAGTGCTTGAGGATTCGGCTCAGGCCATTGGTGCTAATTACCGCGGGCGCAAGGCCGCTTCGATTGGACATGCCGGAACCTTTAGTTTCTTTCCTACAAAGAACTTAGGAGCTTATGGTGATGCAGGGATGATTGTCACGGATGATGAGGCTCTGGCTGCGCATTTGCGGATGCTTCGCTTCCATGGCTGCCAGACAAAGTACTATCACGATGAAATCGGCTATAACAGCCGCATGGATGAACTACAAGCGGCTATTTTACGCGTGAAGTTCAAACATATTGATGAGTGGAACGCAGCTCGCAGGGAAAAAGCGCAGATCTACAATGAGCTTTTAGCAGGTTTGCCGTTAACTTTGCCGGGTATCGACCCGGAAGGAACCCCTGTGTTTCATCTTTATGTTTTAAGAACGGAAAAACGGGAGGAGCTTATGGCGGCACTGAAGGAACAGGGGATCGGTACAGCAATTTACTATCCGGTTCCGCTTCATCTGCAACGTGCCTTCCGAGATCTGGGCTATAATGAAGGGGATCTTCCCGTCGCCGAGAAAGCCTGCAGCCAGGCCATGGCATTGCCCTGTTTTCCTGAACTGACTTTAGAACAACAAAAAGAAATTGTTTCAGTTATAAAAAAGGTTCTGAAATAAGCGGAGAGTGGGATGTTCAGTGAAAGATAAGAAAATATTAAATATTATCTATGTGCTCTTCATTTTGGGGAACCTTTTATTGACCCCCAGCCTATTTGTACTGGATGCGTATGCATTGATTATGGGGCTAATCATTATTAACCATATTCGCTGGGAAAACGGACAGGAACTGCTTTATTACTTCGTTTTGTTGTTTTCCGTAATGGACTTTACTTTCAATCTGCCGCTCTTTGGACGTCTCAATATTTATTATTTGCATATCGCATTATTTATCTTAATCGTATGGATGCTGGTTTCGTTCTTGAAAAAGAAGCCGAACCTTAATCCGAAACAGTTAACGCAAAACAAATATCTTCTTTTTCTTTCGATCTTCATTGCCTATATGGTGATTTCTTTGATTTGGGCAGAGAGTAAGGGAATGGCCATCAAATACATGATTAACTACGCGATCATGATTTGCTTCATGCTGGTTGTATTTAAGTTCAATCCAAATCAGCGGAAACTAAAAGAAACACTCAAAATTTTAGCCTATACGCTCTTGCCCATTTTAATTATTGGGGCCATCGAAATGACAGGATTTAGAATTATGCCTGTTCGTAACGTTTTCTCAGATTTGGGCTGGTATGTCAAAGGTCCGGAATATCTTAAAACAATTCCTGAGGTTTTCTTCTACAATCCCAATAACTATGGCGTTTATCTGATTATGGCAATGACATTTATCCTGCCGTTTATTGTATATAACAAAAATAAAGGATTAAACGCATTGTTTTGGTTGATGCAGCTGGGCGCGCTTCTTAATCTGATTTTCAGTACGTCACGAACAGCCTATATCGTGATGCTTTTGACGATGGTTGGCTTTATGCTGTTCTTCTTTTTGATGAGAGAGCGGGAGAAATTTCGAAAAGCACTTGTTGTCGGACTGACTACAATCATCGTCTTTTATAGCTTGTCCTTTGTACCCAGCCTTACACTTTATTATGGAAAGTTTAATGATACCCCCTTGGTTAATAAACTCAGTCTAAAGGCTAAAAAAACAGTTCAGCCGATTGCTGAATTTGGAGAAGAGGGTTCAACGAGCGAGCGCATGACCATCATTATGGATATTGCCAAGGGAGTTGTACTGCAAGGCCATGTACAGGGTTTCGGCGTGAATAACACAGGCGTGTATCTTAAGAAGGTGGGTAATACCCATGGAATTGTCAATCCGCATAGCCTTTGGTTTGAAATTCTTGGTGATTTCGGAATCGGGATTTTCCTCTATCTTATCTTTATCTATTTGAATCTTCTTTGGGATCTTATTAAAGTTTATAAAGAAAGCCTAAAAACAAATCCTTACGGATTAACTTCATATACCGCCATGAGCTTGATCGCGGCACTGGGGGGATTTATCTTAACCGCTTTTGCTCCGAGTTCTGTCATTAGTTTTCCGCAGATGTGGCTGTTGTATGGTTTAAGTGCTGCGATTATCCTTCGTCGCAAAACGTTTCTCGAAGGATCATCCTATAACCGCCTAGAGTAAGGAAAGATGATGATTTATGAGCAGCGTAATAGGCAGTGAAGCTTTGAGAACTGAAATTCGAAAGTATAGGTGGACTTCGTGAGGATTTTGATTTTGGCAGGCTGGTATCCGAATGGCAATAATCCGATGAAAGGGACGTTTATCCGGGAGCAGGCTTTAGCACTGCTAAAAGCGGGTCTTCCGGTTGCCGTCTTTTATCCTTTTGATGAAGAGCTTAAGTCTGGCGAAATGAAGGAAAATGTTGAAGATGGCATCAAGGTTTACAGGGCCAACACATTAGGTAACGGAAATCGGTTTATCGGACGATTTCGGAGTTATAGCAGAGTCTTTGGCTTACTAAAGAGGATTATACAGGATTTTCAGCCGAACCTCCTACATGTTCATGTCGGATACCCGGCAGGAATCATGGCTTATCTATTTACGCGCAGACACGAAATGCCCTATCTTATTACTGAGCATATGTCTTATTTACAGGACTATGTTGATAAATGGCAGCATCGCTTCCTTTTAAAGAGAGCCTTTGAACATGCTCAAAGGGTTCTTCCTGTAAGTACGGCTTTAGAAAGGCAGTTTTCTTTTTGGGGATGGTTTGTTCAAAGTCAAAAAGTACCTAATGTCGTAGATACGGAAAGATTTCAGCTGATTAAGGTACGTTCTTCAGCTTCTGAGGACGATTCTGAATGCAGTTTAGAATCCAAAAATGTTCTGCGGATTCTGTTTGCGGGAAATATGGAAGAGACCGAGGTTAAAGGGGTTCAGTATTTATTGCCCGCATTTGCCCAACTCGTAGAAAGCAGAAGATCTTCTGAACAGACACTTCATCTTGATCTGGTGGGAGATGGAAGTAAACGAACGGACTATGAGCACTTAGCGTTAAAGCTTGGAATAGCCGGCTTTGTTACGTTTCATGGCCGGGTTAGCCCGAAAGAAATGCCTTCATTTTATCAAAGAGCTGACCTGTTGGTCCTTCCTTCAATAAAGGAGACGTTTGGATGCGTGCTTATCGAGGCAATGGCCTGCGGAAAGCCGGTATTAGCTACTGCCTGCGGCGGCCCTCAGGATATCGTTAGGGAAAACAGCGGCTTTTTGGTTCCGCCGGGAAATATACCCGCTCTCGTTAAAGGCTTGGAGAATATGCTTTCTTCCCTTGAAAATTATGATCCGGAAGAAATTAGAAAATATGCGATACAAAATTATAGCCCTGGGGCTGTAGCCAAAAGGCTCATCAAAATCTATGAGGAAATCCTCTCAGGGAATACAAGGGATAATCTGAACAGCAATAACTCCGGCGACGATGTAAACGAACGAGAAGGGAAGAATTAGGACGAATGGGTTTTACAAAGTCCGTGACGATCACGTTTTTTAGCAACTTACTATTGTTCTTTCTTTCGATTATCAATACAACGGTGCTTTCCCGGGTACTTGGACCTGAGGGAAAGGGCGTTGTTGATGTTGCAAATAACTTTTTAAGCTTTGCCACGCTTATTCTGGGTATGGGGTTTGCGGCCTCCACTGTTTTTTTCTTGGGCAAGAAAAAGGATGCCTTAAATGCGATTATTGGAAATAATATTGTTGTAACCCTGGTCAGCAGTTTAGTTTTGATTCCTTTCTATTTTTTACACCTGCATTTTCACTTTAAATTTTTGGCAGGGGTATCTAATATTCAGATGCTAGCGGTTTTGGTTACCGTTCCGTTAGTTAACTTTAAATCGGCAATGATCAATGTCCTGCTCGGATTACAGGATATGGTAGAATATAATCGGATCAATGTTATTGATAAAATTTTAAGTTTGGTACTCTTAATTATTTTCCTTCTTATTGCTGTAAATCCGACGGCAGCCATTGTTTCCATTCTTATCGGAACCCTGGCTATTTGTTTATTGCAAATCTATATTCTTATCCTTAAGCGCAAACAAGCTCCGCGTGTCGAGCGAGGCTTGATGAAGGATATGTTTGGCTATGGGCTTAAGGCCCAATTCGGGAATATAGTTCAAAAGCTGAATTATCGTTTGGACGTTTTTATTGTCAATTACTATTTGCCGATCGATCAGGTGGGAATCTATAGCATTGCTGTTGCTTTAGGGGAGACCCTTTGGGGTGTAACCGGGAGCATTGCAACTGTAGTTTTTCCGATCGCTTCATCTTCAACCGATAAAAAAGGTATGATGCCGTTTACAAATCAAATTACCCGGGTTAGTTTCACCTTGATTGCCGGTTTCTCAGTAATCCTTGCCCTCATCAGCAAACCCTTGATTTTAATATGGCTTGGCCGTGATTTTATCACAGCAACGGGTGCTTTGCTTTGGTTATTGCCGGGGATTAGTATTTTCTCCGTCTCGAATATTTTAGCGAGTTATCTTGCAGGGGTAGGTTTGGTTGAAAAAAACATCTATTCTTCCATTGCATCCGGAATTGTAACAGTAGTGCTTGATATCTTCTTAATTCCACGGATCGGAATTATTGGAGCCTCGATTGCAACAAGCCTTTCGTATATCGTCTTTACACTAATGACGATCATTTTTTATATTAACTATACACATGCCCGCTGGCAGGATATTCTTATCCTGAAAAAAAGCGATATGGGACAAATCATTCGCTTTATCAAGAGCAGGCTCCGTAAATAATAATAGAAAATGATATTATAATAACAACAGCCCATTAATTTTTACAGAAGGGAGGGAAGGCATTGTTGTGGGTGACTTTAGTCTTGACAGTACTGGCGGTACTTTTAAGTTGGAAGAATCCTCGCTATTTGCTGCCTCTTTTAATCCTTGCTCTGCCCTTGGAAATCTCTCGAGAATGGTTTCCGCATTTGACCCTTTTGGACAAGCTTGGAGAATTTGTGGGCGTAATTTATTTCGGGCGTATTTTTACACTTGCGGTTATTGCCTATTACATAATTAGACTGATGTGGACTGATGATAAGGAATGGGGCGTTTCAGAAAATGCCAGAAATTCATTAATAAATTATATAAAATCTCCGCTAATCCTTACCCTGACGGTCTATCTTATCTGGGGCGCATTTTCTATTGTATGGTCTGTAGACAAGACGAAAACGATGGTTGGAGTTGCCCGTTTAGGTCTGCTTTGGGTTCTTGGGGCGGCGGTTTACGACTTAGTGAAAAGAAAAGACGGAGATTTCTGGGTTCCCATTGCCTTCGCGGCTATATCCACGGGTTTAGCCGGAATCGGAGCTTTTGAAATGGTCTCCAAGCATTTTATCTGGAAAAGTGAAATATATCAGCTGAGCGGGCGTATTAATGCCACTTTTCTGGATGCCAATATATATGCTCGCTTTTTGATCATTGGCTGCTTAGCGACCATTATCCTAATGTTAGGCGCTCCCTTAAAGGCAAAGTTCGCCGGAGGCTTTGCTTTGCTTCTGCAGCTTTTAGCCTTAGTAGGAACAGGTTCACGCACAGGGTGGTTAGCAATGCTCATCGTGTCTATTGCCTTAGCCTTCCTGATTCCGAAACGTCCGGTAATCATCACGGTTCTTTCAGGAATTGTACTCGGAATGGCTGCGGTTCTATTGAATCCCGGAATATTCGCTCGATTACTCGAAATTAAGCAGAACTTTGGCTCGGCTTTAACGGAAAGGTCGTACCTCATAACCGCCGGAGTTGAGATGTTTCGGGGACACCCGCTTTGGGGCGTAGGACTCGGCGGCTTCCAAAAGGTCATGTTAACGAAATATGCCGCACTGATTCAGAATAATGTGAGCCTTTCTCATACGGCTTTGATTACAACGGCTGCCGAACTGGGAATGATAGGGTTAGGAATTTTGACTGCATTTATGGCATTTCTATATAAAAGAATTCCGCGAGCCTTTAGATTGCAAAGAACCGCTCAATACCAGGGAATCATCCCCAAAATGACATATCGTACGATTTTTGTTATTCTCGCAGTGACGGCGATTTTGATCAGTGCGCAAGGCGAAGGAAGATTCTTTGAAGACCCCTACCTGTGGATTCTTATCGGATATGGAGCAGCTATTCGGAATTTTGAGGAGGTGAGCTGAATTGCGCTTATGCTTTCTAGGTGATGCGGGAAGTATTCACTTGCAACGCTGGATTGATTATTATGTACACGCGGGTTACGAAGTGGAAGTAATCTCTTTTCGTCCCTGTGAAATCAAGGGCGCTAAAGTTCATCTCCTTGCTCGTGGCCGGAGTGGACGCTGGGCTTACATAGAGGCGCTAGCTAAAATTCGGAAGCTTGTTCATGAGCTTCACCCGGATTTATTGCATGCGCACTATGCAACGAGCTTTGGACTATTGGCCTTGGTCAGCAGCTTCAAGCCGCTGGTTGTTTCCGCCTGGGGTTCAGATGTTCTGGTTGCTCCGAAAGAATCCATTTTCCTGCGGCTAATCGTTGAACAGGTGTTAAAGCATGCGGATGCTTTGACCTCGGATTCTTCCTATATGTCCGAACGGATGCGTGACTTGCTGAAAGGTCAGGAGCGAATCCTTAAGACGGTAACGATGGGCGTTTCACGGGATTGGTTTGAAAAGATTCCCGAGGTGAATAAGAAGGATTTGCAAATTTTAAGCTTACGCGGACATCAGGAAATCTACAATATCGATGTTATCATCCAGGCGATGGCTGAGGTCGTTAAGAAAATTCCCGAAGCGAAATTAGTGATAGCTGGAGAAGGCCCGGAAACACCTTCTTTAAAAACACTGACATCTTCCTTAGGTTTAGGAGACAGCATTCAATTCGTAGGACAATTACCGCATGCGTTAGTGCAGAATTACCTCACTGAGTCATCCATATCCGTAAGTGTTCCCTCCTCAGATGCCACAGCTGTTTCCTTGCTTGAAACCATGGCTTGCGGTTCTTTTCCTGTAGTTTCAGATTTACCCGCTAATCGTGAATGGATAGATTCTGAAGTGAATGGATTATTGGTTCCGGCGAAGGATGCTCATGCCTTATCTCAGGCGCTTCTGCGGGCCTTAAATGAAAAAGATCTGAGAATCAAGGCCCGGGAAATCAATAAACAGCGTGTGAGGAATAAGGCGATTTGGGAAGAGAACATGCATGAGATGGAAGAACTTTATAAAGAATTGATTCGATAAGCTGGAAAGCTTAGAAGTGAGGATTTCATGAATATTATCCAAATGATTAGGGCCTATAGCGGCATGGTTTTTGGGAAAACCGACTATTGGCATCCTGATATGAATGTCAATCGAGAATTAAATTCAAAAATCGTTCGCAAGTATCCTGTGGATATAAGCACGAAGGCGGATTATGCCGGAGAATTTGATGAGGATGGGATTCCGCTGGTTGAAGTGGATGGACATCTCAGCTATTTACCCGTAACGATTGCACAATACGCCTTAGGAAATTATGATCAATGGCTTGAAACGCAAAAGCCTCTATACCGCGAACGGTTCGTTTGTGCCGCCGATTGGCTTCAAAAAAACTTAAGAGAATATAAAGCGGGTCTATGGGGATGGGTCAATGACCATGACAAAGAGATGTATCACCTGAAAAAGCCATGGCTTTCCGCCTTGTCCCAAGGGCAGGCTCTCTCAGTATTAGCCAGGGCTTATTTAGAGACTCAGGAGAAGCGGTACCTTGAAGCGGGTGAGAAAGCATTGATATCGTTTTCGGTTCCCGTTCAGCAGGGTGGAGTTCTCACTCAGTGGGAGGGGTTAGATTACTTTGAAGAATACCCCTCGCAAATTCCTTCCCTTGTTCTGAATGGATTTATATTCGCCTTGTGGGGATTATGGGAATTTTATGTGATCAGTCAGGATTCAGGAGCTAAAGAACGCTATCAGACAGGAGTTGCAACTTTAAAAACGATACTTCCTAAATATCAGGTTTCCTATCTTAATTGGTCGCGCTACGATCTTTATCCCTTTAAGGTGGCTGATATTACAAGTATTTTCTACCATAAGCTTCATATTCAGCAGTTAAAAGCGATGGCGCTTCTGATAGGTGAAGAGAGCTTTAACCGTCAGGCTGAACTTTGGGAAAAAGGCCGTCAAAGTTTTACCTGTTATTGGCTGGCAACAGCCTATAAAGTTCGCCATAAACTTTCGATTCGAAAAGAAAGCAGTTATGTACCCAGTGTGAAACAAGGGTAACCATGAATAAAGGGATTATGTTCGGAGGAAAAGGATGAAAAAGGTCCTTATGATCGCCTACTTCTTTCCCCCTTTGGGGGGGAGCGGAGTACAGCGAACCCTAAAATTTGTTAAATATTTACCTCAGTTTGGGATTTTACCCGTTGTAAGTACGGTCAAGAACGGGCATAACTTTGCTTACGATGAGAGTCTTCTTGAAGAGGTTCCCGGTTCTGTAAAGGTTTATCGCTCAAGCAGTCTGGAAACCTTGTGGCTGCGCGAAGCGCTTGAAAAAATAGCGGGCCTTCGCAAGGGTAAAGAGGAAGAGATTCCTGAAAAGGTGTCAAAGGATGCGCAACTTTCTGAAGCTAAAAGCGGTCAGAAAGTTGAAAGCGAGCAAAAAGCTGAAGCAGATGGAAAAGGAACTCCCGAGCATAAGGATAAATCTGAACACTTACCCGAACAAAAACCCTTAAAAGCAAGAATTTTCGACTTTATTGACAATTATCTCTTTATTCCTGATTCTAAGGTAAGATGGCTGCCTTTCGGATTTTTGAAATCGCTGCAGACAGCACGGCGGGAAAACGTGGATTACTTATTTTCTTCGTCCTATCCTTATACTGTCCACTGGATTGCCCGCTGGGTTCACAAGTTATATCGAAGACCGTGGATTGCCGATTTTCGAGACCCCTGGGTGGGAAATAAGGCCATGCAGAAGGATATTCCTTTTCGCAAGAAACTGGATGCCTGGATGGAACGCAAGGTTGTGGAGGAAGCAGATTATATCATCAATGTGACGCCCTCTATCACCGAGACGTATAAAGAGCGTTACCCCGAATATGCGGATAAAATGGTCACGATTACGAATGGTTACGACCCTGTGGATTTTGCGAAGGCAACGCCGGTTAAGCAGGAGAAATTTACGCTTATACATACTGGAATTATCGCAGATGCTTACGATATGGAGACTTTCGCCGATGGAGTCCGGCTTTTCCTGGAGCGGCACCCGGAAGAACGGGAGAACGTTCAAATTTTATTTATCGGATATGTGCCTGAACACTTTGATGCGCTATTAAAACGCAAACTCGGAAAAGCCTATGTCTTTAAATCGTACATGAGCCATCAAAGCGTACTAGAATATCTCGCAGGAGCGCAGCTCCAGTTTATGACCTTTGATCGGAGCGTGGATAACGCATATTCGGGAAAACTCTTTGACTATATTGGAACAGGCAAACCTATTCTAGGGCTATTGCCGGAGGGTGTTGCTGCTCAGCTGATTCGTGAGCGCCGGTTAGGAACAGTGGTTTCCTTAGGTGATATTGAGGGGTTGGCAGCAGCGATAGAAAGGCATTATAACGCTTGGCAGTCTTCTGCCTTAATCCCTAATGATCTGCAAGGCCCGGATTCTAAGGGTTCGACCGAACGCTGTGAAGAATTCAGCCGCGTCAATCTTGCCGGGCAGCTTGCCGGTTTATTTCCGGCAAGTGCCCAGGGCACAAATAATTAGGGTTAGTGGATACCGGATGTGAAAAAGGAGAACAGATTGTGCGAATATTGATGCTTACACAGTATTTTCCGCCCGAGACCGGAGCGGCTCAGGTTCGCCTCTTTGAGGTCGCGAAAGCCATTCGCAACCAAGGGCATGAAATAGAAGTGGTCACTGCCTTTCCCAATTATCCTAATGGGATCATTCCGCCAGAGTATCGCGGGAAGTTCTATATGAAGGATTCGATTGAGAATATTCCTATTCATCGAACGTGGATTTATCCGGTTCAAAGAGGAAAGTTCTGGAAACGCCTTCTGAATTATTTTTCGTTTGTTTTTTCTGCTTTTTATGGTGTTCTAAAAGCGGGCAAAGCGGATTATATCTTTGTTGAATCTCCTCCGCTATTCATTGGTTTCACCATGATTTTTGCAAAATGGGTTAAAAGGGCGAAGCTCATTTTAAATGTATCGGACCTTTGGCCGGAGTCCGCAGTCTCACTTGGTTTAGTGACGAATAAGACACTCATTTCTTTAGCCGAGGGTTTGGAACGCCGTATGTATAAAACGGCTTGGAAGATTTCAACGCAGACCGAGGGGATCATTCAATCTTTGAAGGATCGAGGAATTCCGCCTGAGAAAATCGTTTTTTTGCCGAACGGCGTTGATCCGGAGCTTTTCGCTCCAATCAAGCCGGATGAAGAGCTTCAGGAAAAACTTAAGCTTAAGGGAAAATTCGTAATTCTTTATGCCGGTACTATGGGCTATGCTCACGGTTTGGAAGTTGCGCTGCAAGCGGCTGAGCACCTGCAAAAAGAACATCCGGAAATCGCGTTTCTCTTAGTGGGTGATGGCTCGGAAAAACCGAGGCTCATGGAAATGGCTGAGGAAATGAATTTAGATAATGTACGTTGGGTTGATTTTCAACCGATTACAGAAATGCAGCATTATTATAGTTTAGCTGAGATCAGCCTTTCGACACTTCGCCGTTATAAACTTTCTGAGGGAGTACGTCCTTCGAAGGTTTTTCCAGGGCTTGCCAGTGCAAAACCCCTGATTTACGTCGGAGAAGGGGAAGGAGCAAAGATTGTTGAACAAAGCAAGGGCGGGGTGGTTATCCCGCCGGAAGAACCTCTGCTTCTGGCAAAGACTATACTAGAGCTTCAACAAGATCCAATACTTCGGAAAACGCAGGGCGAGCGGGGCAGGGATTTTGTGATTAAACACTACTCGTGGAAATCCATTGTGGGTCAGTGGCTTAAAGATCTTGGACTTTAAATAACCCAGTTGAAATTAACGGAAAGGGGGAAACTGAAAATGCCAAAGCTTTGTTTACTCGCAAATGCTGCAAGTCCCCATACAGAAAAATGGGCGCTTGAACTTGCACGCCGCGGGTGGTCGGTAGAGCTTATTAGTTTCCTGCCTGCGGAGATTCCTGGGGTCAAGATTCATCTTGTACCTAAAGTTATCGGAAGAAAAATTGATTTTATTCTTCGTGTGCGCTGGGTCAAAGAAAAAGTTCAGGAACTGCAACCTGACATACTGCATGCGCATTATGCTACCAGCTTTGGGTTTCTGGGTGCAATCTGTTCAGTCCATCCCTTTATCATTTCGGCTTGGGGGAGCGATATTTTTTCTTTCCCGAAGCAGTCATTATTTCATCGCCTTTTATTAAAATGGATATTGGGGAAAGCGGATTATCTTTGCTCTACAAGTCATATAATGGCAAAGGAAATGGATTGTTATATCAAAGTGTCTCAAAAAATCGAAGTTATTCCCTTTGGAGTAGACATTGATCAGTTTTCTCCGCAAGAGAATTTGGGGAGTACTTCATCGCGAAAAGTGATTTTTGGAGTTGCTAAATATTTGCAGCCCGTTTATGGATTGGATATCCTGTTTGAATCATTTGCACGTTTGAATAAGCTTAGGCCTGGGCAAGCCTTGCTAAAAATAGCAGGGGACGGTCCTGAGCTCTTCCGGTTAAAGTCTTTAGCAGCAAGACTCGGAATCGATCAGTATGTTGAATGGCTTGGAGCAATGCCCAATTCGAAGATCGCACAGTTTTACAGAGATTTGGATGTAGTTGTAGTTCCTTCGCGTCAAGAAAGTTTCGGAGTTACTGCAGTTGAAGGTTCAGCTTGCGCACGGCCAATTATTGCGAGCCGTGTCGGAGGGCTGCCAGAAGTTGTGATTGATCGGGAAACGGGAATAATGGTAGAGAAGGAGAATGTCAGCGAACTTACGCAGGCCATGAAATATTTTATGGATCATCCCGAGGAGCGGGTACGTATGGGTCAGGCAGGACGCGAGTTTGTATTGCGGAATTATGCCTGGAAGGAAAATGTAACGCAAATGGAGAACGTCTATCGCAGGGTACTCCAGAGAAGTAAATAATAATCAATTATGCCTTATATAAGTAAGATTGTTCTAACGATTGGAGGACGCAAGACGATGGGCCAGAACACGGCCGTTCATAAGGAGATTAAAGAAGCAGACAGCCGGAGAAAAAGTTATCCGCAATGGCAGCTTACAGCAAAGCGGGTGCTTGATATTTTGGTTTCCTTGATTCTTCTTATCTTAGTTTCACCGCTTTGGCTGGTCATCGCTTTTTGGATCGATTTTGACTCTTCAGGTCCGGTCGTTTTCAAGCAGACGCGGATCGGATTGCATGGGAAACCATATACGATCTATAAATTCCGAACAATGGTGACGAATGCCGATGAAATAATGAAAGCGAAGCTGGAAAATGTGGAGAACATTGAAAATTTCGTTTTTCAGGAAAAAGATGATCCTCGGATTACACGGAGCGGACGTTTTTTAAGAAAAACAAGCTTGGATGAACTCCCGCAGCTCATCAATATTCTGATTGGCAATATGAGTCTGGTGGGCCCTCGACCAGAGGTTCCGGAGATTGCCAAACATTATACGGTAGAACAATACCAGCGTTTAGAAGTCCTTCCTGGAGTAACCGGTCTCGCCCAGGTGAACGGGCGGAGCGAGCTGACACTCGGCGAAACGATGGACTATGACTTAGAGTATGTTCAACGCTGGAGTTTCTGGCTGGATTTGCAGATTCTTTGGAAAACGTTATTCGTGGTCTTAACCGGAAAAGGTGCATACTAAATGTTCTTGAAAATAATATATAAAGCGCCCGACTGATACCAAGTGAGGTTCAAATAGTCGGGCGCTTTTCTCTTTATGCTTTTCAGTATGGAATTTTAGTATTAGCTTATGTCTTATAATCTTATATTAAATCTTGAGGTCTGTAGAATTCACATTCTAGCTTTTTAAAATCTTTAGCATTCCATGTTAATACTGATAACTCCAAGCTTCTTGATTTCTCAGCTAAGTAAACATCTACGAAATCAACATTTACCCCTCGGAAGCGAGCTAAGACACGTTGGACTAAACCATCTTCATCAAGCTCAACTCCATCGGATTCAATAAAGTCCTCGAAGACTCGCAATATCATTTCTTTATCAAAGTTATATACCTTGCGTAAGACCCAGTAAGTTTCAATTAGAACAATTGACAGAACGTGAAATGCTATATTACCTTGTTCCATAAGCTGAACTAATTGCTCAATCTGAGTATCATTATCTTTCGTGAATAAGCGAATAAGAATATTAGTATCGACTATCATTGCCTTATTCATCTTTTAAGTCCATCGACTTCTCTTTAAGCTCTTTTGCCCGTTCTGCCCTAGCTAAATCAATTGCTTCATCCGCATCAACGTTTGTAGTAGACTTCAACACTCCCATTACCCCTCGAATTGACTTCTTTGTTTTAGGCTGGACTTCAATAATTCTTTCATTTTCATCTAAGACAAAAGCTAATCTATCTCCTTCATTAATGTTTAAAAGAGTTCTCAGTTCAACTGGAATAGTTAGTTGTCCTTTACTAGTTAACTTTCCGGAGAGAAGTTGTCTTGCCATAATAATGTACCTCCATTCAGAAGTATTACTTAAATTATGAGTAATACTTCTGAAAAAATCAAGTTTTACCAGTTAACTTTTAGGCTTGATTAGGTGTTTTTTATAAAGCCAAATAGGTACGAGTTTTAGTTGTAAAAAATGTTTTGCAACTTCATTTTTTCGTTGTATATTTTGTAATAATTTATGTTATATTAATTTCAGGGAGGTGATGCGCATGTATAGAACAGCTATAGAAGAGCTTTATAAATGGAAAGTAAAGCAGAATAAAAAGCCGCTTATTATTCGTGGAGCAAGGCAGGTCGGAAAAACTTGGCTGATGAAAGAATTTGGAAAGCTTGCCTTTGATAAAACGGTTTATATCAGTTTCGACAATAACCGACGGATGAAAGATTTATTTTCATCGGATTTGGATGTAGGGCGTATTGTAACCGGGCTGGAGCTTTATTCCGGACAGAAGATCGATCCTATAAATACATTGCTTATTTTTGACGAAATACAGGAGGTACCACAAGCTCTGACTTCTCTGAAATACTTTAATGAGAACGCACCGGAATATCAAATCGTGTGCGCCGGTTCTCTGCTGGGCGTAGCACTGCATCAAGGGACGTCTTTCCCTGTGGGCAAAGTGGAATTTTTAGATTTATATCCTCTCAACTTTCCTGAATTTCTGATGGCCATGGGAAATGATCAGTATGCTGAGTTGCTGCAAAATGGCGACTTTGACATGGCCACAACATTCAAACAAACGTATATTGATATGCTCAAATATTATTACTATATTGGCGGAATGCCGGAAGTTGTACTTCATTTTGCTGAGAATAAAGACTTCAACGAAGCAAGGGAGATACAGCAGCGTATCCTTGCTGCCTATGAGCAGGATTTTTCCAAGCACGCGCCAAACGAAGTCGTGCCGAGGATTAGACTGCTCTGGAACACCATTCCAACACAGCTTACCAAAGAGAATAAGAAATTTATATATGGACTTATTAAGGAAGGAGCAAGGGCGAAAGAATACGAGCTGGCACTTCTCTGGTTAACCGACTGCGGCCTTGTTCATAAGGTGCATCGCGTCAATGTACCGAACATCCCGCTAAAGGGATATGAAGATTTAAAAGCGTTCAAGCTTTTCCTGCTTGATGTGGGTTTGCTCTTGTGTATGGTATGCTTAAATCAAAGCACGCTTTTGGATGGCAATGAGCTTTTCAAAGAATTTAAAGGTGCACTTACTGAGCAATATATATTACAACAGTTAAAAACCATTAAGGGATTGGAAACCTATTACTGGACAAACGACCGAGGCAGTGCGGAGATCGATTTTGTGGTGGACAATGGAAGCATCATCATCCCCATCGAAGTTAAAGCTGAAGCGAATTTGAAGGCGAAGAGCCTAAAAACGTATCATGAAAAATTCCAGCCGAAGCTGTCCATCCGTACATCGATGGCAGATTATAAGAAAGAGGATTGGCTGCTCAATCTGCCGCTCTATGCGATTAAAGAAGTGGGGAAGATATGAAGATTTTTGTAAAGAGACTGCTAAATTTTGATAAGTGGCACAATATCACTAAAAGGAAGATAAAAAAGAGGAATTATGTTCAAAAGAGAGAACTTAACATAGTGTTTTTAATTAAAAATATATTGACTGATTTTGGGGGAATTAATCATGATTCGGGAAAAAATCTTGGATACATTGACCGAGATCTGTGGAACAGATGAGATTATGAAGAATCCGGATGTTGAGCTTTTTAGCACAGGTCTTCTGGATTCTTTTGGAATCATTCAGCTTTTTGTTGCAATTCAGGAAGAATTAAATATCGAAGTGGCTCCGACAGAAGTTACGCGGGAAGAGTGGGCTACTCCGAATAAAATAATCGCATACCTTGAGGAGCGGGCTGGCGAATGATCTTCAGGCGTTCCGGCGCGATTCTGTTCGCTTTTATTCTCTTTATACTGACGCTTGGGTTGATCCCTCCCGTTGGGCGAATGCTTTTAGAGCACTATGCTTTTAAACCGGGTGTTATTCAAGCCATTGCCGGTTCACAGACACCGGTCGCTTTTCAAGGCCTTATTTTTCAAGAGAAGGCACTTACAAGCTCAGATATCCTTCCGGTGTATGGTTCATCGGAATTTTCGGCGGAATCCGAGTTTCATCCAACCAAGCTTTTTTATGGGAAACCGGATGGCTTTGTTCCTTTTCTCATTGGAAGAGGCGGGAGTCAGAGCCTTATTCATGTTCTAAGCTTGGCGGCTCAAGGAGATGCCTTACACAATAAAAAGGTTGTGGTCATTCTTTCGCTTCAGTGGTTTGAAACAGGTGGAATTTCGTCTCAATATTTAATGCAAAACATTTCTCCTCTCCAAACGTATCAGATCCTTTTTGATCCGAATCTTTCGGCGGGAATTAAACAGCAGCTGAGCAAACGGCTGCTGGAATTTCCCGAGGTTGTCAAAAAATATCCAATCCTCGCCCAAAATCTGGCTTATCATGCCCGCAAAGAATCTTCAAAACAGCCGATACAGATTCTGGTGAACGCAGCAGGAAGAGTCGAATGGTGGGGGTTGCAAGTTCGGGATCTTTATAATACAGCGACGTTTATCCCGTTAGTAAGTAAAAACGCGATTGCTCAAAACGCGGTTAACCCTGTTCCTAAGGCTCCGGATTGGACGAACCTCAGGGAAAAGGCTGAAAAGCAGGGGCGTCAATCAACAGACAATAATTCCTGGGGGATACTCGATTCGTATTACTCTCAATACATTGAACCATCG
The DNA here is from genome assembly GCF_049860565.1 of Desulfitobacterium nosdiversum. Classification (GTDB taxonomy): domain Bacteria; phylum Bacillota; class Desulfitobacteriia; order Desulfitobacteriales; family Desulfitobacteriaceae; genus Desulfitobacterium_A; species Desulfitobacterium_A nosdiversum. Next base: position 1,145,337 of record NZ_CP172056.1, read on the forward strand.
CTTAATCAAAAGGCGGGTTCACAGAGGCAAGAGAGACTTTATCCTTCCCAGGAGTATCAGGATCTTCAGCTTCTCATGCAAGTTTTACAGGAGCAAAAGGCTGAAGCCATGTTTGTCATTGTTCCCGTTAATGGATTTTGGTATGACTATACCGGTTTTTCTCGTCAAGAAAGAGAAGCTTATTACACAAGAATAAAGAAAATGATCGAACAGAACGGTTTCGAAAGTGCGGATTTCTCTCAGCACGAATATGACCGCTATTTTCTGCAGGACATCATGCACCTGGGATGGAAAGGATGGCTCGAGGTTGATCAAGCAATGGATCAGTTCTATCATCAAAGGACCTAAAGGATGGAATCCTACCCTCCTTTGGCTGGGACGAGTTTTTTACTACTATTTTATTTTTATGGCTCTGTTTTATCTGTATTTTGTGCAAAAACAACATACACCCGCACCGTATATCTATAATAATTTTTAAATTGTAAAGCTATAAATACCCGTAAGCGTAGCTTTTCGTACAGTAATGAATGATTTGCGCGGAAGGGCGCCAAGGCGAACGAAGCTTCTGAAGCTTAGCGGCGCCAGTGGTTTACTTCAGGTATTACCCAAAGGTTTGGCAGAGCTGCTTCGGAAGCAAGTACGCCAGCCCTGGAGTGCTGAATACGTGAGTCTCCGGTGGAGATTCACGCCCGAAGGTATGGATGTGCGAGAAGCTACATGATCTGGTTTTTGTTCATACCATATGATACTGTGACAGAAAGAATACTCTAATTAAAGAGGTTAAGATATGCTTATTGAAATTATCGAACAATGGGCAGAGGTATGTCCCGAGCGAATAGCTCACCAATACCGGGAACATGCGCTGACTTATTCGGAGCTAAAAACGTATTCAGACGCGCTGGCTTTGAGGATTCATACCACGCTAGAGTCCGATACGGAACAAAAAGCCCCCATCATCGTTTATGGGCATAAAGAGAATGAAATGATGGTCGCCTTTTTGGCCTGTGTGAAGGCGGGACATGCCTATGTACCTGTGGATACCTCAGTGCCCTTAGAAAGAGTTCGGCAAATTATTGAAGCTTCCGGGGCACCTTTGCTTTTGTCACCACAGACGGTGCCGGAGGAGTTAAAATACCCAGGGCTAACGATCTGGGAAAATATGCAGGTGAAGAATCAAGACTCTGCTGCTCAATCAAAAGATATCTTCTCGCTCTATCTTGGGCAAACCCCGGAGTCGGAATGGCGGGTTGGAAAAGAGGATGTCTACTACATCATTTTTACTTCGGGAAGTACCGGAACGCCCAAGGGGGTACAAATTACCCTTAAAGCCTTAGAAAGCTATCTCAGCTGGGTAAACTCCGTTTATGCTCCTGAAAGGATGAAGGAAACTTTCTTGAATCAAGCTCCGTTTTCCTTCGATCTGTCCGTGATGGATCTATACATGTCTTTAAATAATGGGGGAACGCTTTGGAGCATTGATAAGGAGCAGATCGCAAATGCTCGGGAACTTTTTCAGTCCTTTGCCCGTTCGGACGTTACCTTTTGGGTTTCGACCCCATCTTTTGCGGATATTTGTTTGATGGATAAAAGTTTTAATCAAAATCTGCTGCCGAAGTTAAAACGCTTTTTATTCTGCGGTGAAGTTTTATCCAATGATACTGCCGCCAAGCTTCTGGAATGCTTCCCTAATGCGCTTGTCGAGAATCTCTATGGGCCGACTGAAGCAACAGTAGCGGTAACTACGGTTACGGTTACCCCTGAAATATTGGAATGTTTCAATCCGCTTCCGGTAGGCAGAATTAAAGCAGAGGGTCAGATATTAATTTGCAATTCTGAAGTGCTAAATGACGGGCTTGCAAAGGGCGAGCAGAAGGATACCTTAATTCACCTTTCATGTCCTCCCCAGACTCTTTCTGAAGGTGAGCGGGGAGAAATCGTGATTGCAGGCCCAAATGTCAGTGTGGGTTATTTGAACCGTCCGGAACAAACGCGGAAGGCGTTTTTTACCTATCAAGATGCATCAGGACAAATATGGCAGGCTTACCGCACGGGAGATGCGGGCCTGCTCGAGGGAGGAATGCTTTTCTTCTTCGGGCGTCTTGATTTTCAAGTTAAGCTGCATGGCTACCGGATCGAACTGGGGGATATCGAAGAGAATCTCCGCAAACTTCCGGGAGTTGAGAATGCGGTTGTTTTGCCGATGGAGCGGCGCGGCAAAATAGATTACCTCCACGCTTTTTTAACCACCTCAGAGGCGGTTGAGGATGCATTTCAAACTTCGCAGAAGCTAAGGGAAGGCTTGCACAAAAACTTACCCGAGTATATGCTTCCCCGCCGTTTTACCTTTTTGGATAAAATGCCGATGACACCGAATGGCAAAGTGGACCGCCGGGCCCTGAAAGGAGTAGCTCGATGACACCCTATGAGAATTTCGCATTTTTCTCCTGGATGCTTATTCCCCTTGTTCCTGCGATTTTTCTCGGTCTGTTGGGGGTATCCGGCCGAGTTCGAACGCTTTGGCTGATTTTTTCCACCATATTTATGCTTGGATTGATTTATCGGCCGGCGACGAGTTTGCTCCAGGCAACAGGATTCTTTCTTTGGGCTTATCTAATCGTCCATTTCTTCTTGCGTTTTAGACAAAGTGAAAAAGGCAAGCAAGTTCAAAATCTGAAACGTGTTTATTATCTCGCTCTTGTGGCTGCGATTTTGCCGTTAGTCCTTGTAAAACTTAATCCTCTCGCTGTTTCTTGGGGAATCTGGAAATCCCCGATCGGCTTTTTGGGCATTTCCTATGTGACCTTCCGCACAGTCGGAACAGTCATTGAAATTCGCGATGGTCTGATCAAGGAGGTTAAATTTTTAGATTTTCTGGCCTTTGTTCTATTTTTTCCAACGTTATCCTCCGGACCGATTGATCGTTATCGGCGTTTCCTTGGAGATATAGAAAAAAAGCTAACCCGGAAAGAGTATGGTGATTATTTAGCAGATGGCATAGATTATGTTTTCCGCGGTTTTCTCTATAAATTTGTAATTGCCTATTTAATTAATAAGCATAGTTTGGCTTGGCTAAATACCGTTCACACCGGGGCGGCAACGTTTCAATATATGTATACCTATAGCTTTTACCTTTTCTTTGACTTTGCAGGTTATAGCGCCTTTGCCGTTGGGGTTAGTTATATTCTGGGTATAAAAACTCCGGAAAACTTCAACAAGCCGTTTATTTCCAAAAACATTAAAGATTTCTGGAATCGTTGGCATATGTCTTTGTCCTTCTGGTTTCGGGATTATATTTACATGCGCTTTGTTCTTGATTCGGCCAAGAAAAAACGTTTTAAGAACAAATATACATCGGCGTATCTTGGCTATCTTCTGCTTTTCGGAATCATGGGAATTTGGCACGGAACGGCACTTCAATATATCGTTTACGGTCTTTATCATGCAGCCTTGATGGTCAGTTATGATTGGCTTGAAAGGAAAAACAAAATCCATAAGTTCTGGGGAACAGGCAAGTTCTGGGATGGGTTGGCCATAGTGGTAACGGCTCACTTTGTGTTCTTCGGATTCCTGATTTTTTCAGGAAGGTTATTTTAAAAGGAATTCGTTTTATCTATTTAGTTTGAGTGAAATGGTATACCTATGAAAAACATAGGTATGCCATTTTTATATGAATGTAAAAAAATGTTAGCTTGTTTAATAGAAGGCTGAAATATCCAGTTACCATGACATGATTTAGAGTATCTATCAGCCTGTTTTTATTAAATATTAGGAAAATCGTGATTATTCGATATAACAAAAGGATAAAAGGTATTTTTGTCGAATTAAGAGATGTCAAAAATATGTTAGGATTGTGTTGAGGAGGACAGTCGGAATGGCTTTAAGGCGTATGACCATAAATGAACCCACAACCTTAAGGCAGTGGAGAAATCCATTTTCCGCTTTGCTGCTTGCTATGGGTCTGTTTGTCATCACAATCTATACGCTTCCTTCTCTTTGCCAATTTTGGGTGGAAAACATGGATTTAAATTCCGGAACTGTAGCAGCAATGGGAGTTAACCCCAATTTTGATACCTTTCAAGGAACAATTCTGCAAAAAAAGGCCTTTGAGAACCCACGAATTTTACCCCTCTATGGCTCCTCTGAGATGTCTATGATTTATGATTATCATCCGGCAAAAGTCTTTACCCCGGAGACTGGAGTTACTCCATTTCTGATTGGTAAAGGAGGAACCCAGACGTTAATTCATGTTTTAGACTTAGCAGCGCTTGGTGAAAATATAAAAGGGAAAAAATTAGCGATCTTCTTAACACCTCAATGGTATGGAACAGGAGGAATTTCACAAGCAACATTTGAAGGGAATTTTTCCGCATTACATGCTTATAAAGCTTTAGAAAACCCTCAACTTTCATCTAAACTGAAACAAAAATTGGCTCAGCGTCTTCTCCAATTTCCTAAGGCCTATCAGGATTTTCCCTATTTGCAGAAAGTGTTAGCCTATCAGGAAAAATCGGGGTTGAACAAACAGATTATGCGGATATTTTATGCTCTCCCTGCGCAGGTAGAATACGCTTCGCTTGCTGTTCAAGATGCGGTAAAAACAGAATGGAATGTTAAGAAATTGCCAAATCAAGCAGTAGCTAAATACTCTCAATATTCTTCGAATTTGCAAATTGCATCCAGCCAAGTAAAGGGAGCCCGCGGATCATCGGTCCTTTCAACAGTACGGCCCAAGTGGGATAAATTGCAGGCGGAGGCCATCGCTCAAGGAAAAGAGGCAACGGGAAACAATCCGTTTGGGATGGATAATACTTTTTATACGACAAATATTCTTCCTAAACTTCAGGAACGAAAGGATTCAGATAAGACGGCGAAATACTCCTCATCTCCGGAGTACGAGGATCTAAAACTCTTGATGAATGTTTTAAAGGAAGAAGGAGCCAAACCCTTATTTGTCATTCTTCCTATGAACGGTCGTTGGGCTGATTACACAGGAATTTCACGCACTGAACGTAAAACTTGCTATATACAGCTTGCTCAGATGGTTCAGAGAGAAGGGTTTGTTTTAGCGGACTTTTCATCTCATGAAAATGAAAACTATTACCTGCGGGATCCCTGGCATCTTGCCTGGAAGGGCTGGTTGGATGTAGATGAAGTACTTTATCAATTTTATCTTACAAATTAAGTGCGGAAATTGAAGTTCTCGTTTGTGTTTTGAGGAGGGTCATGATGTTTGTTCGGCGTTTTGGGCCGATGCTTATCGGATTATTATTTTTTTATGGAACAATTCTTGGAATGAAACCGCTAATAGAGTATACCAGTAATTTTCTTTGGTTAAAGCAGCCAGGCATGATTGAGGCAATCGGGATGAAAGCCCGTTCGGAAGTTATGCTTGGCAGCCTTCTTCAGACTAAGGCATTGGTAACACCGGATGTTTTGCCTTTCTACGGTTCTTCTGAGCTGGGGACAGGCTTTGAGTTTAATCCTACAAACGTTTTTAGTCATCGACATGCAGGGTTTACGCCTTTCATCATTGGCCGCGGCTCGGTACAATCTTTTGTTAATCTCCTTAATCTTGCCGGTCAGGAGAATTTACGGGGGCGTAAAATGATTTTTACCTTTTCGCCGGATTGGTTTGCCGAACGCAAGGGATTGGACAATGAACATTTAGCGATGAATTCTTCTCCTCTCCATATCTATCAAGTGATGCTAACTCCGGATCTTTCGGCAGAATTAAAACGGGAAATTGCGCAGAGGATTCTTGAAATCCCCGAGGTTCTAAAAGACGATCCCTTTTTGCAGAATTACCTTCAAACATACATAACGCCAGGCCTATGGTCTAAAATGAAAGTTCTTGCCGATTGGCCTCAAGCTGAAACTGAATGTGCGGCATTGGAGCTTCAAGATGCGATCAATGTCCGGTACGTAGTGAATGAGGTTAAATCGCAGGAGGCTGTGCCCGTCTTTCAAAAATCAAAACAAGCCGAGCCGTACGATGATACGTGGGATAAGCTCCTTACGCAATCGGAGCAAAGAGGAAAAGGCTTGATTACCAATAATTTAAATATACTGGATTCACTTTATGCAAAGCATACTGAACTTGGGACAAAAGGGTCTTGGTCTAAACTTAAATTATATCCTTCAAAAGAATATCAGGATTTTGATTTGATGCTTAGAGTGCTTCAACAAAAAGGGGCTAAGCCTCTCTTTGTGCTTATTCCAGCTAATGGCCGATGGGCCGATTATGCCGGTTTTAATCCGCAAGAACGGAAAGATTATTATCGGCGGATTCGGGCAATAATCCAGGAGAAAGGATTTTCGGTAGCCGATTTCTCCTTCAGGGAATACGAACCTTACTTCATGCAGGATACTTGGCATTTGGGTTTAAAAGGTTGGGCTGAAGTAGATAAGGCTATTGAACAATATGTAAAATCATAAAAATGAAGGAGCAGTCCGATGAAAAGGGGCGTGCTGGAGTGGATAATCTGATGGAGCAATATAGGAATCCGGCGGACAATTATGTTTAATATTCCTGTATATATTCCCATTGCGCTGTTAGCGGGGATTATCCTTATTTTTATTGAGAGTTATGCCTTGAGAAAGATGAATTCTCTTAAGGCTTACGTTAATGTATTAGTGATTTCTCTTTGTCTAGGACTATGTCTTGTACTGACCGGTTTATGCCTGAATATTGTCTCCATAAAGGCAAACGGGGGCATGATGAAGGCGGATATCGCTGTTGTCGAGCAAGTTCTGGAAAGTGAAGTTGTAGGAGATTCTTGGTACAATTTTTACGATAAAGATCAGATTAGACTGTATCCTTTGTGTGACAGGTTTTATGCTCCTAATTTACTGGTGTTTAACGGCGCCTTCTACAGTATTGGAGATATGCTCTTATGGATTGCCCTGGCGCCTTTAATTACGATTATTCCTTTAGACATAATGATTTATAGAAAATATCTCTATAGAAAGAACAGAAACTGACCAAAATGCAAAATTTCTAATTTAGAGTTTATTTAATCACTCTTCGCAATACGGGTGTAAATCCGCAAGTCAATGTTTTAGGCGGAGCTGGGGCTGTTCCAGATTACCTGGTTGATCGGGTGAATGCAATTTTACTTTTAGCAAGAGCCCCTCGTGATGCGGAGGGGCTCTTGCTATTACGGGCTTTGGCCTGTTGAGCGGTCAGAGTAGAGTTGTTCATATTTTGCAGGGATATATAAATATATAAGGCATTGTAATATTACATTCTCTGTAATATAATATTACAAAGAATGTAATATTAGGAGTTGAAGAACATGCCGGGAAGATTGTTTCCTTTAGGTGGTCCCGTATCAGAAGAAGATATTGTAGATCGTGAAGATTTCCTAATTTCACTCGAAACGCGTTTATTGGAATGTCAAAGTATCATGTTGGCTGGCCCTCGGCGGATTGGCAAAACATCTTTAGCTTTAGAAGTCATAAGGCGTATCAAGGGTAAAGAAAACTATGTCGCTTTTGTCGACTTGTTTCGTTATAACACGAAAAGAGAATTAGCTCTTGCATTAATCAACGCTTGTTTGGAAAACCGGAGTGGTATTAGTAAAACAACAACTGCATTAAAAGATGGCCTTAAAAAGATAACGGGAGCGGCTAAACTCACGGCAAAATTACAAGACCTTGAAGTTGCCTTTGGTTTACCGGGAGAAAGTAAGAGTGATGATGACCTCTTTAATTATGCACTTGAATTACCTGAAATTCTTGCTCAAAAAGATAAGAAACATATGGTGTTAGTTTTTGACGAATTTCAAGAAGTTATTCGAATTGCCGGTGAAGATGCACTCAAGGTTATGCGATCCTATTTTCAAGTGCAGCAACATGTAGCGTACCTGTTCCTTGGGTCGAAAGAGGGGATGATGAATACCATCTTCGGCGATAAGAAACAGGCTTTTTATCGGTTTGCCACAATTTTGCCGATTCCTTCGATTCCGTCGGAATCTTGGGTAGAGTATATCTCTCGTAAATTCCAAGCTCAGAAAATAACAATTAGTGACCGAGTAATTTTGGAGGTTCTTTCTTTGAGCGGAGGTCATCCTCAGGATACGATGCTGTTGTGTTCAGAAATTTATTATTCTTTGTTAGAAGCTGGGGTAAATAACTTAGGACTTGATTTTGTGCGGCTGGGTTATGAAAGGGCGTTATCCAGTTTATCGCCTGTTTTCGATGAACTCCTGGATGAGTTAGGGAGAATAGGCAGTACTCGCCGCGTTCTGATTAGTTTGACAAGAGGACTTCGCATTTATTCTGGACTAAGCAGTAATCCCAATGAGGTTAAGCGGGCTGTAGATGTTCTAATTGATAAAGCAATTATTGAGAAATCAGGTCGCGGTGCGTACCATTTTGTTGAACCCATGTTAAAGGAGTATCTGAACCGAAAAATCGAGGTTTTCTAAAAAGAAGTTGTTTGTAATTTATACCCGACCAACTCAAAAAGATTTTGTAAAAGCAGTCGAGAGGTTATCAAATCACAAAATTATTTTAAGTGGTTATGATATAATGGGAATTGACAAAAGATGGATGATCAAAGCCGATCTGACGCTAGATAACGTTTGAAAGGGGTATCAGTATGAGTATAGAAACAAAGATCATCAATAGACTCAATGCCATGGACGAGGAAAGTAAATTAAGAGTACTGGAGTATGCAAACATATTACTTAATGAAAAAAAACTCAACCCGGTTAAAGATATTTTAGAGATAGAAGATATTAAAAAAGCACTCCAAAGAGTGATAAATAAATATCCAGTCAGCCGAGTAAACTTATTTGGTTCGTATGCTCGTGGAGAGGCGAATGAGGAAAGCGATGTTGACCTAATTATAGAGTTTACCGAAGAGATTGGTCTTTTTAAGAAATTGGGTTTAAAAGAAGAGTTAGCTGAAGTATTAAATCGAGATGTTGATTTAATAGAAATTCAAGATTTAGATGAAGATGTCAAAATTAATGCCGCTAAGGAGATGGTCAGCATCTATGAAAATTAATAGAGATTTAAAATTAATTGAGAACATTTTTGAAGAGATTGCGGATATAGAAAATTTCACAGAAGAAATTGATGAAGAACGATTTATGTATAATAAGGAGAAGCAAAAAGCAGTATGCTTGTCATTTCAAAATATTGGGGAGTATTCGAATAATATATCTGATGAATTAAAACAGAAATACAGTAATGTTGAATGGAGAAATATGAAGGGGTTCCGGAATCTAATTGCGCATGAATATGGAAAAGTCAGTATGGGACAAGTGTGGAATATGGTAAAAGTAGATTTACCTCGATTAAAGTCAGAGATACAAAAGATGATAGTCGATTTTAGAAATTAAAACAACGACTTCTTTTAGGAGGCTTAATCTAGTTGACTTTATAAATCATGTAGTAAAAAGATTAATGGTATTAAGGGTAAAAGCCACTGAAGAAAAGAGAGGCGAAAGGGAGGTTAGTATTTGGTGGATAACGAAATTGAAGTTAGAGATGTTATAACTATTTCGAACCCAATAAAAGTTGTTTTTAATGGGAACGAATTCGATTTTCTAAGTATTTATCATTTTTATAAATATGAAAAGGAATCTATTGAAGAAAATGGTACGTATAAAGAAATTTTTCCGGGAATTTATTATACACCACTACCCATTACTCCCAAGGGATTTCTAAAAAAATTCTTAAACATAATAAAAGAAAAGGAAATTGATCCTGAAAATATTGTGAGTTTCAAGTTGATTATAGAGAATAAAAGAGATTTCATACAAGTATATCGTAATCTAAGCATAGACAAGTACCCAAAATGGGATAACTCAGTCACCGATGAATACGAATTGATTTATGAGTCAGGTTCCGAAAAAGGGAGCGCTGGATATTACTATATTGACAGGTTTAGTCGATTGAATCTAAGTAAGAAATGGGATTATGATCCGGGTAAAGAGTCAAAATATATTAAAACGACGGAAATACCTCTTTATCCAGGAAGTTTAAGGTCTGGAAGTGGATGTGTTTTAGAAAATGTTTTTTGGAAGCTTAATCTCCTTGATATCTATAACGAAAAGAAATATTCACTTTTTCAACTCGAAGAAATTCTTACAGTAACGGCAAGTGATGAGCGTTTTTTAGATATATGCAGAAGTTTTAAACATTGCAAGGAACTCATCGAGAAGATGGCTACAAATACGTACGACATAAATTATCCGGATTATGAACAAATACATGTAACGGAATATGATGGTATCTATATTGCGGGTGAGGGCAAGCATAGAACCTGTATTGCAAAAAGATTTGGAATACCAAAGATTTATGCGATTGTTACCAAAGCCATATCCGAACAGCAGAAAATAGAGGAAAATCTAATACAAATTCAAAAACCTAAGTATAGATACGACTTTAATACAATTTTAAACGATTGTTACAATTCATTTGAACACATTGGTTTCAATCGAAACGAAACGAGGGAATTGTTAAAGGAAGGAGTAAGTGGTCTCCAGCTTATTAAACGAATTGAGGCGAGACAAGGAAGAAGCCTCTATGAATTGGTAACTCAACTTTCGCACCTCGGTTGTGCGAATAAAACCTTGATATAACTGGGCAATTCACTAATCCAATTCCGTAATTGACTAAGCGATTCGTAATTCTTCGGCTTATTCGGCAGTAGATCGAGAACAAAAGCCATTAACTGACGTAATGCCGTTTTTAAGTCCAAGTCCATTACTTCATCGGCAAAAAGGTAAAACAATCCTCCCAGAGAGCGCTCATCATTATTTTCTCTACGTTCCCACTCAAGGATGAGATAACGGGAAAAGACTATTGTGGTGTGGCTGATCATCATATCAAATGACCGCCCTTGGAATTCGGTACCCAGTTTCAAATGCGATTTAGCCATTTTGAAAAACGTCTCAATGCTCCAGCGCATTCCATAAATCCTTATAATTTCAGCATTATCTAATGCAAGATCTGTAGTTAGAATCGCCAACCACTCTCTACGGTTGTTCCGATTTTGGACAAAGACAATTTTCAGATTTAAGCCTGAAGGAGTTTGAACTCGGAGTGAACCTAGGATTTCTGCTTTTGGGTTCTTAGGGACTTTCGCATAAAGCTCACCTAAGCTGAATGATTTTCCCTCGAAAATATAACGCTGTTTAAGTTCTTTAACCATTCCAATCACGTGAAGTCCCTTGTCCATCAACTTTTATCCCTTGGATCAAGGTTACTATATTGCCGCTCAGAGTTCTAATACCGCTGTTCTCAGCAGAAACACGGATGCCACTTACAGTGTTAAGGAAGGAGACCGCATAATTATTATCCTTTGTTAGAAGCTGGGGTAAATAACTTAGGACTTGATTTTGTGCAGATGGGTTCTGAAAGGGCGTTATCCAGTTTATCGCCTGTTTTCGATGAACTCCTGGATGAGTTAGGGGGAATAGGTAGTACTCGTCGCGTTCTGATTAGTTTGGCAAAAGGACTGCGCATTTATTCTGGACTAAGCAGTAATCCCAATGATGTTAAGCGGGCTGTAGATATTCTGATTGATAAAGCGATTATTGAGAAATCAGGTCTGTATTCTGTTTGGACATGAAAATATCAAGAAGAAAAACGACAATTTTTTACAAATTAGTATTCTACTAAGGTGATATACTTGTACTGGAAAAAATAGATAAAGGAGTGAAATTCGTTATGTCCTTAAAGAGAAAGATTACAAGTTTGTTTTTACTTATTACCACATTCACTTTATTGTTTCCAGTGCTAACGTTTGCAAGCTCATCTCCAACCATAACTCGATTGGCAGGCATCGACCGTTACGAAACGGCGGCGCAAATTGCTAAAGCTGGATGGTCACAATCTGATTATGCTATTTTGACTTCCGGGGAAAATTATCCTGACGCCCTATCCGCTGCTCCGTTAGCCCGAAAATATAATGCGCCGATTTTGTTAACAGCTTCCAGCAGTCTGCCAAGTATAACAAGACAAACCTTGACAGATCTGCACGTAAAAAATGTATTAATAATAGGCGGAACAGGTGTCATATCTACGTCTGCAGAGTCTGAATTACAATCAATGGGCATTGGTTCAACACGTATTTTTGGAAATGATAGATATGAGACGGCAATAAGAGTAGCACAACAAATCACGACTACTCCATCGGCATTATTTGTCGTTACGGGTGAGGACTATTCCGATGCATTATCTGTAGCCTCCATTGCTGCACTAAAACAAATTCCAATTATTTTAGTGCCCAATGATTCAATACCGGATTCAGTTAAAAATTATATTGCCTCGATCAATGCTGTGAGTAAAACCTATGTAATGGGATATTCAGATATTATTAGTGATAAAGTCATCAATCAATTTCCGAATACTGAACGAATTTTAGGATCGGATAAATATGCCAGAAATATTGCTGTAAGTCAAGCATTCAATAGTGATTACAAAGCAGACACTATATGTGTAGCCACGGGTGAGGGCTTTGTCGATGCCTTGACGGGGACCGCATACAGCGCTAGTTTAGCGGGCCCTATTATACTTGTGAATAATGATTCGCCTGCAAATACGAAGGACTATTACCAACAAAGATTAGTGAATGCAGGACATGTATATGTATTTGGAGGTACAGGGAGAATTTCGGATAGTGTGCTGCAAAACTTAAGCACGTCGAATAATACGAGTACTGACCCCAATAATAATAAGAATCCTGAGAATCCAGATTCATCTACGGATAAACCCCATAGGACGATAACCTTAAGTCATCTGGCGAAGAGTGGATCAATCACAGCAACTTTTAAATACCAAATACTGAATAGCTCAGGTACAAACATTACTTCAACGATTCCAGTTTCTCAGTTATCCGCAGTGGCTTCTTCAATAAAAAGCTCAGTCGTATTAAGTCCCTCAGACGGTACAGGTACAATAATATTTAATTCTCCTTCAGATCTTGATCAACCGATTATACTTACTCTTCTGGACTTAACAAACGGTACACTTGTAAGTTTAAATTCCACTTCCCCGTCGGGAACTTCGACTTACACGTATACTCTTCCTCAAACACCAGCTCCGACTCCCGGAGTTTCAAGTCCGAACGAACATACGGACTTAAAGGTAAGCAAAATTACAATAGATTCAACTAAAATAGCCTTTGATCTTACCAATCCTGACGGAACGAGTAAGGTCGGATATGCAACATACGATGTATACGATCAATATGGGGAAAATATTTTGTACTCTGATCTGGCTCGGAATTTAACGTTTAAGAGTAAAAGCGGTACAATTATCATCCATGCGATCGGTTTGCTTAAAATGACCCTTAATTCCGATATTGATCCCGCAACGCTTACTGAAGTGACCATAGAAGGCAGTGATTTGACGAGTGGAGTTTCCACAAGTGCTACATTAACGGTTATCCCTCGTTCTATGGACATTATTTCGCAATAAATCTACAATTATTATTTGCCAAAAACAATCTTATGAAACAAGAGAAACAGAAAAAAGAGTTGACAAGCCCGAAGGCAAATCAGCTCTCTATCTGCAACTATTGTCGAATTATGAGGGGGTCAGACCCCTGGGAACCGGGGGAGATTCCTTATTGGTATGGTACACTGTCATAGTAAAGCTCATCGGGACAGATATCAACACCGTTTTGCCATTCGACCGAAAGACCCGCAATGTACACGGTTTTAAAAAGAGCGGGTTTTTGCAACTCTTTAAATGGAATAAAATCAAAGTAAGGCTTTACGTCAAACACTCTGTTTTCATTATTGCTGAAAGTGACCAACAGCTTAAAATCATCAAGAGGTTTTACAGCAATTGCTCTTGGACGCACTATTGTTCACTCCAGTCCTCTAATTTTAATCAACTCTCCATCATCTCTATAAGCTCTCCATGAAGCTTTCAGTTCATCAGTATGCAGAAGCACCCATGCTTCAACAAGCTTAGTTTGTTTTCGGGGCAGCTCGCCCGCCAAAATATTGCCGTCAAAGTCAATGGACATTTTCATACTCGTTGTACATTGCATGAACATGAGGCACACTGTGCTGTGTTCCTTTTTCAAGATATAGGTATATCAAAATTCCATAAAATGAAGATATCAAAGGCATCGGAGTTACACTCCTTTTCACTTAAAGTTATTTTACTTTTTTATCATGCTACAATAATTCAACAAAACAGGCTAATTTCAGGGACGGTTTCACATCCTGTGTGTGTATGTGCATACATATTATACCATTATAAATAGAGCACGTCACGTTAATAAAATCTCTTGTGTAACATTGGAAAATGAAAAAAGGCGATTCGAATTCTCGCGAAAGGCAAGTCGAATCGCCTGGCAGTTTTCGAATTCTGAGGGGGTACAATCTCGGGGGAGATTCCGAAAGAAGCTCCCGTCGTATTACTTTAATAGTAAGCGCTTAACATTTAGGTGCATGTTCACGTGTATCCGCGTAGGAGAAAATATCTCCATGAGATCAGAATATGGAGGTATTTTTTTATGGATAGAAGCGAAAAAGAAGCGTTAGTCGCAGAATGTCGAGCAAGTGAATAGTACAAAATAACGCCGCTCATAATCACATTTTGATTATGAGCGGCGTTTCTGCTTCAAAACTATCTCAAATGACGCTGCAGTAGCGGGAAAAGCACTTTTGCTGTATCAGCATTCACCCAGTAGAGTGACCAGGCACCAGTTCCGCCAAGGTTATAGCTGTCAAGCAGGTTAAGTTTGGTCTCTAAACTTTGGATATCATCATAATATACGGTATGGACAACTTGGCTGCTGTCCGTATAGTTAAAGGTTGGTATTCCGACTGAATCTGCGGCCGAAGTTTCCCTACGGGGCGTGAGCTTGTAATCCGCAATAAGTTTTTGAGCCCCGGCAAGGCCAAGTGAGGTTTTATCATACTTAGGATTGGTGGGAGTTGAGGAGGTACTGGGCGTCCAGTCTCGGCCGTAGTAGGGCATTCCCAGCAGAACTTTGCTCATTTCGACGCCGTCCGCTTTGGTATAGTCGAAGACCTTCTTCATCCAATCGATAGGTGCGATAGGTCCCGGAGTCGCCATACTGTAGTCATAGGTCATAATGTTCAGGTAATCGACATACTGCACCAAATCATGATAGACGTATTCCTGATTCCAATCCTTCGCAGAAGTTCGAGCCGGTACGGCTTCAACAACAAGCTTGTTTTGGGCATGGAATGTAGTATAGAGCTCTTTCATGAACTCTGTAAGATTAGGTCCTGAGGTATCACTCATATCTTCAAAGTCAATGACGATGCCGTCAGCACCTGTTCGCTTGAGCATGAGACTAATATTTTGGATTAAGTTCTGGCGGCTCGCGGGGGTACTTAGCATCGAATCCAGAGCAGCTTTGCCGTCGCTGTTCCAAGCGGAGGCCAGAGTCGGCAAAACCTTAAGCCCACGGCTATGCGCTGAATTAACAACGAGGGCATAATCGGGAGCGGAGTCAGCCCAAGGTCCGGTGAAAGAGCCGTCAGCTGCAGTTTGTCCGCTGGGAATTGTATTTAGGGTATACCAGTTTGGAGCCACCCAGTCAACGGAATCGGTTGCTTGACCGGGGATAAGATTAATTTCGCTTAGATAATTTGTTGCATTGCTTCCATAAGCTTGCAGATACTGTAAAGAAATTCGCGATTGCAGAGACCCGGTTCGAACAATGCTTTCCATGCTAAAAGGAATCACTCCTAATCCTCCGAGCAGAGTGAAGGAAGCTCCCTCAATACGCCGAACCCCAATATAGCCGGAAGCGCTCGAACTAAGGTCTTCAGCCTTCTTCGGAACAAGGAGAATGGGGTTTTTATTTTGACCGGCTAAAACGGCTCCGGCGAGAGCATCCGGGAAGTCTTCACCCGTCGCAACATAGATCGAAGAACGATCATAGCTTAAGGTATTCAATATTGCGAGATTTGTTGCATAGCGATCAGCTCCGGACAACCGTGTGACGCTGATATTTTGAGCTTGTAAAGCAGATTGAATTGAAGGATCAATAACTCCTTCTCCGCCAATGAGGGTAACGTTAGTGACTCCCAGCGTTTTCAGGGTGTCTAGAGTAGCTTGGGGAAGCGTTTTTTGTTCCGTTAAAAGCAAGGGTATTCCTTGACTGGCAGCATAGGAAGAAATGCTCAAGGCGTCGGCAAAGGAATTTCCGGAAGCAAGGTAAGCTTGACTGGCTTGAGGCACTGCTTTTTTGGCAATTTCTGCTGCAGTTTGGTAACGATCGATACCGTTTAAACGTTCCACCGTAAGATTTTGACTTTGAAGCGTTGCTTCGACTGCTGCAGAAACAGCGCCGGTTCCGCCAAGAATATAGACCTTTTGAGCTCCGAGACGTTTAATTTCATCAAGCACGCCTGCGGAAAGAGAGGCGGAATCCGTTAAAAGCAGAGGACCTTTTATATTAGAGCTGTTTGCAAGAACGGCTCCGGCCAAGGCATCCGGAAAATCATCACCCCGAGCTAAGACTACCGCAGGTGCTTGCGACCAACCGGCTTTAGAAATTTCGAGTGCCGTATCATAGCGTGTGCTTCCGGCGAGACGAGTAATCTGAGAGGAAGCAGAGTCTGCTAAAGCGGAAGGGGAGATAGAAGGATTTGAGAAAAAAAGGGTTAACGTTGCCATTGAAGTAAGTAAAGTAAAAGCAATTTTTTTATGAACCTTGGATTTTAAATTAAACACGTTAGCATAGTCAGCTCCTTAAATAAATTTTTCTAACATATAAATTCGCTTAAAGTGATCGATTCTCCTGTGTCGAAAAGGAAAAAAACGACTTTAAGGCGAATTGTAAGGCTAAGGAATAGTCGCAAGAGATAAATAAGGGTGGGAGTAAATGCTTAAATTGTTAAAGTTATTGATTAAAGATCAAAGAATTAGATTAAAAAATAAAAGGTTTCTTTGTTTAGGAATTGCGCTTGCGTTTTTTTTGACGTTAACCCCTGTCCCTATGCTAAAAACAGATACTTCAACATTACCCAACGTTAATACAGGAGTTGCCTCGCAAAATGTGCAAAAAATGCCAAAGAGTGCTTCGGCGGGTACACAGGTTAATCCAAATTTAAATGCTCTCGAAGGACAAGCTCAAGACCTTACAGGCCGCCTTGTTGTCAAACTAAGTCCCGGTACTTCTCCCGAGGCAATTGCGGAACAAGTAAAAGGTCAGATTGCTCGGAAAGGTCCATTACAGTTTATGACTTTGGCTCTTGATTCCAGTCGTATAAATGAAGTTACGGAGGAATTAAAAACTATACCAGGTGTTTTAAGTGTAAGCCCGACCCAAAAGGTAAAACTGAGTGCAGGTGGGACGGCTTTTCCGGTCGCAGATCCGCATTATTCGGAACAATGGGGATTATCGAAAGCTGAGGTTCCTAAAGCCTGGAATCTCGGAGCGACAGGGAAAGGAATCACAGTTGCGGTGGTAGATACCGGAGTCGACGCTAATCACCCGGATCTTCAAGATAACTTGGTTTCCGGCTATAATGCGATCACTGGAGAGACTGGAGTTTCAGCGGCTCAGGATAATAATGGACATGGTACCCATGTTTCAGGGATCATCGCAGCTGAACTCAACGGAGCTGGCGTAGTTGGTGTTGCGTATCAAGCAAAGATTATGCCGATTAAAACGATGGATCGTTCCGGCGAAGGCACCGATGATGTGATTGCCGATGGGATTGTATGGGCAGCAGATCATGGGGCGAAGATTATTAACTTAAGTTTAGGATCGGATACTCAAGAAGACATATTAAAGGAAGCAGTCCAGTATGCGATCGATCAGGGATGCTTAGTTGTTGCGGCAGGGGGGAACAAAGAGGACTCGACGAACCTTACAACAATCACCTACCCAGCGGCTGATCCTCAGGTCTTGGCAGTGACTGCAACAGATGAGAACGATCACTTAGCTTCTTTTTCACTTAATGGACCCAATGCAGGATTAGCTGCACCGGGAACGCACATTCTGAGTGATTATTGGAAGAACGAGTCTGGATATGCGACTTCGGATGGGACTTCGATGGCAGCGCCCTTTGTTGCCGGAGTAGCAGCACTAGTTTGGAGCACACAACCCGACTTTTCTGCAGATCGTGTCCGCCAGGTATTGGAGGATTCAGCAATAGACTTAGGTTCTCCAGGACGGGATTCTTCCTTTGGGTATGGAAGGGTAGATGCCTACTGGGCAGTGAAGTTTGCGGATCAGCCAGAATCCTTGCCTGCCTCAGCAAATGTTTCCTGGGCGGGAGGAATACTCCAGGGCGGAACAACAACGACTCCTGCCACCTTAACGGTCCCTTCACGGGCGTTTGGTTCGGATCCAACTCTAAGTCCGAAAGTTGAGATTACCACACCGACGGGCATCGCCGGCCTGCCGAGTGGGGTTAATCCCATTGGACAGCCTGTTTCTGTAGCCTTGGGAATCAGCACTTCAGTCAGGAAACAGCTCCAACTCTCCATGACTCCAGACTATAAAACCTTTGCACCCGATTCTTCACATCTTTTTTATATCTACCGGTGGTCCGGTTCGCGCTGGCTTAAAGTAGGCGGAGGGGTAAGCTCGAATACGGTGACGGTTGGAATAACAGAGCCGGGAATCTATCAGATCGGATCTGCATCCATTCCTCAAGGGAATCGTCTAGCCGGTGCAGATCGGCTGGAAACCGCAATTCAGATTTCCCAGGCGGGATTCCCTGATGGAGCGGATACAGTTATACTCGCCCGTGCGGAAGATTTTCCAGATGCTTTAGCAGGTGTGCCCTTAGCGTATAAATACCATGCTCCGATCCTTTTGACGAATTCGACGAGTTTATCAGACAGTGTCCTTAATGAAATAAAACGTCTCAACCCTCAACAGATTATCCTTCTCGGAGGAACCGGTGCGATTTCGAGAGGGATAGAGCAGGAACTGAAGAATATGTACAATATAACGCGTCTCGGCGGAGCCAATCGTTATGCAACTGCCCAGCAAATTGCGGAGGCTTTGGGTATGACCGGTGAAGCCATTATTGTAAACGGGGATAACTTTCCGGATGCAATCTCGATTTCTTCCATCGCTGCTCAAAATGGAGTTCCCATCCTTCTAACACAATCGAATAACGTACCTTCGGAAACGAATCAACCGTTAAGAAAGTTTTCAGTAACTGGAACTGTCGCAGTAGGAGGGGAAGGTGTTATTTCTGCAAATACTTTTGCATCTCTACCTACTCCGCTTCGGCTATCAGGGCAAGATCGCTATGAAACGGCAGCTCAAGTACTCAGTGCTTTTCCGCCGCAAGGGGGAATAACCTTCCTCGCGACCGGTGAAAATTTTCCGGATGCTTTAACCGGAGGCGTACTCGCTGCATTAAATAGTACGGATCTTGTTTTAGTATCGCCTACAGGTCTTCAGGGGAAAGAGAAGACGGCTATACAAAGTTGGAATGGTCAAAAAGTCGTTGCCTTCGGCGGCAAAGGAGTAGTTTCTGATTCGCTCCTTTCCTACGTTCAGACTATGCTTCAATAAAATAGATTATCGCTAAGCAGCATTTTCAGAGGATAAAAAAGATAGGGTCATGTAGCTTCTCGCACATCCGTTCACTTAGCCGCTCCGGGGCTGGCACACTCGCTTCCGTGGGAGCTCAGCCAAACCTCTGGGTAATACCTGAAGTGTGTCGCTCCTGTGCTCCATGCACCCGCGACATCAGGCCATCCATGGCCAAGCCCACTGGCGCCGCTACCCCACGAAAGCGTCGTGTGTTTCAACGCCCCTTCGCAAATCGCTTACTTCTGTGCGAGAAGCTACGCTTGGGGGTCTTTTTAGTTATTTTATACAAGCTTTTCAGGCTAGAGATAAGAATAAATTGGACCAAAAATTGGGTCTAAAGTCCTTGGCGTTTAGGGAAGGATTTTAGGAGGCGGTGTCGAAGTTTCCAAAGAAAATGCCAAAGGCAATCGTATATATAGGTAAGGAGGAATATCTTTGTGGCAACGAATCGTTAAATGGAGCGCGCTTTTATTTTTTGGGCTTGTGTTCTGGCTTGGAACGCAAACCGCGGTCAGCGCATCTCCTTTAGCAGCAGATACAACACGAGTCTACGGCGCCGATCGCATCGAAACAGCCATTCGGATTTCCCAAGCGGGATGGCAAAGTGCTTCAACAGTCTTGCTCGCACGAGCGGACGACTTTCCGGATTCCTTGGTTTCTGTTCCACTGTCTAAACGCTTGGATGCACCGATTTTACTTACGTATCCGGGACAATTGGATACAACCGTACTTCAGGAAATAAAGCGTCTAGGTGCGAACCATGTCATTGTACTTGGCGGTGAGGGAGTGATGGGGTCATCAATAACGGTTCCCCTTGACCAAGCAGGACTCCAATGGGAACGAATTGGCGGCCAAGACCGTTATGATACTGCGGTCAAGGTAGCTGAACGTCTGGGAGGGAATGGACAAGTTATCCTTGCCAATGGAGATAACTTTCCTGATGCATTAGCGATTGGACCGTATGCAGGGTTAACGTCGACTCCGATTCTCTTAACCCAAGCGACGGAATTACCTCAGACGACCAGGGATGAACTCACGAAATTTGCAGCCGCTAAGACGTATGTTATTGGCGGTGAAGGTGCAGTTTCATCTGAAATTGTTCAGGGCCTATCAGGGCTGCAGCGTATTTCAGGTAAAGACCGCTATGAAACGGCTGCCCAAGTCTATTGGTTTTCTAAAGAAAGTCTTTCCAACACCCCCGTAAATGGAATATCTAAAGCGTATTTAGTAACAGGCGAGGATTTTCCCGATGCATTAGTTGCCGGAGCTTTAGCTGAGAAACAAAATACTACACTTTTTATGGCAGCGAAAAATGATTTGCCCGGAGCAACATATTCAGCTCTGCTTGACTCTTCGGTAGATGGCAAGTTATGGGTTGTTCTTATCGGCGGCACGGGCGTACTTTCCAGCCAAGTTCAAGAAATGGTTGAGGGTACAGCCTTACCTTCTTCACTCTTGGCAGGAATGACGATCGTAATTGATCCGGGTCATGGGGGACCTGATACAGGGGCTATCGGAGCCAGCGGTACATATGAGAAGAATAATACCTTGCCGGTAGGGCTTTATCTGGCCGATCTTCTCCGAGCCTCTGGAGCAAACGTTATTCTGACCCGTGACAACGACACGTCTCCGGCCGGTTCGAATTATACCGAGCTAAGCGACCTGCAAGCCCGCGTACAAATTGCAAACCAAAATAAGGCTGATTTATTTGTGAGTATTCACAATGATTCTTTCAGCAATCCTGATGCGGGGGGAACGACAACTTACTATTCATCGGACAGTGTCGTCGCCGATAAATCACTGGCCCTCGGGGCAGATGTCCAGAGAGAAGTGGAGAAACAGCTGGGTTTATTGGATCGAGGTACAAAGAGTGCAAACTTTTATGTAGTTAAAAATACAACTATGCCTGCGATTCTCGTTGAGCTTGGATTTATCTCGAATCCAACGGAAGAAAAACTTCTTAGCTCTGCAGATTTTCAAAAGAAAGCGGCCGAAGGAATCTATCAAGGAATCTTAACGTACAAAGGCTATTAATTATAGAAGAAAACGTAATAAATCCACAAATATATTAAGAATTTCTTAAGGGTCTAGCTTTATGGGAAGTTTTTCGGTAAACTGGTTTTAGCATCGTTATACAACATGTCTTAAAAAAACTAATTTTTTTTAAGAGGTTTGCAGGAATATTGTTCCTCATACCGAATAAGTATAACGAATGTAGAAACTGTATAGGGTTTCTTCATTAAATGCGTTCTAAAGGGTAGGCCACCCGTGAGACAAATGTCTTTCAGGGGGGACGCCTCCGTAAAGGGGTGGGATGCCTTTAGATATTGCGCAATGTCTAAAGATTTGCGGCTTACATAAGGGGGGTGAAAGCCACCAAGATCGAGCAACTTGGTAAGGAATAAGGTTTGTACATAAAAAAGAAAAAGTACACTAACCCGAGTTCCGAAGACAAAACAAAATTACCCAAAAAAGAGAGGAGAAATTTACTACATGAGAAAGACGAAAAAGGCTTTAGCCTCCTTAGCTATCGCCGGGATGGTTCTCTCAATTGCCCCAATGAGCGTATTCGGCGCTACAGATGTAACACGTTTATCTGACGCAGATCGCGTAGGAACTGCTATTGCGATCGCTGCAAACGGTTGGACTTCAACTGACAGCGTTATCGTTGTTCCTGCTGACGATGCCAACATTGTGGACGCATTGGCTGCTGCTCCTTTGGCAGGACAACTCAATGCTCCGATCCTCGTAACCTACAAAGGTGCATTGGATCCTAAAGTTCAACAAGAAATTGTTGACCTCAAAGCTAAAAATGTTTACGCAGTTGGTGCTTTAAGCGCTGACACAGTTGCTGCCCTGAAAGCAATCTCCGGTGTAAATGTTACCGCACTTCAAGGCGCTGACCGCACCGAAACCGCTGCTAAAGTTGCTGCTCAACTGACCAACATCAAAGGTTCCTTTGTTGTTGCTTATAATGGCGTTGCTGACGCAATGTCCGCAGCTTCTTATGCTGCTGCAAACGGATATTCAATCCTTGTTGAAAATCCGGATGCTACTCTTCCTGCAAACGAAGCTGCTTACAAAGGTGCTACACAATACACCGTCGGCGGCCAAGCAAAATTAGACGGAGCTACTGCTCTTGCAGGCGCTGATCGTTATGCTACAAACGATGCAGTTGTTAATGCTCTTGACTACAAATATGACAAAGTCTATGTTGCTAACGGCGAAACCCTCGTCGATGCACTTGCTGGTGCATCTTTAGCAGCTAAAACCAACTCTCCAATCGTTCTTGCTGATACTACAAAAGCAGCTACCGGCGTGAACGGTAAAGTAACCGATTCCACACAAGTTATTGCTCTTGGCGGAGTTGGCGCAGTTCCTGAGGCTGTTCGCGCTTCTGTCGGAAAAACAACACCTTCGGGTCCTGTATCTGTTCAAAGTGTAAAAGCTAGTGCAGCAAACCAAATTAAAGTCACCTTTGGCGCAGCACCTGCTGACACATCGAAAGTTACTTTTGATGTTCAAAGATCTACAACTCCTGTTACGGTAACTGCGACTTGGAACGATGCTAAGACAGAGGCAACACTGACTGGCTCTGCTAATTTCCCAGAAGGATCCTACACAGTTGCTGTTAAAAACGACACAACTGATCTTGGAACATCTACCTTAGACATTACTGCTCAAAAAGTTGCTAAAATCAATATTACCTCTACCAAATTAGCAGTAACAACGACAGGTGCAGCTGTTCAAACAGGATATGCAACCTATCAAGTTGAAGACCAATATGGTAATGATATTACCACAGCGTCACTTGCTAATTCTTTAAACTTCCAAAGCGGTGTCTCAAATAATATGGAATGGAAAGATGGCTTAATTACCATCCATCCTGGAAGTTTGAATCTTCTCCAGTTTTCTACAGTAGTAATTACTGGCTATGATGATAATACTGGAGTTTCAACGACTGCTACCTTGACTGTTTCAACGCAAGTTGGTTCATTAAGCAGCTTCAAACTTACAACTTTGACCAATGCAGATGGCAAAGAATTATCAGCAGGAGATTCCTCCAGCGTATTCTATGCCGGTTATGAAGCTGTTGATATTAGCGGTAACAAAACGACTAATCTTGATTTGATTAGAGGCGGTTTAATTACCAATACCAACAATAATCTAGCATATGGCTTAACAACATCAAGCTCTTATGTGACAGCTGAAGTAGTAGAAGATCCAAGTGATTCTACAAAGGCTGCTATTGAGGTTAAAGTTGCTCCAAACGTTTCGATTTCCATGGATATGCCAATCACCATTACAGCAATGACATGGACCGGATCGACCTCAAGTATTAATGTAACCCTGAAGAAAGGGTCTGTCGTAGATAAATTTACGTTAATGGCTCCAGCATATGACATTGCTCAAAATGAGACAAAAGAAATCCCATTTGTTGCTTATGATCAAAATGGAGTTCAATTGACTGATGCAAGTGATATTTCAATGGACGATGTAACGTTCTCATCAAACATCACAACTAAGGTTAATGTTGATGGAACTCTGTCGTTATGGTTCACATCTGCTAACACTGGATCTCAAGTTATTACAGCAATGACATCATCCGGTAAATACAGCTCTGTAACGATCAATGTTGAGGATCCGGCATATGCTGATACTTTAGCTTTAGACTCAACGAAGTTAGTTAACAATATGGAAGCAGGCGCTGTACAAAAAGTTGACTTCGGATTTGATAAAGGTGGCTTATCTGTAAAAGACCAATATGGTAGACTCTTTGATATGTCAGATAACGCTAACGGATATCAAGTTAAAGTTGAAAGCTCAGATACTGCTGTTGTTAACTATGTAAGCGGACACCAATACGCTTATGAAGGACAACAAATTCAACTCCAAGCTGGAGCTACAACAGGTACTGCAACTGTTAAATTCACCTTGATTAAGACTAGTGATGGTACAGTGAAAGATACCAAATCAGTCACCATTGCAAATGTTAGCACTGATGACATCAAAGGATACACGATCGACTCTGTAGCGAATGCAATCTATACTTCAGAGGACAATGCAAATACAATTACTGATTTCGAAAAAGCTTATGCAGCTAATCCAAAAGTTTATGGTCAAACTGCAGGCGGCGCTAAAGTCGCATTAGCAGGTAATCCTGTAATCGGTGCTTATGTCGACAGTACAGACTTTGCAGTTACTGCCGCTACAACCTCTTCAGCTCTTGCATATGACGCTGTTAAAGTAACTGCTCATCAACTAGATACTGGTGTAACATCCTCCAGCACGAATTTGACAGTTACTATTCAAGATCAAGTAGACCAATCTATAAATGTAGTGACAACAGCTATCAAATCTACGAATGCAGCTCCTGTCGCAAAAGATCTTGCAGTTCAAGTTAAAACATGGTTACCTGGTGTGACTGTAAATTCCATTGGTGATGAAATCACAATTAGCACATCCGCGGCTGCTGCTAATGGTGGTACACTGCTAACTGCTAATACCGGGTTAGGAAATGGTGCTACTTTAGCAAGATACGATGTTACAACTGGTGCCAGCGCGAATCGCGCAGCCGTTAACTTCTATACTTTAGATCAATATGGAGTTAAGGGTGGAATTCAATTAGCGCAAATCCTTAAAACAGGCGATACTTTAACAAATGGTTCATTCACAGTAGATGCGAATGGATTGATTTCTGCTAGTTTAACTACTGCTACTAGAGGAACAGTAACTCTTAAAGCTATTTCGACAAATGGCTTAGTTAAAACAATTAAGATTACCTTCGCTCAATAATAGTAACAGTATCTACAACACAATATTATCAAGAGAAGGACAGTATTGAACTGTCCTTCTCTTCTTGATTGTGCATATTTAAATGTAATTCTTTGTGCATAGAAACCATGTAGAATATATTTATGGATACCGAGGTGAAATTCTATGAAAACTGCTGAAATAGAAATGAAATGGTATCATTTTTTGCCCCATATTTTTATACTAACTATTGTACCCCTAATTGTTCATTTGAATGTAATGCCTTTAACAGGTGCATATTTCGATTTCTGGAATGGCGATAAAAATAATTTGGATTTTTTTTCGTATTATAAAGGAATATGGCTGCTCGTTTTTACTGGCCTTCTAGTTATAATGTTTTTGGTACGGCTTTTTCAAAGTGATCCAAACCTAATTAAAAAAGATCTAAGAATATATTACATACCTGCAGGAGTATATCTATTATTTGTAATAGTATCAACAGTTTTTTCAAAATATCAAAATATATCGATTTCAGGATTTCCAGACCGTTATGAAGGAATTTACATTCTAGCTGCTTATATATTCCTTTTCTTCTTTACAACAGCTTTTACTTCAAAAGAAAAACATGTCAAAATTATTTTAGGTTCACTTATTATAGGTGCAACGATTATTGGAAGTATCGGTTTATTTCAATACATAGGTTATGATCTATGGAAATCAGATTTTGGAAAATCTTTAATGATTCCTTCAAAATATTTAAAAATATCTAATGATATAAGATTTCAATTTGATAAACATACCATTTATGCAACGCTATATCATACAGACTATGTAGGAAGTTATATGGCGATGTTATTTCCCTTGAGTTTTGCGCTCTTAGTTCTCGTAAAAAATAAGTGGTTCAAAGTTGGTATGGCAATTATAACTGTAATAATGGCAATAAATTGGCTTGGTTGCAACTCTCGTGCAGGCTTTGTAGGAGGGGTTCTGGCTTTAATCGTTTTTTTAATTTCTATAAACAAAGTATTGACTAGACATTGGAAGTATTTTGCTGTTGGGCTTATGGTTACAATTGCAATGTTTTTGGGGCTGAATCAGATTTCACATGGGTACGTAAATACGCGGGTAGCATCAATTTTTCGCGATGTAAAGTCTTTAATCAGTTCGAACGGAAATAGTAATAGCCAATCTTATAAAGACAGTATCCCATTGAAAGATATTAAGATAAGTGGAACAAAGGGAACAGTTGTTACAGCAACTGAGACTTTAAATTTCAAATTAATTAACAACCAACTTACCTTTGAAGACACGAATAATAAGCCTATTGAGTCAAGTTACGATACCTCAAACGGAAAGATAACGCTAAAAGATCCAGCGTATAAAGATTATAGCTTACTTGCTGGAAAAGATGGAAACCAATATGTCTTTAAACTTGATAAAGGCGATATAAAACTCCTTTTTGATTTGAAACCTCAAGGCATTTCACTCATGGACAATAAAGGAAAGATATTTACTCTAGAACCCGTAGAATCTTGGGGTTTTAACGGTAAGGAAAAACTAGGATCTTCTCGTGGTTATATATGGTCACGATCAATACCTCTTCTTAAAAATACAATCCTCCTTGGATATGGTCCGGATACATTTGCGGCATATTTCCCGCAACATGATATTTTGGGAAAAATGTACGCTTATAATGGAGATATGTGGCAACTCGTAGATAAGCCTCATGATCTCTATTTACAAGTTGCACTCAATACTGGGATGGTCTCACTGCTTGCATTACTTGTGCTCTTTGGCCTTTATTTGTTTAAAAGTATTAAAATATATACAAAAAATGAATATGACAATTTCCTATCACAAGTCGGTGTTGGAGTGTTTATAGCTATTGTCGGTTATCTAGGAGCAGCCTTCTTTAACGATAGTGTAGTATCCGTTGCGCCCGTCTTTTGGATTCTATTAGGCCTAGGAGTAAGTATCAATCACATCATAAGCAATCAAAATGCAAGTAAAGGAACTAATTTTCAGAATAGGAAACTAGGGAATCCAGGGAATCCAGCTAAGATCAAGTAATGTTCGACAATTTATACGGCTAAAAAGGGATTTAGAAAAGCCTGTCGAATAAGAAAATATTAACATTGATTAAAATAGTCAGCATAAATTCTGGAGGAAGTGTTGTGCTCTATTCCCTAAAAGTACAAGGCCTGCGAGTTCAGTATTTTCTTGCTGATATATTCGTATTTGGTCTGACAAGTATAGTTGTTGCCTACTTGAAGTTCGCGAGTGATGTTTCGGTTATTAATATAAATGCATACCTCATTACGATCATCTTATTAGGGATATTATACCTGGGATTACTTTACCTCGGGGGTAATTATGAGCCGAATGCAGTTATGGACTTCAAGTGGAGCATTTATTTACGTGCGATTACATATACTGCAGCAATTTTTTTCGTAACATCGTTTTACATTCGTACTATAAGCTATTCGCGGATGTACTTTACGATATTGTTTTTGTTTAATTTTGTCGCAGCGGTCAGTGCACACAAGATACTCAACAAAATCCATGGCAAATTATTTTATGAAGAATTAAAATATCCAATGGTTGCAGTCGGGTTTGAAAAAAGTGAACTAGGTACACTGAAAAAGACGGCGGATATTCTTGGTCTTAGAATAATTGCAGAACTTGATTCTAAAAGCATTATTGCAGAATTTATTTCCCTTAAACAAAACTTGATTCATGCTAAAGAATCGAAAGACAAAGATGATATAGGGATTTTGCTTTATGAAGAAGGAGATAGTGAATTTAAGGACCTTGTTTCCTTTTGCGAAATCAACTATATTCCGCTCTATATTTTGCCTTCTTCAACACGTATGCTATCGGTGCCATTGCAGGCGCTCGATCATAAAGGCCTTGTTATTTTCGGTCCTAAGGATTTGATAGTTGATGGGGTTTCTAAACGATTAAAAAGAACTGTCGATGTCATTTTGGCATCCGTTGGAATTATTCTTTCGTCGTGGTTAATGGTCTTAGTTTGGACAATTATAAAGATATCTTCAAAGGGTCCTGGAATTTATGCACAGGAACGCTTAGGGCTTGATGGAAAAACGATAAGAATCTATAAATTCCGAACTATGGTTATTAACTCGGATCAAATGTTAAAAGAACTCCTTCATGATGAAGAAACACGTAAAAGCTATTATGACTCATATAAGCTAGAAAATGATCCAAGGATAACGAAAATCGGACGATATCTGAGAAAACTGAGTTTGGATGAGCTGCCGCAATTATGGAATATTTTTTGTGGAGATATCAGTTTTGTTGGCCCACGGCCGATTATTCCCCGGAGATCAATCGTTACGGGTCAAACGGAAAACTGATTTTACGGGTTAAGCCAGGCTTGACCGGTCTTTGGCAGGCTAGCGGACGCAATGATGTAAGCTATGAAGAGCGCATTAAATTGGACTTATTCTATATACATAATTGGTCAATGGGCTTGGATTTTAAAATTATCCTCCAAACGATTCCAAGCGTTTTATTGGGAAGGGGTGCTTCCTAATGGACCTATCAATTATCATGATAAATTATAATGCAAAAGAACTAACAGCAAAGGCCATTCAATCCATTTATGATACAAAACCGCAGATTTCCTTTGAGATTATTGTTGTAGATAATAGCAGTGACGAAACACAAGTCTATAGAAATAAAAGCCTGAAAGCAAACAGTGTAATTCGGGTTGAAAACAAAGGCTTTGGCAATGCCTGTAATATTGGCGCGGCAAATGCGCGCGGACAATATATTCTCTTCTTAAACAATGACACCTTGATGCATGAAAGAACACTGGATACCTGTGTCCGCTATTTGCAGCATCATCCGCATGTCGGCGTACTCAGCGCCCGTATTTTATTAGAGAATGGTTTATTGGATCATGCTTGTAAACGCGGCTTTCCTACACCAATCTCGTCACTATATTATTTTTGCGGCTTAGATAAAAGATTTCCGAAGAGCAAAAAGTATGGCGCTTATCGTCAAACTTTTATTGAAGTAGATTCTATAAGTGAAGTAGATTCTGTGGCCGGTTCCTTCCTAATGATGCCAAACACCGTTTTTGAAAAAGTTGATGGATATGATGAGACATTCTTTATGTATGGTGAGGATTTAGATCTGTGCTTCCGCGTAAAGAATAATGGTTTTTCTGTAGTCTATTACGGGCCGGTATGCATTACCCATCTAAAAGGGCAGAGCGGTCTTCATACAAAGTCTCCACTGGTCACGTATCATTTTTATAATGCGATGTTATTATTTTATAAGAAACATTATCTAAAAAAATATAATTGGTTAACAACTATAGCTGTATACTTAGGAATTAAGACTAAGTATGCATTAGCCGTTTTAAAAATTAGGTTAGATAAATAAGATTACATTTCGCTAGGCCTATTAGATTTAATGATTAATAAAGTGAAATGCTTTTATACCATTAAATTTTGTTTCTTTAATCAAGAAGTAAGAATCTAATCGAACAATATAGATTGGAGAAGTTGTTGTGAAAGGTATTATTCTTGCTGGAGGGTCTGGCACAAGACTTTATCCATTGACCCTCGTCACATCCAAGCAACTATTACCAGTTTATGACAAACCGATGATTTATTATCCATTGTCAACCCTCATGCTAGCAGGAATTAAAGACATTCTCATAATTTCTACGCCTCAAGATCTTCCTAACTTTAAACGGCTTTTAGGGGATGGTACTAATTTAGGTATTAAACTTTCCTATGAGGAACAGCCCTCCCCTGATGGCCTTGCGCAAGCATTTATAATTGGGGAAAAGTTTATAAATGGTGACAGTTGCGCCATGGTACTGGGTGACAATATTTTTTACGGCAGTGGATTAACACAGCATTTGCGTAAGGCTGCGGAACTGGTGGAAGGTGCAACTGTTTTTGGGTATTATGTAGAGGATCCCGAGAGATTCGGTGTTGTAGAATTTGATGAGAATGGAAAGGCAGTTTCAATAGAAGAAAAACCTGAGAATCCGAAATCAAATTATGCGATTACCGGTCTTTATTTTTATGACAATAATATATGCCAATATGCTAAAAAACTTAAGCCATCATCACGCGGAGAGTTGGAAATTACGGATATAAACCGTATCTATTTAGAGAAAGGCAACCTTG
Source organism: Desulfitobacterium nosdiversum (assembly GCF_049860565.1). Lineage (GTDB taxonomy): Bacteria > Bacillota > Desulfitobacteriia > Desulfitobacteriales > Desulfitobacteriaceae > Desulfitobacterium_A > Desulfitobacterium_A nosdiversum. The sequence goes on from NZ_CP172056.1 coordinate 1,175,778, forward strand.
ACGTTGTCACTTTAGGACGAGGTTTTGCGTGGTTGGACACTGGTACAATTGATTCTTTAGCGGCAGCTTCTGAGTTTGTTAAGGTGCTGGAAACACGACAGGGAATTAAAATTTCGGCAGTAGAGGAAATTGCTTATCGCAATGGATGGATCGCAAAAGAAAAATTAATGGAGTCAGCTAAGAAGTATGGTAAATCCGCTTATGGGAGCCATTTAAGAGCAGTTGCAAATGGAAAAATATTATATTAAGAGGGGAATCCGATGAACGTTATTAAGACTAACGTTTTAGATGTCTATATATTTGAGCCGCAAGTATTCGGTGACACCCGAGGGTGGTTCATGGAAACGTGGTCAAAGAGAGAAATGGATAAGCTTGGTTTGCAATATAATTTTGTACAAGATAATCAATCTTTTTCTGCCCAAAAAGGAACACTACGCGGCTTACATTTTCAAAAGGGGAAAGCTGCTCAGGCGAAATTAGTGCGGTGTGTAAAAGGTATAGTCTTAGATGTTGCTATCGATTTACGAAAAGGTTCGCCGACCTATAAAAGATGGGAGGCAGTGGAATTATCCGGCGAAAATAAAAGGCAGCTATTGATTCCGCGTGGCTTTGCACATGCCTTTTTGACGCTTACCAATGATGTCGAATTTATATATAGGGTAGATAATGATTACTGTCCTGAAGCAGAGCGGAGTATAAAATGGAATGACGAAGAACTCAATATTGCTTGGGGAATAGATGATCCCATTTTGTCGGCAAAGGATGCGAAAGCCCCTAAATTTTGTGACAGCGATGCAGACTTTATCTATGAGGGGAAAGAGAAATGAAAATAGTTATTACAGGTGGAGCAGGTTTTATAGGTGGAAATTTCCTTCATTATATGCTAAAAAAGTATCCGAACTATGAGATGATTTGCGTTGATAAGCTTACCTATGCAGGCAATATAGAAACTTTAGAAACAGTTATGAACAATCCTTATTTTAAGTTTATTAAAGCAGATATTGCAGATAGGACAGCAATTTATAAAATATTTGAAGAAGAAAAGCCAGATATCATCGTAAATTTTGCGGCAGAGAGCCACGTTGATCGTTCAATAGAAGATCCATCGATTTTTTTACAGACAAATGTAATAGGTACACAAGTATTACTTGATGCCTGCAGAAAGTTTGGAATTGACCGCTATCATCAGGTATCTACTGATGAGGTTTATGGTGATCTGCCGCTGGATAAACCAGATTTATTTTTTACAGAGGAAACCCCAATTCATGCTTCTAGCCCTTACTCAGCAAGTAAGGCTAGTGCAGATTTATTGGTACAAGCCTATTATAGAACCTTTGGAATTCCTGTGACTATCTCTCGTTGCTCGAACAACTATGGACCGTACCATTTTCCTGAAAAGCTTATACCTCTGATGATTGCCAATGTTCTAAATGATAAACCTCTCCCGGTATATGGTACAGGAGAAAATGTTCGCGACTGGTTATATGTTGAAGATCACTGTATAGCCATTGACCTTATTATTCATAAGGGTAAAATAGGTGAAATTTATAATATTGGAGGACATAATGAACGAAGCAACTTAGAGGTCGTTCAGACTATTATCACGGAACTAGGCAAGGGCGAGATTAGATATGTAGCAGATCGCGCCGGACATGATAAACGGTATGCCATTGATCCAACAAAAATATATAAAGAATTGGGTTGGATCCCCAAAACTAGTTTTGATGAAGGCATTAAGAAGACAATAAAATGGTATTTAGATAATAAATGTTGGTGGCAGAATATTATAAGTGGAGAGTATAAAGAATACTATAAAAAAATGTACGAGGATAAATTAGCATAGTAGATCTTTATTTAAACTTAGTTTAAAGGAAAATGAGATGAAAATTTTAGTAACAGGTATCCGCGGTCAACTAGGCTATGATGTATTGAAGGAATTACAATGTAGAAATATCATTTGTATTGGTGCAGGCCGTACGGAATTTGATATAACTGATTCAAGGCGAACACGGGACTTCATTATGAGTTATGCGCCTGATGCTGTCATCCATTGTAGTGCTTATACTGCAGTAGATAAAGCTGAAGACGATGTGGAAACATGTATAAAGGTAAATGTGGAAGGCGTACGAAATATTGCTGTTTGTTGCAAAGAAATAAATGCAAAAATGGTCTATTTATCAAGTGATTACATTTTCAATGGGAAAGGTGATAGACCCTTTGAGGTAACAGATACTCCTGACCCGCTTAGTGTTTACGGCAGATCAAAGTTAGCAGGAGAAGAAGAAATAAGAAAGGTTTTAAGTCGATATTTTATAGTTCGTATTTCTTGGGTATTTGGCATTAACGGAAATAATTTTATTAAAACGATGATGCGTTTAGGAAAAGACAGAAAAGAAGTTAACGTCGTTGATGATCAGGTTGGGTCACCGACCTATACAGCAGATTTAGCATCACTTTTGTGTGACATGATTGAAACAGAGAAATATGGTACCTATCATGCGACTAATGAAGGTTATTGCTCGTGGGCAGACCTGGCGGAGAAGACGTTTGAGATTGCAAATATGCAAGTTAAAGTCAATCACATTTTGACTGAAAAGTATCCTACCCGCGCAGCCAGACCCGAAAACTCAAGGTTAAGTAAAATAAGCTTAGATAATAATGGCTTTTCAAGATTGCCTGCTTGGGAAAGTGCAGTAGAACGATTTGTAAATGAACTAATGAGGGAAAAGCATGACAAAATATTTGGAGATATATAATAAATATAAGTTCTTACTGGCACAACTAGTAGGAAGAGATTTTAAAACAAAATATAAACGAAGTGTATTAGGAGTTTTATGGAGCCTTTTGAATCCACTTCTTATTATGGTAGTACAATATATTGTATTTAGCGAACTATTTCGCTGGAATATTAATAATTTTGCGGTTTATCTCCTAAGCGGTACGGTAATGTTTAACTTCTTTTCGGAAGCAACCAGCCAAGCATTAACGTCAATTACAGGCAACGCTCAGCTTATAACCAAAGTATATGTTCCATTATATATTTTTCCGATTTCTAAAGTATTGTCTACATGTATAAACTTAGGATTTTCACTCATCGCCTTATTAGCAATTGTACTGATACAAGGCCTATCCTTTAATATTTATTATTTATTTATACCATTTGGACTAGCATGTTTAATTGCTTTTTCCATAGGCCTAGGGTTGATTTTATCGTCTATGATGGTATATTTTCGGGACACCCAGTTCTTATATGGCGTAATCTTAACTTTATGGACGTATTTAACTCCTTTGTTTTATCCAGAAAGTATTATACCGGATAGATTTAAGCTATTTATCGAGCTTAACCCGATGTATTACTTTATACGTTATGTAAGGAGCATAATTTTAAACGGGAGTTTACCGACATTTAGCGATCATATGATTAGTTTAAGTTTTGCCATTATAACACTAATGCTGGGGTTATTTATCTTTAAAAAAAGCAAAAAAAACTTTATTTTGAATATTTAATTACTTCTAGAAGAAGGCACTATGAAAGGATATACAGTTCATGATTCATATTAATCATGTTACCATGGATTATAGGATTCAAAAGGAACATATAAGAAGCTTTAAAGAATACTTAGTAAGTGCGCTGAAAGGAAAAGTGACTTATGAAAGTTTTCGAGCAATAGATGATATCGACCTATTTATAAAAAAAGGAGAGGTCTGTGGCATTATCGGTAGGAATGGTGCTGGAAAAAGCACTTTGCTGAAAATGATTGCCGGAGTCCTTACTCCAACTAAAGGAAACATTAAAATTGAAGGTACAATAGCACCAATGTTGGAACTGGGTGCGGGTTTTGATCATGATTTAACAGCAAGAGAAAATATTTATTTAAATGGCGCAATTCTAGGTTATTCAAGAAAGTTCTTAGAAAGTAAATATGATGAAATAGTTTCTTTTGCAGAGCTTGAAAATTTCATTGAAAATCCAGTGAGAACTTTCTCTTCAGGTATGATCATGCGCTTAGCCTTTTCTATTGCGACTTTAGTTGAGCCCGAGGTATTGATTATAGATGAGATCTTATCTGTTGGAGATGCTCATTTCCAGAAAAAAAGCGGCGATAGAATGAAGCAGCTAATAAATGGAGGGACAACTGTACTCATGGTATCACATTCCAATAATCAAATTAGGGAAATGTGCAGTCGAGTCATTTGGTTGGAGCATGGGAAGGTCATTATGGATGGTGATGCTGAAAAGGTCTGTACTGCCTATGAAGCAAAGGAATAATAATGTAAATATAATTAAGGACAAGATTTCTTAGCCGAAATATAGATATAACAAGTAAGGAGCATACCATGATTATTGAGAGCCAGAATGGTAAGAAAGTTTATTCAGATGGTAGTCAAACAGAGTTGAATATGCTAAAAATCGCACAGGAATATCCGGAGGATTTATCCCAGGATTATATTGCACAAAACAGCGGGTACACGATCAATAACACCTTTTCTTCCGTCAGACGAAATATTCTAAACTGGTATTCTTTTAAAAAAGATAGTTCAGTTTTAGAAATTGGTGCGGGCATGGGGGCTGTCACAGGACTTTTGTGCGATAAATGTAAAAATGTTACTGCTATTGAGATGAATGAACTGCGAGCAGATATAATTCGTGCGCGTTATCAAAATCGTGATAATCTTACCGTTATCAGTGAAGATATAAACTATTGGACAAGTAATGAAAAGTTTGATTATGTTATTTTTATTGGTGTTCTTGAGTATGCAGGTTGCTTTTCCGATAGTCATCATCCTTATGAGGACTTCCTATCTAACGCTAAAAGAATGCTGAAAAAGGATGGCATACTTCTCTTTGCAATTGAAAATCGTTTTGGATTAAAATACTGGTGTGGTGCAAGCGAAGATCATTTGCAGACGCCATTTATCGGGCTAGAAGGGTATCCTCAACCTAAAACCCCAAAGACCTTTTCCAAGGCCGAGTTAAAGAATATGTTACAAAATGTTGGTTTTGGTGATAACCGTTTTTATTATACACTTCCCGATTATAAGTTTCCGCAAGCCATTTTTACGGATGAATATTTGCCTAAGTACAACGACTTAGAGAAAATTCCATTTACTTATTCAAGAAATAGCCTTTTATTTGTCAATGAAAAAAAACTATATAAAGATATTTTGCAAAATAATGTTTTTGATTTTTTTGCAAATTCTTTTCTTGTAGAAGCAACTATAGAAAAACTTCCGAAAAAACATGTGGTTTATGTATCCGCTCGTGGAGAATGTAAACAGGATTACCGTATTGTAACAACAATTGACAGCGACCATTTCGTGACAAAATCCGCAGTTCATAAAAAGGCGTTAAAACATTTAAAAAATACATTCAATAACAATGAATATTTGAGGCATTGCGGTATTTCAGTTCTTAATGCTAATTGGGAAAATGACACAATGAAATATTCTTTTTACTCCGGTAGCAAAGCAGATGATGTATTTTTTAAATGCTTAGAAGAAAATGACTTCAAGGGTATATGCACTCTGATAGATCATCTTAAAAATGCACTTTTGAAGAGTTCCCCTCTATCTCAGTCAACACAAAATATTATTACGAAAAATAACCTGTCAGAAGAATTATTTAATTACGGAGTTGTCTTAAAAAAAGGTTTTATTGATATGACCTTATATAATGCTTTTTATGACAAAGGTGAATTAACTTTTTATGATCAAGAATGGTGTTTTGATGACGTACCTCTGAAATTTATTTTATATTATGCATTTAAAACATCTTTTAGAAGGGCAAAAGTCTCAACTAATATATTGTGGGAGAATATCCTAGATTGCTTAAATATAGGCAATGAATCAAAGATTTACGATAAGCTCGAAGAATTCATTTGGTCTAATGTTCTTTATCGACAAGGTGATGTTTATGGAGGGGACGGTTACTGCAATCAGTATAATGAAAACTTAACTATAAATCGTGTTTTGGAGTCATTAAAAGAATTACCTAAGTTAAAACAGGAATTAGAAAATCGTTCAGGACATATTCAACAATTGCAAACTGCTCTTACTAATAAGGAAGGCCATATTAAATTATTATTGGAATCTGACCGTGAGTTAGAACGTATCAAAGCCTCTCGTTCTTGGAGATATATGGGTTATTTTTGGAAATTAAGAGATGTTATTGTTCCAAAGGGCAGTAAACGTCGACTAGGAATAAAGATGGCCGTGAAATGTGTAAAAATGCCCCGTCGGGTTGCAAAAGTGATTTCAAAATCTAATATAAAAAAATTCTTTTATTACTTAAAGCGGGAAGGTGTTGGTGGAGTTAGTCGGAGAATTGACGACTATATTATCAAAACAGACATACAACCACAGCATCTAAATATTACTTCTGTTGAACTAGAACGTATAAAAGATATCAATGAATATGAAAAACTAAGTTTTAACCAATGGAACAAGCCTGAGGTTTCTATTATTATTCCAATTTATAACCAATTTAATTTTACCTATAACTGTTTAAATTCCATATTGCAAAATAGTGGAACAGTAAGTTATGAAGTAATCATTGCGGATGACTGCTCAACGGATTTAAGCACTAGAATTGGAGAAGTGGTTAGCGGAATTACTGTTATTAGAAATGAAGAGAATTTACGCTTTTTAAAAAATTGCAATAATGCTGCTAAATATGCTAAGGGTAAATATTTATTGTTTCTTAATAATGATACTCAGGTACAGGAAAACTGGTTGGAACCGCTAATTTTCTTAATAGAAAGTGATGAAAAAATTGGGCTGGTTGGTTCAAAACTTGTGTATGCAGACGGAAAACTGCAAGAGGCTGGCGGAATCTTCTGGAAAGATGCTTCAGCCTGGAATTATGGAAACCGTAGCGATCCAAATGAACCCGAGTATAATTACATTAAAGAAGTCGATTATATCTCAGCAGCAAGTATTTTAATTTCTAAAAAGTTATGGCAGGAAATTGGTGGATTTGATGAAAGATTTGCCCCTGCCTACTGCGAGGATAGCGATCTTGCCTTTACTGTAAGGAGTAAAGGATATAAAGTAATGTATCAACCGAAATCCGTTGTAGTGCATTTTGAAGGAGTATCTAATGGCACGAATATATCCAGCGGGCAAAAGGCATATCAAAACGTAAATCAAAAAATTTTTTTTAAGAAATGGAATGAGACACTTGGAAAAGACAACTTCCCTAATGGAGAGAATGTTTTTTTAGCAAGGGATCGGAGTGGAAATAAAAAAACAATTTTAGTCGTTGACCATTATGTCCCTACCTATGATAAAGATGCCGGAAGCCGAACAGTTTATCAATATCTTAAACTATTTGTACGAAAAGGATTTAATGTAAAATTTATTGGTGATAATTTTTATCCTGAGGAACCTTATACTACGACTTTACAGCAAATGGGTATTGAGGTGCTCTATGGCTCATACTATGCAAATCATTGGAAGGAATGGGTCAAAGAACATGCTCAGCATATTCATTATGTACTTTTAAATAGGCCTCATATTTCAGTTAAGTATATCGATTTTATCAGGGAATATACCAAAGCCAAAATTATATATTATGGTCACGATTTGCACTTTCTGCGTGAGAGGCGTGAATACGAACTTACTGGCGATAAAGCAATCTTAAATTCTTCTCTTGACTGGAAGAGAGAGGAATTAAGTCTAATGAAAAAAGCAGATTGCGTTTATTATCCGTCTTTAATAGAAGTAGAAGAAATTAAGAAGATTGACGCTTCAATAAACGTAAAGGCAATTCCAGCTTATTTATTTGAAAATGTTAAAAAAGAATCTTATAATTTTGCGAATCGAAAAGATGTAATGTTTATAGGAGGTTTTGGTCATAAGCCGAATGTAGATGCAGTAGAATGGTTGGCAAAAGAGATTATGCCAATTTTATCATCGTTAAATCCTATGATAAAAATTCATATTTTAGGCTCTAAACCGCCTGAAAGTATTACAAGACTTTCAAGTAATAATTTGATAGTTCATGGTTATGTAACTGATGATGAATTAGAAAAATATTATAGAAGTTGTCGTATTTCTATCGTGCCGCTTAGATACGGCGCAGGAATCAAGGGTAAGGTTATTGAAGCCATGAAATTTGGTATGCCTGTTATCACTACATCAATTGGTGCAGAAGGAATAGAAGGAGCAGACAAAATCTTAGCCATTGAAGATAATCCAAATTCTTTTGCAGATAAAATCGCTCAACTTTATGAAGATGAAAAGCGACTAATGATTATGAATGAGAAATCTTATCATTATATTATGAATAACTTTACACCGGAAAATGCTCAAAAGGTTATTGGTGAAGATTTTGATATGAATGATGCAGGGGAGGAGACTTGATGATAATACGATCAAAAGCGCCCCTAAGATTAGGCTTTGCGGGAGGTGGTACGGATGTATCACCATACTGTGATGAATTTGGTGGTGTAGTTCTAAATGCTACGATTGACATGTATGCATACTGCACCATTGAACCAACCAACGACGGAAAAATTACGTTTTATGCTTCGGATAGAGAGGAATATTTTGAAAGTAAATGCACGTCATTTCTACCAATCGATGGTTTACTACCACTTCATAAGGGGGTTTATAATCGGGTCATAAAAGATTATCTAAACGATAAACCGCTTTCGTTTCGTATGACAACCTACTCCGATGCCCCTGCCGGCAGCGGTCTTGGATCTTCTTCAACTATGGTTGTAGCTATTTTAAAAGCATTCATGGAATGGTTAAATTTACCTTTGGGCGAATATGACTTAGCATCACTAGCCTACAAAATTGAACGAAAGGACGTAGGGCTATCTGGCGGAAAACAAGACCAATATGCAGCCACGTTTGGGGGATTTAACTTCGTTGAGTTTTCCAATAATGATAGAGTCCTAGTTAATCCATTACGCATTAAAAACTGGATCAAAAACGAATTAGAAAATTCTTTGGTTCTGTATTATACAGGTACTTCAAGAGATAGTGCAAAAATAATTGATGAGCAAATTAAAAATACTGAGAAAAAAGATGAAAAGTCTATTGAAGGAATGCATGAATTAAAAGCAGCAGCCTTTGAGATGAAAGAGTGTGTTTTAAAAGGTGATTTTGATGGTTTTGCACAGTGTTTAAAAAAGGGATGGGTAAGTAAGAAAAAAACGGCTTCTGTAATTTCTAATAGCCATATCGAAGAAATATATAGGTTTGTTATGACTCATGGTGGTAAAGCGGCAAAAATATCCGGTGCGGGTGGCGGAGGTTTTATGATGATTATCTGTGATCCTAAAAAACGGTTCGAATTGACAAAAGCTCTCAAAGAGAAAGATGGTTTTGTAATTTCAACAAGCTTTACTGAAAAAGGAACTCAGGCTTGGACCTTACGTTAGAATTATCTTCTGAATGGGGGACTTTTTTTGAAACATTCAACTAAGGCAATCATTGATGATTTACTGCTAAGATATCCACTGCTCACAAGTTGTTATCAAAGTATTGTAGCTTCTGTAGAAGTTCTAATAAAATGCTATCAAAAAGGGAATAAGTTGCTAACCTGCGGAAATGGGGGCAGTGCTTCTGACGCACAGCACATTGTTGGAGAATTAATGAAATCATTTGTTCTCCCTAGAAAATTATCGAATCTCAAACAAAAGTATTTGGAGGAAATGTTCCCAAATAACAGTCAATATTTAATTGATAATCTGCAGGATGTTTTACCGGCAATATCTCTCCAGGGAGAAACGGCTCTTACAAGTGCTTATGCCAATGATAATGCTCCAGATTTGGTATTTGCACAACAAGTTTTAGGCCTTGGTGCAGTAGGAGACGTTCTCTTAGCTATTTCTACTTCAGGTAATTCTCGAAATATTCTTTATGCTTGCGAGGTAGCTCATTTGCAAAAAATGTATGTTGTTGGTTTGACTGGAGAAACAGGCGGAAAAATGAAGGATTTATGTGATGTTTTGATCAATGTTCCTAGTCGGATAACCTACAAAATTCAAGAACTGCATCTCCCAATCTACCACTGCATATGCTTGGCTTTGGAAAATGAATTTTATGGGGAGGAAAACTGAGTGGAGGCGATTATTTTAGCAGGAGGCTTTGGAACAAGGCTAGCTCATATTGTAAGTAATGTACCCAAGCCAATGGCCCCTGTTAATGGTCAGCCTTTTCTACAATATATTATCGATGACTTAATTGGAAAAGGTATTACTAAAGTAGTAATAGCAGTAGGCTATAAAAAGGAAAGTATTATAGATCACTTTGGAAAGAGCTATAAAGGGTGCGAAATTATCTATTCTAAAGAAGACACCCCATTGTTTACAGGAGGCGCAATTAAAAAAGCCCTCAACCAATGTCGGGATCAAAATGTATTTATAATCAATGGTGATACTTTTTTTGATGTTAATCTACTAGAGATGCTTAAGGATCATCGAAAAAATAATGCCGATTTGACAATAGCTACAAAGGAAATGGAAAACTTTGAACGATACGGAACTGTTATAATAGAAAATAACAAAATTACAAGGTTTTTGGAGAAAAAGCCAGAAAGAGATGGTATTATAAATGGGGGTATTTATCTAATACGAAAGACTATTTTATTAACGTTTAATGAGGAAAGGTTTTCCTTTGAAACTGAAATAATGGAGAAGAAATTAAATGAACTAAATATATATGCTTATATGAGTAATGGTTATTTTATAGATATAGGTGTTCCAGAAGATTATGCAAAAGCGCAGTTGGATTTTGCCTAACAGGAGATTGTAAAATGAATAAAGCAGTTTTTTTAGATAGAGATGGAACTATAAATGTAGATGTCAATTATTTATATAGAATTGAAGATTTTCGTTTTATTGAGGGGATGCCCCAGTTTATTAAGAAATTTAATGATTGGGGTTATAAAGTTATTGTAGTTACCAATCAAGCAGGAATTGCTAGAGGGTATTATACCGAAAAAGACATGAACAAATTACATCGTTTTATTAATAATGAACTTAAGAAAATAGGGGCTCATATCGATGCATTTTATTACTGCCCTCACCATCCAGATATTACGGGTCCATGTCATTGTAGGAAACCAGAGTCAGGAATGATTTTACAGGCAATTAATGATTTCAATATCGATGTAAAACAATCTTTGTTATTTGGCGATAAGATGTGGGATATCGAGTCGGCTGAAAAATGTGGTATTAAAGGTTTTTTAGTTTAACAAAAATAATTTCTTCAAAAGAGTAAAGGAAGGTAAAAGATTGGAAAAGGCTGCATTAAAAATATCTAAAACTACTATATCAATTTTATCATCACGTTTTATTACATATATTTTTTTGGTATTGCTTTTTCTATTTAACTTTTTATGGTTTTATAAACTTGGATTTAAAACCATAATGGGCGATGATCTTTCTATGTGGTCATATTTTAATAATTCATCATCTATAAAATCTCTAATATTTAATTATAGTGGAGGTAAATATAGACCTATTTTTATTTTATTTAGCTTTTTTCTTTTTAAGTTGTTTTCTTATCACTATACATTATATTTTTATTTTAATATTTTGTTTAACTTTTTAATTATCTTTGCCTTTTTTCATATAATAAAAAAAGTTTCTAATAATAGTTTTATAGCTTTTTTAATAAGCATTTTATTTATTACATCTAGATTCTCTTATTATAATATTTTACAAACAACTGGTTTTTTAATGTCTTTATCATTATTTATATTTTTACTTATAATTTATTTTAGTATTGATTATTTAAAAAGTGGAAAAACAAAAAATGCTATCTTTATTTTAATTTTAAATTTTTTGATTGTATTTACATATGAAATTTATATAGTATTAGTACCTTTTTTATTTTTTATTTTTTTTAATAAAAATTTTTATTTAAAAAAAATTAAACAAATAATTATTAGTTCCTTAGTTTTCTTGCCTTTTATTATTAATTTTTCTTTAAAAATTTTTGCTTTTCATTCAAATGCACTTATAGGTACGGCTGGTCAAGCTATCACTTTTAATATTGCCAGAATTATTACTTTCTTTTTTGATGGAGTTTTAAATCTTTTTTGGATAAACGCTGGACCTGAATATTTAAACGGAATTACATTTTCTTCTGTTACTAAAAATATTAATTTGTATATTGCAATAAATATACTTATTTTAATAACAATCTTTATTTTTTATTTAAAATCATTAAAGACAGAAAAATTTAGTCAAGCAAAATTATTTTTATTATTTATTTTACTTTTATTCTCTCTTTTATTGGCTGCTTCAATAACAATTAGACAAGAATTACGTTGGTTATTTGCACCATTTCTTATTTTCCTAATCTATTTTAGTTATATTTTTTCAAATATAAAAACTGTAGGATATAGAAGTACATTTATTAAATATCTTTTATTATTATGCTTTTGTATGTTAACAATTAAAGTTGACGTATATTATAAATCATATTTACCTAATGTTTATTTTGTAAGTGCACAAAAAATATCGGATTCATTATATGAACAAACAATTCAAAAATATGGGGAAAATATTGCAAATTTTAATGTTATTTTAATCAAAAACAATAATTTAAATTGGCCAATGTTAAATTCTGATTCTACCTTTTTTTTGCCTTATCTTCAAGACAAAAAGTTTAAAGTTAACTTAGTAGACAACACTAAGAATTTGGTAGAAGTTGGCTCCAATAATAACGAGAAAATAATTGCACTAGAATTAAATAATTCAACGAATCAAGTACAAGATATATCAGGCCAAATACAATATCTCAAATCAAAAGCAAGAGATGAAAAAAGTTATAAATTTAATTTTATTAGTAACTTTTCAAATGGTAACATTGAACCCAAAAATAAAATTGTTGATACTCCGAATGGGTCAGGAGTATTTTTAATGGATTGGAATATAGGTTCAATAAAAAAACAATCTATGACAATACTTAGTGGTTTTGAAACAACTTATAAAGATATTCAAATAGGTGAAGATAATAAACTTAAAGTGTCTTTTGGAATGCCGTATACCAATGGTGACGGGGCTAAAGTTATAATATATGCTGTTAATAATAACGAGAAAAATAAGATATTTGATTCTGATATTAAACCGGGAAGTAATGAATGGGAGAATATAGATATTTCACTTAAAGATTATGTTGGACAAAAAATAGATATTATTTTTAGTACAGTATCTCCAAGTGGGGACGAAACGGCTGATTGGATTGCTTTAGCCGATGTTGCAATAGTAAAATAAGTGATAATATTAATATTCCAACGGATAAAGCTGTTGCTTTAAAGATATTTAATGTAGACTATTTTTTATAGAAAAGAAAGTTATTCTAAGGAGAAAAATAAAACTGGTAGTAGATTTAATAGGTTACTGAAAGCGTGGTCATATATGTTTGATATAGGATTTTATGATGGGAAAAGAGTTTTTGTAACTGGACATACAGGGTTTAAAGGTTCCTGGCTTTGTCGTATGTTAATAAATGCTGGAGCAATTGTTACTGGATATGCGTTGAAGCCACCGACCATCCCAAATTTATTTACACTATGCGATGTTCAAAATAAAATGAATTCAATTATTGGTGATGTGCGTGATTTGGCTTCCCTCAAATCTGCTTTTGAACAGTCAAAGCCAGAAATAGTATTTCATCTTGCTGCACAACCGATTGTACGTGACAGTTATAAGGATCCCCGTACTACTTATGATATTAACGTTATGGGTACAGTTAATATACTCGAATGTATCCGAACATCAAATTATGTTAAATCGTTTCTTAATGTTACAACCGATAAAGTCTACCAGAATAATGAATGGGTATGGGGTTATCGAGAAAACGAACCCTTGAATGGATACGATCCTTATTCGAATTCGAAATCATGTTCTGAGCTTGTAACCCATGGTTATAAAAGTTCTTTTTTTTCTGATGGTTGTGTAGCTATATCTACTGCTCGTGCAGGAAACGTAATTGGTGGTGGTGATTTCGCAAATGACCGTATTATTCCCGACTGTATCCGTGCAGCGGAGAAAAGAGAGTCAATTATTGTCCGCAATCCACATTCAACTCGCCCCTACCAACATGTGTTGGAGCCTTTATACGCATATCTAATGATCGCATCAAATCAGTATAACGTTGGAAAATATGCAGGCTCTTATAATGTAGGTCCAGATGAGAGTGATTGCATCACAACGGGAGCTTTGACTAATCTTTTTTGTAAAAAATGGAGTGAAGAACAAAAATGGGAAAATAAGTTTATTGATGGCCCTCATGAGGCAAATTTTCTCAAGTTGGATTGTTCGAAATTAAAGAAAACTTTCGGTTGGCATCCCCGCTGGGATATTAGCGAAGCCATTAATAAAACTATAGAATGGACAAAAGTGTATTTTAATAAAGGCGATATTCCTGCAATTATGGACAAGCAGATTGCTGAATATTTAGCCGGTGAGGAGTAATTTTATGTTTGAGAATATGTCCGAACAACAAGCAAGGAATCACATATTGAATTTGGTAACTCAATATTGCAATACATATCACAATCAAAATAAGACTTATGTAGAAGGACAACGTATACCTTACGCTTCCCGTGTTTATGACCATGAAGAAATGGTTAATCTCGTTGATAGCTCGCTTGAGTTTTGGCTAACTGCAGGACGTTATACTGAGAAATTTGAAAAGATGTTTGCTGAGTATTTATGTGTAAAAACCTGTGCGCTGGTTAACTCGGGTTCATCAGCAAATCTTATTGCTTTTATGACGCTAACTTCATCCCTTTTAGGGGACCGTGCTATTAAACGCGGAGATGAGGTGATTACAGTTGCAGCTGCTTTTCCGACAACGGTAGCACCGATGATCCAGTTTGGCGCTATCCCGGTATTTGTCGATGTCACAATTCCTCAATATAATATCGATGTATCTTTTCTCGAAGAAGCTTTATCTGAGAAGACTAAAGCTGTTATGATTGCACACACTCTTGGCAACCCCTTTAATTTAACAGCGATAAAAGCCTTTTGTGATCAGCACAAACTTTGGCTGGTTGAGGATAACTGTGATGCATTAGGATCTAAATATACAATCAATGGGCAAGAGAAATATACCGGATCTATCGGTGATATAGGAACATCAAGCTTTTATCCGCCGCATCATATGACGATGGGGGAAGGAGGGGCTGTATATACAGATAATCCTTTGTTGGGCAGGATTATTAAGTCTTTCCGGGATTGGGGACGTGACTGCATTTGTCCTTCCGGCCATGATAACTTTTGTGGGCATCGTTTTGACAGACAGTATGGAGAATTACCGCTCGGCTATGACCATAAATATGTTTATTCACATTTTGGCTATAATTTGAAGGCGACAGATATGCAAGCGGCAATTGGTTGTGCTCAATTGAGAAAAATCCCTAAGTTCACTCATTTACGGAGGCACAATTTTGATCGGTTAAGGGAAATGTTAGAGTGTATTTCTGATAAGGTAATCCTTCCTGAAGCTTGCCCTAATTCAAGCCCGAGTTGGTTCGGATTTTTAATTACATGTAAAAACGGGGTTAATCGCAACTCAGTAATTCAGCATATCGAAAAGAATGGTATTCAAACAAGGATGCTTTTTGCTGGCAATTTGCTAAAACATCCTTGTTTTGATGAAATGAGAAGTTCGGGTATAGGCTACCGGGTAGTGGGTGAACTTAAAAACACCGATAGAATTATGAATGAAACATTCTGGGTTGGTGTTTTCCCGGGAATGACAGATGAAATGATCGATAAAATGGGCAAAGTAATTATTGAAGCTGTTGAACAGGCTTATGATGCACAATAAAAAAGCTATTCAAAATTTTATAGGTACGTTTATCTATCTATTTTCAATATGGTTGATGACATTGGTAACTGTACGCGTGAGAAACTTTTATGATGCGGGAATTCTTTCTCTGGCAATTACGATTACGAATGTGTTTTATATGATATCATGCTATGGAATGCGTTCTTTTCAAGCTTCGGATATTATTGGAGAATATTCTGACCAGCAATATAATAACTCGCGTCTAATTACTGTCACAATAGGATTTACACTTTGTTTAATTTTTACATTTAATTTGGGATATGAAAGTAGCATTATTTTGGCAATTAGCTTATATATGCTATTTAAATCTATTGAAGCATTCACAGATGTATTTCATGGAATTTTTCAAAAAAATAACAGATTCGATTATATTTGTATTTCTTTAATACTTAAAGGAATTTTTGGATTTGCCATTTTTATTAGTTCCCTATATCTTGGCAAGAGTCTTAATTTGGCTCTGGCCCTTTTATTTATTACATCATTAGTTACCGTTTATATTTATGATTTACCACGAATCAGAGATATAGCAAATCCTGTTTTTAATTTTGACAAAGAAAGCCTAAAATCAACGTTTATATTATTAAAATCAACATTTTTATTGATGATTAGCTTGATCATTCCACAGATTTTACTCTCTATTCCTCGTATTTATTATGAAAAGCATTACTCTTCTGAGCTTTTCGGGATTTTTTCTTCTTTATCTGCTCCTACAATTGTTATAACCACTTTTGTATCAAGTGTTCTATTGCCCTTTTTGCCTCAATTGGCTATGTATTATAATAAGGGCCTAAGGAAAGGTACTTTTCTGACATTAAGCGGGTTTATTGGCATTACAGTGTTTGTTGGCGTTATTGCAGAAATTGGAGCGTATTTTTGGGGAAATCCTGTTCTCGAGATAATGTTTGGTAAGGGAGTTTTACCATATAGCGAGATTTTTGCAAGTATAATTCTGGTAACGACACTTTCTGCAATAATTATGTGCTTGAACTTTTTTTATATAGTGGCCAGAAAATTGATCTCAATGAATATCATATTGTTTATAGGTTGTATTGCTTGTTATTTTGTATCCCCTACACTTATTGACAGGTATGGAATGTATGGTATCACTCATACTCTGATAATTTCACAAATGATTCAGGTAGTACTTTTAACCAGTAAAATGCTGCTGCTTGTTTTCAGAATGAAGCCAAAAGATAGCTGTGAAATCATAATAAGATGAATATAAATTGACTAAAAGGTATTTAGTTTTAAATGTCGAACAATATCGGGAAAAGAGTTGTATATTTCGGAGGTTATAAATTTATGAAGAAAATATTGAAGATATGTAAATTACTGTAACTAATGTGATGACTAAATTATCCAAGAATGATTATGAATAAGTATTTATTGACAATTGTTCATGGGATGAAACTCTAAAAAATTCTCTTACCTGGGCTTCTAAAATTCACCTGATTGATTCCTGAGTTTTAGGAGGGAAAATAATAAGGTGGCTTGGGGGAAGAAATAATAGTGATGAAGATGTTTTTTTAATACGTCCCTTCATCAATCAAAATAAGGAAATCCACATGGCTTATAGGTATTTTGATACGCAATGTAATACGTTGATAAATACATCCAAAGATCTTTCTCTGCGTTTAGTACAAATTTTATCTATGAGATTATTGGTGACGATATAGGAGATTATAAATAGACCTCTTGTAGTGGAAAGGAAGTTATAGATTTTGATTCAATAGGCTTAAACAGGCAGTCAAAAGGCTAGTAAAATAAATTAAGAGAGTGGAGATAAGGGGAGATAAGAATTGAAAGTAGTAATATTGGCAGGTGGATTTGGAACACGTATTGCGGAAGAAAGCTATCTAAAGCCCAAACCGATGATAGAAATTGGGGAGAAACCAATATTATGGCACATTATGAAGTTGTATTCTTATTACGGCTTTAATGAATTTATCATTTGCTGTGGTTATAAACAGCATATTATTAAAGAATGGTTTGCTGATTATTATCTGCATAATAGTGATATTACTTTTGATTTTACAAGTAGGAATAGGATGACGATTCATAATAATGTAGCAGAGCCATGGAAGGTAACGTTGATTGATACTGGATTGCATACAATGACGGGTGGGAGAGTTAAACGAATTAGGGAATATGTAGGAAATAAAACGTTCCTGCTTACCTATGGTGATGGTGTTTCGGATGTAAATATAGAAAAGACAGTTCAATTTCATAGAAACCATGGGAAAATTATTACAATGACGACTGTGCAACCCGATGGTAGATTCGGAGTAGTAGATATTGATGAAAACAACGTAGTTAAAAGATTTGCCGAAAAAAGCAAAAGTGATGTGGGCTGGATCAACGGTGGTTTCATGGTCGTGAATCCAGAAGTTTTTGACTATATCCAAGGAGATAGTACAATTTTTGAGAAAGAGCCATTGATGAATTTATCTGTAGAGGGTCAATTGATGGCCTATAAGCACGATGGTTTTTGGCTTTGCATGGATACACAAAGAGATAAAGAAAAACTTGAAGAGCTGTGGCAAGGTGGGAGTGCCCCATGGAAGATATGGTAGAAAAGAAAAAGACAATTTTATTAGTCGGTGCGAGTGGCTTCATGGGACGGAATCTCAAGGAGTTTTTAGAAAAAGAAAATGAGTTATATGATATTTATGCGCCTACAAGTCATGAATTCGATATTTCAGATGAACGAGCAGTTAAAAAGCAACTTGAAAAACGGCATTATGACGTTATTATTCACGCTGCTGTATTCAATCCTAGGGTAGCCTCTAATAAAGATTCTTCAAAGGAACTCGATAAAAATTTGCGAATGTTCTTTAATTTTGAGAGATATCAGAAGCTCTTTGGTAAAATGTTATATTTTGGATCCGGCGCTGAATTCGATAAGCGTAGAGAAATAAGCATGATTAATGAGGAGAATGCTGGAAACGGGATCCCTACGACAGATTATGGTCTTTATAAATATATTACTAACCGATCTATACAACATAGTGAAAATATATATAATCTACGGATATTTGGGTTGTTTGGAAAATACGAGAACTGGAAACGTACCTTTATTTCTGGGGCATGTTGTAAAGCAGTCAAAAATCTACCTATAACGATACGTCAAAATGTGTATTTTGATTATCTATATATTGATGATTTTTGCAAAATCGTAGAGTGGTTTATTAACCATGACGTTAGGCACAAGGTGTATAATGTAACATCTGGTAAAACAATTAACTTATTAGCGATAGCAAATATCATAAAAAAAATTAGTGGTAAAGAACTTCCTATTTATGTTTGCAAAGAAGGCTTAGCAAACGAATACTCGGCAAGTAACGAACGACTTTTAAAAGAAATCGGGAGTTTTAAATTCTTGCCGATGGATGAAGCCATAAGTGATTTATACGTTTGGTATTATAATCACAAAGAAGATATAGATGTTTACTCGTTATTATATCAATGAAACTTGGCTAATTGAATTGTAAAAACATTGGACTTGTATAAGGAGGATAATTTAATGCTTAATGGGAAAACAGTATTAATTACAGGTGGTACAGGGAGCTTTGGTAAAAAATTTTTAGAGATGATTCTCGATAGATATACACCCAGTAGATTAATAATTTACTCAAGAGATGAATTTAAGCAAAGCAAAATGAAAGCAGAATATGAAAAGAAATATGATATGTCAAAAGTAAGATTTTTTATCGGAGATGTAAGGGATAAAGATCGTTTATATAGAGCATTTGATCATGTTGACTATGTCATACATGCAGCAGCTATGAAACAGGTGCCAACATGTGAATATAATCCATTTGAGGCTATTAAGACAAATATTCACGGAGCTCAGAATGTGATTGATGCTGCCATTGATAGAGGGGTTAAAAAAGTAGTTGCGTTGTCGACAGACAAAGCAGTAAACCCTATAAATTTGTATGGTGGAACAAAATTGGTATCGGATAAATTATTTATTTCAGCGAACGCATATAGTAAAATCAGCGGAACAAAATTTTCTGTTGTTAGATATGGTAATGTCGCGGGTAGTAGAGGCTCTGTAATACCAATTTTTAAAAACTTGATTGAAAAGGGTGAAACAGAGTTACCAATTACTGATCCAAGAATGACACGTTTTTGGATTACCTTGGAACAGGGTGTTGAGCTAGTCTTTAAAGCTTTGGAAGAATCAAATGGAGGAGAAACATATATTTCAAAGATTCCTTCATTTCGGATAACTGACTTAGCAGAAGCGATGTTGCCAGGAGCAAAAATTAAAAACATTGGAATTAGAGAAGGCGAAAAGTTGCATGAAGTTATGATTACAAAGGATGACTCCACCTTAACTTATGAATATGATAATCACTTTATAATTTACCCTAATTTTGACTGGTGGAAGTTCGATGCTAATTTGGTTGGAAGTGGTATAAAAGTTAAAGAAGGGTTTGAATATAGTTCAGAGACTAATAAAGAGTGGTTTGATATTAAAGGATTAAGAATGGAACTTGAAAATTTGGGACTTGAATGAAAGTAAGTAATTTAATAACGTCTATAAATAAGGAGAACTATTTATGAAGGTATCGGATTATGTAGCTAAGTTTCTTACTGAAAACGGGATAAATGATTTGTTTTTAATATCGGGTGGCGGAATAATGCACCTTCTTGACAGTGTTGGTAAGCAAGAAGGGTTAAATTTAGTTTTTAACCTTAATGAACAGGCGACAGGAATATGTGCTGACAGCTATGCGCAATACACAAACCATCTAGGTGCATGTTTAGTAACAACGGGTCCTGGTGCAACAAACGCTGTCACTGGTTGCGCAGGCGCTTGGCTTGATTCTAGCCCGGTATTATATATATCTGGACAAACAAAAACAGCGGATATGGGACAGGTAAAAGGCCTTCGCCAATTTGGAGCACAAGAAATTGCCATTGTTCCAATGGTGACTCCAATAACTAAATATGCCGTTACTGTTATGAAGGCAGATGAAATAAAATATCATCTTGAGAAAGCAGTATATTTAGCAACACATGGTAGGAGAGGCCCGGTATGGGTTGATATTCCACTTGATATTCAAGGGAGTCAAGTGGATTTAATGGATATGAAATGTTTTAATCCAGAATCCGAAGGATTAATCGAGACATACACTGTTGAAACTGATGAAATATCTAAGGTCTATGATTTGCTAAATAAAGCTGAAAGACCAGTTGTATTATTGGGGCATGGCGTTACGGCTTCTGGAAAAGGTGAAAAGTTACGTCAATTATTCAATGAATTTAGAATTCCTGCTTTAGTTACTTGGAGAGCAAAAGGTATATATGGTGATGATGATAAATTTTTTATGGGCTCACCGGGTATTCCGGCAACACGATATTCAAATTATGTCCTTCAAAATTCTGATTTTTTACTTATCATTGGAAGTCGATTAAATCCCGCTATAACTGCATATGCAGAGGATAATTTTGCTCCTAATGCTGTTAAAGTCATTGTAGATATAGATAACGATGAAATAAATAAATTAACTATACCATTTGAATTGAAACTAAATATGGATGCAGGTATATTTATTGAATCATTAGTAAAAAATAAAAAAAAATTTGCTAATAAACAAAAAGAAGATTGGATTAATTATTGTATAAATATCAAGGCAAAATATCCCCTGAATAAGGAGATTCAACCCCTTGATAATGAGGGTAAGGTTGATGGTTTTAAGTTTGCTGATAAACTTTCGGATTACATTACAAGTAATGACGTAATTATTGGTTCCTCTTCTGGGAGAACATGTGGTATATCCCATATGGCAATTAAATTAAAAAAAGGACAAAAATTTATTACTTCAATGGGTATTGGTTCTATGGGATGGTGTTTACCAAGTGCAATTGCCAGTTGTGTAGCAAGTGGAAGACGCCGGACTATCTTATTGGAAGGTGACGGTAGTCTCCAGCATAACATCCAAGAGTTAGCCTTGATAAGTACATATAAATTACCAATTAAACTTTTTGTTTATTCTAATTCAGGGTATGCATCTATTTATGTCATGCAGAAAAATAATTTTAACTCGAATTATGCAGGATGTAACAAAAATAGTGGGGTGGATTTTCCGGATATGGAATCGATCGCCAGGACTTATAATTTAAGCTATTATGTTATTAAGTCAGCCGGTGAGATAGATAAAATTTTAGACAAGGTGATGAAAGATGACAAACCAGTTCTGTGTGAAATAGAAGGTTCTATTAACTTTGATGAAATTCCAAAGTCCAAGACTATTGCACATAAAGATGGTACTTTTTCATCTTCTAAACTGGAGTATTTATATCCATTTATTGATTTAACTGAACATAATGAGAACATGATTAGGTGAAAAATATGAAATTATATGATGTTGTGAATTCAGGTGGAGTATATGTTATCGCCGAAATGTCAGCAAATCATGCTGGAAAATTAGAAAATGCTCTAGAAATAGTTCATGCTGCTAAGCAAGTTGGTGCAGATTGCGTAAAGATTCAAACTTATACTGCTGATACACTAACACTTAATTGTGATAATGAATACTTCAGAATTAAAGATGGGCTTTGGAATGGCTACAAATTATATGATCTTTACAAGGAAGCTTATACTCCTTGGGAGTGGCATAAAGCAATTAGGGATGAGTGTGAAAAAATAGGGATAGATTTCTTGTCTACTCCATTTGACAAATCAGCTGTTGATTTCCTTATTGAACTTGGTGCTGAGTTTTTTAAGATAGCTTCGTTTGAACTTGTAGATATTCCATTAATCGAGTACGCTGCTAGTAAGGGTAAACCAATGATAATTTCATGTGGTATGGGCTCAATAGATGAAATTCAAGATGCTGTCGATGCTTGTAAACGACAAGGAAACGATCAAATCGTTTTGCTCAAATGCTGTAGTGAATATCCTGCGAATTATTCGGATATGAATCTTGCGGTTATACCAGACATGAGAGAGCGTTTCGGTGTGCATGTAGGACTTTCTGACCATTCAATGGGAAGCATTGCAGCTATTGTAGGTGTAAGCCTTGGCGCATGTGTTATCGAAAAACACTTTTGCTTAAGCCGCGAAATTGATAATCCAGATGCTACTTTTTCAATGGAACCACATGAGTTCGCTTCTATGGTTTCCGACATTAGAACATCGGTTTCTGCTAAGGGAAGAGTAAATTATGAGCTTTCAGAAAAAGAAAAGAACAGCACGGTTTTCCGTCGTTCCTTGTTTGTCTCGAAAGATATTAAAAAAGGTGAAATATTAACGGAGGAAAACGTTCGGTGTGTTAGACCTGGTTATGGAATGAAACCGAAATTTTATAAGTATATTCTTGGTAAAAAAGCTGCTTGCGATCTGAAATTTGGAACTCCTATTAGTCAAGAAAAGATATGCGACGGGAAGATTGAGGATGAGTAATGTATTTTTGCGACCGGTTAATTGGTCGGATGTTGATTTCTTATATGAATGGGCAAACGATAAACTAGTTCGTAATAATTCATTTAGCACAGCAATAATACCGTATGATGAACATAAAAGATGGTTCGAAAATTGTATGGCTGACAGAAACACTATTATGTATATGCTATGCAATAATGAATTAAAAATTGGGCAGATAAGGCTTAATTGTGAGGAAGATACGGCAAAAGTTAATTATAGTGTGTCAAAAGAGTATAGGGGATTGGGATATGGAAAAATCATGATTCATTATATGGAGAAGAAAATCCTACTTGATAGACCGGATATTAAATTTATTATAGCTTTTGTTAAGAGTGAAAATGAGGCATCGAAGAAAGTCTTTGAAGAAAGTGGTTATACAGGAACGTATGATAATAACAAACAACAATATTTTTATCTAAAGAAGTTAACTAGATAACTTACTAGTAAATAAGCGATAGGCTAGGTACAAATGACAAAAAATATGATTTTACCATAATTAAAAGAGAGTACTTACATGATTGGAATTAGAGTAGATGTTAATGAAACAATAGCAACAGGTCACTTTATGCGATGCCTTTCCATTGCGCAAGGGATACGAAATTCGAATATCGATGTTCTTTTTATATCAGCAGATTCGAGGACAAGTAAACTTGCAGAATATTATCAATTTCAAGCTATACAACTTAATACGATATGGGATGACATGATTTCTGAAGTCGATATTTTAACGAAGATTATTTGTAAATATCGTATTAATAAGCTAGTTGTAGATAGTTATTATGTGACAGAAGAATACTTTCGAAAGCTATCTGAATATGTAAAACTGATTTATATAGATGATATCAATAAATTCAATTATCCTGTTGACGTACTTATTAACTATAATGCTTACTTTAATTTATTTAATTATTCCCAAACGTATAAGGAAACAAATACAAAACTAATCTTAGGACCAAAGTACGCTCCACTTCGAAATGAATTTCGAGGTATAAATTATAAAGCAAATGAAATAGTTCAAAATATATTGATAACTACAGGTGGGGCTGACACTTACGAAGTTGCTGTTCATTTAGCAAAGGCAATCATTAAAGATGATAGGTTATCTCAAATTAACATTCATATTATTGCAGGAAGATATAGTAAGATTACTGAAAAAGTTGATCTCAAATTATACTCTAATATTAGAATACATAAAAATGTAAAGAATATGTCGGATTTAATGAAACAATGTGATATTGCCGTTGCTGCAGGTGGATCAACACTATATGAATTATGTGCATGCGGAGTGCCTTCGGTATCATTTATATTTGCAGATAATCAAGCATTTGGTGCTAAAGCTTTTGATGATATGAATCTAATACCGTTTTCAGGTGACGTAAGAAATGGAATGGATAAGTGTCTAGAAAAAATAATAAGTAATATTCAATATTACATAACTAATTATGAAATTAGAAAACAAAAATCCCGAGCCATGCAATTACTGGTGGATGGCTTTGGAGTTGATAGAATTGTTAAAGATGTATTTTGCTTATAAGTAGAAGGAGAGCTAAACCAATGTTTATACCTTATGGAAGACAGACAATTGATGAAGATGATATTCAAGCCGTCTGTGAGGTTCTTAGGTCAGATTACCTGACAACTGGGCCCAAAATCTCAGAATTTGAAAAAACTGTTGCGGAATATGTTGGGGCAAAATACGCTATTGCTGTTTCCAACGGAACTGCTGCTCTGCATGTAGCTTGTCTCGCGGCAGGGATTGGCGAAGGCGATGAGGTTATAACTACTCCTATCACTTTTGCTGCGTCCGCTAACTGTGTGTTATATTGTGGCGGTACTCCTGTATTTGCTGACATTGATGCGAAAACATATAATATTGATCCAGACGATATTAAGAGAAAAATTACATCAAAAACGAAGGCAATTATACCTGTACACTTAACTGGGCAGCCCTGCGATTTGGATGCAATCCATACAATTGCTGACGAGTATAATTTGATTGTCATTGAAGATGCCGCACATGCTCTGGGTGCGGAATATAAAGGTAAGAAAATCGGTGCCTTATCACATATGACAGAGTTTAGTTTCCATCCGGTAAAGCACATAACAACCGGTGAGGGTGGTATGGTTACAACGAATGATGAAAAGTTGTACGAGCGTTTAAAGTTGTACCGAACACACGGTATAACAAGAGAGGAAAGCCTCATGCTCAATAATAATGAAGGCGGCTGGTATTATGAGCAAATCGAGCTAGGGTATAACTACCGTATAACGGATTTCCAGTGTGCATTGGGCATAAGCCAAATGAAAAAGATTAATAAGTTTGTTGAGCGCAGACGTGAGATTGCAGCAGAGTATGATAAAGCCTTTGCTAAAGTTGAGGGAATCATAACTCCTTATCAGGCAGAAGGATGTAAAAATAGTTATCATTTGTACGCAATACAGGTTACCAATATGCCACGCAAAGAAGCATATGATAAATTACGTGCAGCTGGGTTGGGTGTTAATGTTCATTATATTCCGGTACATAAACATCCTTATTATCAGAAAAATGGTTACTCAGATGTTTGCTGTCCCAGTGCCGAGGCACTATATAGCAGGTTGATTAGCTTACCAATGTATCCCTTGCTGACAGATGAAGAGATTGAGTATGTTATTAAAACGGTCAAAGGATTAGGTGGGTTATAAATATGATTTGTAGAGTATGTGAAAAGAAAAGTCTCTATTGTCGAGCTTAGAGGAAAGAACCATAATTCTAATATCCATCATGCCAAACTGTTAAACGAGTTTCTGGACAGAAACAGCTATCAATTTTCATCCGTCGACGAGATTAGGAAGGCAGTTTAGTGGTTTCATAAGTTGGGCTGATGAAATATAGGATAAAATTATTAACAATTTATGCAAAATAAACGAAAACCCAACAATCAAAGTTTACTAAAATTCGGTGGATTTATATATTGTGAGGCGGTATAAGTTGACAACAAAAACTATTGGGATTAATATTCCTTGTTTTAATGAAGAGGATAATATTATTGAGATGGTTAATCAGTTAACTGCTCTTTTTGATCAAAGACTCAAAAATTATAACTATATTATCCAATTTATTGACAATCATTCAACAGATAAAACAAGATCTTTATTGAAACAAATATGTTCTGAAAATCCCAAAGTGAGGGCAATCTTTAACGCTCGGAATTTTCCAAAAACTTCAGGGTATTATGGAATAATTCAAGCTATAGGGGATTGCGTTATATCAATACCTGCAGATTTCCAGGTTCCACTGGATTTAATACCTCAAATGGTTAATGAATGGGAAAAAGGAGCGAAAATAGTCTGCCTAATAAAAGAGTCAAGTGAAGAGAAGCGTATTATGTGGAATATACGACAAACTTATTACTATTTTTATAAACGTTTTTCCGAAACGGATGTATTGAAGAACTTTACTGGTAGTGGTTTGTATGATAAACAATTTTTGGATCTTTGTCGCACAATAAATGATCCAGTTGTTTCATTTTATCAGCAGATAACTCAGCTAGGATATAATATTGTAAAAATTCCATATAAGCAAAAGCTTAGAAAGAAGGGAAAATCAAAGAATAATCTATGGACTTTACTAGATTTTGCTATAATTCGTTTTACTAATGCTTCATCAGTTGGTCCAAGATTTGCAACCGTTGCGGGCTTTCTTGCGTCATTTTTAAGTGCCATTATAGCAATTATATACCTTATATTGAAGTTAATGTTTTGGGATAAATTTCCTGCAGGTACAGTTCCGATTTTAATTGGTGTTTTCTTTATCGGAGCAATACAACTTTTCTTTATTGGATTAATTGGTGAATACATCATTAAATGCAATACAAGGCTGATGAATTACCCGCTTGTTGTGGAGGAAGAGAGACTAAATTTTAGTCAATCTGATTTGGAAGGCAGGGATGGATATGAAACCAATATGTCTTAGTATTAGGCAGGAGAATGGAATAGACTACTCTCCTGTTATTCCATATGATCCTGACGAGAATTTTCCTGAGCTAGAAGCAATTAAAATAAGTAATAAGAAAAATTATGTTTATAGAAGCATTAGACAATGCTTTATTGATCTTGAAATGGATAAAAAAAATATTGGTACCTCTGAATGGTCGCCGTTGTCAGAGATTATCTCTCCTGGGTATACTGTTGTAATTAAACCAAATTTAGTTCTTCATTCATCAAAAGATGAAATGCAGGAATATTTAACAACTCATCCATCAGTATTAAGACCTATCGTCGATTATTGCTGGAAAGCAATGAAAGGATCCGGACTGGTTGTAGTCGGTGATGCTTGTAGTTCTGAAGCCGATTTTGATCTTCTTGTTGAGCGTTTGGGATTAAAACAGATGATTGATGTTCTTAAGCAACGTGGAGTTAATGTAGAACTACGCGATTTTAGATCAGTTAAAGTTATGACAGAAAACGGGATATGGGTTGGAGAACAGGAAGTCGCATTTGAACAACCTCAGTCCCAGGTTATCAACCTAGGGAAGAATAGTTTATTTGCTATTGATAAATATAAACATGTCGATATTCATGGCGCAGGTTATGATATTAAATCAACGATGCGGCATCACACAGGTGATATACAGGAATATCGTGTATCTAAAACTGTTTTAAGTGCAAATGTAGTAATATCTGTTCCAAAACTCAAAACCCATAGGAAGGCAGGGCTTACATGTTGCCTCAAGAATCTAGTCGGAATTAATGTGGATAAAAATTATCTTCCCCATTTCACGATGGGAAGCAAGAATATGGGCGGAGATGAAATGCCTGTTATTGACCATAAGAATATTAAAAGAGTGAAGTTTTACAACTTAATTAGAAAGTATATCATTGGGTATAGTTGGAAGTTAATTGGGAAACCGGGAGTTCGAATGTTAAGGCTTCTGAAAGATCGCGAAACGAAATTTACAGAGATAAATATGAATGCAAAGAAGCAAGTAACTGATTCGCTGAAAAAGTCTTCTGAAAATACAGATTTAGCAAGATGGTTACACAATAAACTTTCCGGACAAAGTGTGGCAGCTGGAGCATGGTCAGGCAATGAGACAATTTGTCGAATGATACTAGATCTAAACCGCATTTTTCTATGCTGCGATAGAGAAGGACACCTAAGGAGTAAAACCGATAGAAATATATTTTATATCGTAGATGGAATATCAATGGGAATGGGGAATGGTCCAACCTCACCTATCCCGGTTAAAGCTGGATTAGTGGCTGCTGGTTGGAATGGGTACATGATCGATACTAAGATCGTAGGTCTTTTTGGGGTTGATCCTGATTCAATAACCCTATATAAGATGGCTAAAGGATGCCCATGGTTATTTTCAAATGCTGAGGGTAAATGTTTAATTAACGGTAAAAGTATTGCAGAGTCATCAAGGTTACCGATAGAACTTATACCACCTGATGGATGGAGTTTCAGGAAGAAATCTACATTACCGGAGGAATCATAAAATGGAAATAGTAATTGGAAAACCCAAAATAGCCAATAAGGAAAACGGTAATGCAGTACTAAGCGCTGAAATTAGGGAAAAGGACTCGTCGTTCGAGTTATGGTTTGAGGTTGAAAAGGAATACGAGAAATATCTGTGTGTGGAACGGTCAGATGCTTTTTTAGTATCATTGCTTCCTTGGGCAATGATGAGATCGTCAGACAAAGATATATGTAAGATTTATTGTGAGACCCCTATATCAGAGCAGTTACATCATCAGTTAGTAAATTACTATATTCCATTGCTAATAAATAATATCACATATTATCATAATGTAATTATTTTTACCCAAACCGAATCTGAAAAACTTCCAAGCGAAGGCGCTGTTGGAACTGGAATATCAGGTGGAGTTGATTCTTCATATACTCTGGCTAAATACATTAACTGTGAGGACCCAAACTTTCAACTCACTCATGGGGTTTATTATAACATGGGTATTTATGGAGGTTTTGATAGCAAGTCGGAAAGACAGTTGCAGCATAAAGTATCAAATATAGCTCATGATTGTAATCTAAGATATATCAAAATGACTTCAAATACATGTTTAAGGCTTTATGAAAAAGCACATGCGCCTATTGTTCCATTTGTTTTTATTGGAGCAACTCTTGCTATGCAGAAGTTATTTTCGATATATTATTATTCGTCTGGTTTTTCTGCCTCTGATTTTTATTTTAGTGAAGCAGATGCCGCATATTTTGATCTCTTAAACGTTCATTGCCTTTCCACACAGAATACGCATTTTTACTCTTCAGGGGTTGAAACGACGCGGCTTAAAAAAGTAGAATTCATTACTGATTTTCCATTTACTTACGATAATTTGGCCGTATGTCTTGATACCTCTCAAGATAAAGGTAACTGTGGCAAATGTGCAAAATGCACCCGCACAATGGCAGAATTAGAAGCAATCGGTAAACTGGACAAATACTCAGAAGTTTTTGATGTTCAGGCTTTTCGTGATCATCCGGGGTATCATTGGGGGTATGTATTATTAAAAAGCAAAAGTGATTCTTTCTGTAAGGAAATTGTTGAGAGATATAGAGCCGGAGGTAATAAATTTCCGTTTATTGTATACATAAGTAGTCTGAAAAAATGGGTTTTAAGGGGTTTTACTACTGAGAATAAAAAAAGGGAGAAAATTCATATATGAAATTTGCTAATTATCTCTTTAATGCAAGAAAAGTAAATAACCTTGGTGACAATATGCAACTCATAGCAATTGATCAAATATATGAGCGAATGGGAATTCCACAAAAAGATATTGTTTATATTGACAAAAATGAGCTTAGTACCTACAAGGGTGAATATGTTATATTACCGGTTACCATGCCCCTTATTGACTACATCGATGGGGGAATCAGTGCAAGGTTTTCTGATCATATAGTTCCGGTTTTTCTCGGACTTACATTAGTTACAGATACTTTACTTCCTGAAGAGGTAGAATATTATAGACGTTTTGAACCTATAGGGTGTCGGGATGAAAGAACGTTAAATACATTGCGCAGGTATAGCATTCAAGCCTATCTTCATGGTTGTATAACTGCTACGCTTCCCAAGAGAGAAATAGAAGGTAAATCGTTTAATAAAGTATTCATAGTTGATATCCCAGATGATTTAGTCCAGTATATTCCTGACAATATTAAAAAGGATGCAGTTTGGAGAACACATTTGCACGACGAGCCAATCGATGATCCGAAAGCTCTAATGAGACAATATTATGAAGATTATAAATCAGAAGCAAAATTAGTCATAACTTCTCTTTTGCATTGTTCTGTACCATGTATTGCAGCTGGCATACCCGTCATTCTTGCTAAAACTGACATTTCATATAGGTTTTCATGGGTAGATAAGTTGATTAAGATATACAGCAAATCAGAATTTCTAAATATCAATTGGAATCCTGAACCGATTGAATATGAAGAACATAAGGAAAGGGTTATTCAAACCACTATTGAAAGACTTTTCAATGCATATAAAAAATATCAGGCTATTTATGATATTAGTTGGTTTTATGAGCAAAGAGAAAAAAATGAGTACATTGTTGATGCATTTCAGACGATAAAGACATTTATTGATGAGAAAATGACAGATTTCAATGCAACGTATGAATACTCGATTTGGGGTCTAACTCAGATGTCTACACTAACTGTAAGTTATATAAAGCAAAGATATCAAAATGCTAAGCTCATGCATGTATATGATTCTTATCGTAAAAGTGTTTTTGAGGGTATAACTTCAGAATCACCCGAAAATATCCGCAAGTACAAAAATGATATCATCTTTGTAACTACTAATGGGGCACAAAGTGCTGCAAAAGAA